>BNXD01000025.1 GCA_025999315.1 Bacteroidia bacterium | reverse complement strand
CGAGGAGGCGTAAAGCGGAGCGCGTCGAGAGCGAGGCGGTTGGAGCCGCAGGCGCCAAGCGAGCCGCTGTTCGAGGGCGTTAGGCGCGTAAGCGACTAAAAGGCCGAGTTCGGCGCAGCAGCCTCACCAGCAGCGCCGAGGTTGCTTAGACTTCTCCGCCGAAGTTATTTGTGAGCCATTTTGGCCTCTGACAACTTGCCGACGCGGAGCATAGCTCCCGCTATGCGACAAGGAGGCAAGGCAGGCAGGGGGCGAAAGAGCCGCAAAGAACAAGAGCGGAGAAGTCTAAACAACCTCAAAGTAGCCCCGCAGCTCAGGCGGCGATTGTTGGCTCGCAAAAAGACGCTCGCCTTACTCCGAAGTTGGCGGGCAAAGGAACGCCCGCCCTTCTCCTCCTTGCAGGGCATAGTCCGCAAGCGGCCTTAAGCTCCTGCTTCGAGCGTCGAGAAGTTGGCGGGCAAAGGAACGCCCGTCCTTCTCCTCCTTGCAGGGCATAGTCCGCAAGCGGCCTCTGCTCCTGCTTCGAGCGTCGATTCGCACCTCGGCCACTATCGAGCAAGCTCGATGGCGCGCGGTTTGGCGTCGTTTGCCGCCAAAAAGAGCGAAAAACCGCCCGGCGGGGAGCAACGGGCCAAATTGCCTTGGTCCTCGCTGCGACGCCAAACCTCCTCCTTTTAGTCCCCATGCGGGGCCTAACGTCGTCAAACAAGTGGCATCGCTATTCGCTCGGCCCTGCGGCAATTTTTGAACCGCCCGTTGCTCCCCGCCGGGGTTGTTTCGCCCCTGCGTGGCGATTTTGAAAGCGCGAAGCCAAAAGCCGCCACGGCCACAGCAGCCGCCGTTTTGGTGCGCAGTCGGCTTTCTCCGGGAGTTATGGCGCGGAAACCGTGCGGCATGGACAGCGCCACCTCCCCATCCGAAAAATCCCCTTCGGGGCCTCTAATTATCAGCGTGTTATCGCCCGGCGCGATTAGAGGATCGATGGAATCCTTCGGCGCGTCGCCGCGGCAGGCGATCGGCCGCGCGCCGTCGAGCGGGCGACATATTTTATCATGTTTCTCATACCCTTTCGACCCATATCGGCGAACTCCACGCCCACTGCCCGTCGCGCTGACGCACGCGGGCATAATAATAATCCGCATCGCGCTCCGGTTTGCCGTCCGACAGGGCGGCTTCGAGCGACCAGGCCTCCGGCGTGGCGGCGCGGTTGAATCGGATGGCCTCGCTCAGCCAGCCGCGCATGAAGTGCGAGTGCGACCCTTCGAGCAGTTCGCCCAGCGTGTGCGAAAAGGTGCGGCCGTTGAACGCCGCGGTTATCTTCGCATTTCGCGGCATGGTCACGTCGAGGATCACCCCCTGCATGGCCGGAGTGAGGGTATTGGGATTTTTCACGGAGTACATTTCGATGGCGACGCTGTCGGCGGAGACTTTCGTCAAACGGTTGACCTTCGTCTGCCGCTCCGGCACGCCTGGCTGCGGCGATGTGTAGGGCAGCCCGCGGAAGCAGGTCTCCACGCCGTTTATCACCCCGCCGTCGATGCGTACCTCGCCGTCCCAGCGCACGGGCTCCTCTTCGCGATTCCAGCCGAACTCCAATTTCACTCTGGCGCGAACAGGGTCGTCGTTCTGCATCGGACGGAGCGACTGCGGCCCCTCGAAACGGGCAAATGTACGCCCGTTCTTGACAATCTCGACATAATCAAGAAAGTTCCACCCCTCGACGCCGAGGTAAATGTCGCGTTTGTGTCCGCGGGTCACGCCTCCCATCTGTTCGCCGTTAACTCGCAGATCGATAGCGATTTTGTCGCCCGTAGCACAGTATATACGGCGTGTGCGTATCGCCTCCCACAGCGCATCCCGGTCGAGCGAGGGGGCCAGCACGGCCATGCGACCGTCACCGTAGCTGCCCGGATAGCCGGCGTGCTGATCCGTCGAGCCCATGATGCCGAAGCGGTTGCCCTGTTCGAGGCCGTAGAGCGCCGAGCCCTCCCATGTGCGGGGCCCCATGTCGTGCAGATAGTCGTAATCGCCCTGATCGGACTCGGCCAGCCCGTGGCGCGAGAATATCTCCACGAACGGCGTCTGATCGCCACCCTTGAAAGCCGCCCAGTTGTAGCCGCGGTAACCGGACATGTAACCCAAATGGTGCGGGGTTATAAATGCCTTCTGCCCTTCGAGTTGACGCATCAGGTCGGGCACGGAGGCGCATTCGAGCAGCGGAGCCCGCAGATCGTGATGCAGCACCACATGGTCGCCGTGCTCCATGCTGTGGCACTCGTAGGAGAGGAAGGTCAGGAACTTGCCCGGGTCGTTGTGGCGGCCTGTGCTCTCGACATATCTGTCCCAGCCCCCGGCGCGCAGACGGCGGAAAGCGCTCTCGTGGTACTCGATCACCCATTCGAGGCGAGGATCGCCCTTGCCCGGAATATCCGGCCACAGGGCGTGAGGGGTCACGGAGACGAAGTCGAGCTGCTCTTTGGCCGCCTCGAAGGCCGCTTCAAGCCCGCCGTGGCCGTAGGTTATGTTACAATGGTTGTGCACATCGCCCCAGTAGATGTTCTGCTTCTTCCCTTCGGGAGCGAAGCGGCGGCGGATGCGACTGTCGGCTTTGCTGCTCACGGCTCCCGTTGCACAGCCGATAAACGAGGCTCCGGCCGCCGCACCCAGCAGCGTCCACCCCGAATTTTTCAGGAATTCTCTTCGGTTCATAATATTCAGATTTCAAGTTCCGGGAGCAAGTCCCTCAATATCGTTTTTTTGCCGCGTTCGGTGATGACGGTCGTGTCGTTGTAGACCGCCGAGGCTCCCGTGCGGGCGTTGCGCACCGAAAAGACGGGTTTGCCCGATGGCGAGAGGTTGACCCTGATCGTCCAGTCGCCCGCCGTGATCGCGCCGTCGGCAGCCACGGTCGGAACTGTGCCTGCGCTCTCCGCACCGTGGGTACTGATCACGGTGGCGATGCGGCAAACCCGTGCCGAGGGCATTGTGGCCGTGAAGTGCCAGTGGTTGGGATAGGGGTTGAAATTGCCCTTGTCGTCGGCTCTGAGCCAATTGACGGCAGGGTAGAAGAACCTGTCGGTCGTCTCCACGCGAGGTTTCCCCTCAGAATATATGTATGCCTGCGACACACCCGCCCCGTTGGTCGCCCGCACCCGCACGCAGCCATCGGTCGCAGCCACCTCCATTGGTTGTACGACAGTGTGCAGCAGATAGTTCCACTCCACGTCGCGGTCGGCTTCGAGCTCGTCGTAGATCAGTGTCAGCGAGGCGTCGCCGAGCGTAACGACATGGCGGCGAAAAGTTTTCAGGCGATTTTCGTCCCAGCCGTTGGCTGGGGTATATTCGACCTCCGAGGCGCGCCCGCGTTCGAGCCAAAGCTCCGAGACCACGGGCCCGTAGGCGTTCGATGCGTCGCCCACGACATAGCCGATCTGCTCGCCGACATAACTGCGCGGGATCCAGCCGTAACCCTCCGTGCCGATGCGCTGCCCCATGCCGCCCACCAGAATGGTATTGTGGGCTCGCGAGGCGCGGTGGCAGTAGACTGCGTGGCGGTCGACGAAGCTGGTGTGGTGGCCCGAACTGTAAAATAGCGACTTGCCGCCGTAGAAGGTGTTGAAGGCATTTTGGTTGGCAGTGGCGTGCGAGGTCGAACCGTAGGGACTCGACCGGAAGCCGATCATGGCATTGTGCGCCGTGTCGTCCAGGTCGGAGTCGAACATGGCCAGCCCCGAAGCGGGGAACACATAGCCGCGAGGCAACTCTTTCAGTCCCGGCCTGTCGGCGGGCAGCGGCAGAGTGCATTGCAGGCGAAACCACGCCATATCGCCAGGCTTGTTGCCGAAGGCTTTTTTCAGATAGTCGGGCTCGCGGTCGAGAATACGGTTGCGGTAGTCGGCCAGATATGTGTTACCCGTCAAGCGCGCCAGAGCGTCGGCATAGCCCACGCGCGAACCGCTTGGGGTGAGGATGTTCTGATGCGACGAGCCGTTGCCGGTCGACTTCGAGAAGGGCGGCTGAGCGAAAATGACATACATGGCGTTGCCGCGGTACCACGGATCTTTGAAAAAGTCGAATCCGGTCAGCCGGGAGTAGAACCACGGCACCTCGACGAGCGTGCGCAGGTTGACATGGAAATAGGAATCGCCGTTGTGCCACGCCCCGTCCGCGTTCAGTCCGGGAAAGCGCGCCAGCCAGAGGTTGTAGCAGTAGCGCGTCCACTCCCCGGCCTGGGGCAGTTCGCCGAGAGTGGCGAAAGCGGCGAAAGTGAAGATGCGCAGGTTCATCTGCCATGTGTGGTTGTCGGCTATATGGTTTTCGAGATGATTGACAAAGCGGTCGAAGAACAGCTTCGCATTGCGTTCGACGGCCTCTTTAAGAGTTTGCTTCTGCGCGTCGGTAAGTATGTCGAAGAACGAGTCGTAGCCTGACGAGCAGAGCGATAGCAGGGTCGACTGATTGAAATCGCCCGCCAGATTGCTATCGTTGCTCCACGAGGCCATCGTTATAATGCGCCGGACGCCCTCGTCGGCATAGCGTCTGTCGCGCGTGAGCAGCCATGCCCGGACGAGCATCTCGCAGTTCTCCTCTTCACGGTCGATTATGCGGCGGCTTTCGCGTGTGAGCAGCGCCCCACGCTGAACGGCGTTGGCGAGCGATGCGAGCTTCGAGGTGTCCACGTCGGCCGGCGTGCGCATCCCGGTTGTCAACACCCTGTCGGCCGCGGCGATATACCACTCGCGCTCCGGGGTCCCCTTGCTGCGCTCGATCAGGGCGTCCCATTCGCTGCGGGTGGTCAGAATTCGCGGGTGTTCGGCCGGAACCCGCGCCGCGACCGCGTCATACGGCGGCGGTGAGAAGATCAGGGCGTCCCGCGCAACGGTAAATTCGAGCCTTCGAGACCAGTCGGTTCGCTCGCCGCGCACGTAACCGTACTGCCAGTACCACTTTCCTGCGGCGAGCGGACGACCGATGTTGAAGAACGGCCACGGCAGCGTCGCCTCTGTTACGTTGCGCCGGAAAGTCCTGTCCTGCGACAGGCGTACCTTATACGCAACCTTGCGGGCCTTGTTGACGGAATGATCTTCGAGACCGTCGAGGGCCGCGCCGCGCGAATCGATCCAGGCGGGCAGGGGCCACATCAGCGCAGGCGGATCGAGCCGCACCACAGCCTTGTCGAGCGGCGAAGGGGTGGCCCTCATCTCGTGCATCAGGGTCTGAGCGGTGGGGCGAATGGTGGCGTTTCCGGCTGCGGCCGCCGCAGTCAAAGCCATCGCGCAAAGAGTCGACAGAAGTTTTTTCATTTCACCAGTGGTTTTATGTTCCGCAGCAGGCGTGGCTCGCCGGTATACTGCGCCCAGTCGAGGAGTTTTGCACGCAGACGCTGCAACTCGGGAGCGTATGCCCTGTCCACTGCCAGATTGACCATCTCGCCCGGATCGGACAGCAGATCATAGAGTTGCTCGCGGTTGCGGTAATAGTTGTAGAGTACATATTTATATCGCCCCTCGACGATGCTCCACGCCCGCATGTCGATGCCGCTCAGCGTGGTTTCGATAAATACCTCCGGTTGCAGCTCTTTCGCGCCTCCCTCGACGAGCGGACGGTAGCTCCGGCCGCGGTAACCCTCGCCCGGAGCGACACCGGCGTAGTCGCATATCGTGGCGAAGATGTCCAGACCGATATTCGACAGGGCCGTGTCGTTGACCGCCCCGCGCAGCCCCCCTTTTGGGGCCTTGACTATCAGCGGCACACCAACCACCTCCTCGAACAGAGCCCATTTCTGGTTCCACTGATGGGCGGCCACTCCGTCGCCGTGATCCGAAGCGAAGATTATCAAAGAGTTATCGTACAGCCCGTTCCTTTTCAGCAGATCGACCAAACGCCCCACTTGCAGATCGACCCGCTCGACGAGACGGTAGTAGGCGTAGAGATAGCGTCGCCAGTCGTCCTGCGTGTAGGCGTAGGTGTCGTGGATGCGCGGGGTCATGGCGTGGTGCAGACGCAGGGCCTCCGCCTCGTATGTCGAGGGCATGAAGTTGGGTGGCAGATTGGGGCACTCCTCCGTGCGATAATCTGCCAACGGCCCGTATGGCAGGGTTTCGCAACGAGCGTATTCGCAAATCTCGTGCGGGTCGAGGAACGAGGCGACCAGGAAGAGCGGTTTGTCATATTTGCGCGACAGGTATGGCGCGCAGTTGTCGACCAGCGTGCGGTCGTCCATGCCGCATATCTTCGTGAAGCCCATTCCCTCCGGCACCTCTATCTGCGGGATATGCCATTTTCCGGCATAGAGAGGCTCGTAACCGGCGGACCGCATTTTAAGTCCGATGCTCGCCGCCATCGCTTCGGGCGAAGGCTGTTGCTCGTTGTCGGTTACTCCCACCTGCCATGCCGTCCGGCCGGTCATGAGCGACGCGCGACAGGGCCCGCTGAGCGGAAACGGACAGTAGGCCCTCGTGAGGCGCACCCCGTCGGCGGCCAGAGCGTCCATGGCAGGGGTCCCGACGAAGGGATTGTCGGCGCAACTCATTGCCCGCGAGGTCTGCTGGTCGGTGAGAATAAAGATAATGTTCGGGCGGGTGGCCGGGCGGGACGAAGCGGCCGAAGGAAGCAGCAGCGCCACACTTCCGACGGCGGTCAACAGTCTGTTCATCATTCCAAATGTTTTATACAAAAGTAGCCATTCGCAAGCAAATTTCATTTCGATTGCGGCTCCCATATTACAAATCCTGTGTCGACCGATTTAGATTTTGTGCAAAAAGTGTTGTTTTTTATAAACGCAGGGTCTAAATAAAATAAAATTTGGCTTAACTTCGTTCCCTATTGCACAGGATTACATCAAAATTATGGGAAGACACATACTGATCGCCATTTTTGCCCTGCTGTCCCTGCAGGCCGCGGCTCTGCCTTCGGTGCGTTTCAAGACGCTGTCGGTGGACGACGGCCTGTCGCAGAACACCGTGCTCGCCATTGCCGAGGACGCCAACCGCTGCATTTGGGTCGGAACGTCGGACGGGCTTAACCGCTGGGACGGCTACCGTTTTACCGTCTATCGTCATGTCGATGGCGACAGCTCGTCGCTGGGCAACAACTTCATAAGTTCGCTACGGGCCGAGGCGGGCGGACGCCTCTGGATCGGCACCGCATCGGGTCTTTCGCGCTACGACGCACTCACCGGCCGTTTCGTCAACTACTCTCTGCCGGGGCGGAACATGCAGGTCTTCGCCATCGACGCGGCCACGGAGGGACGGCTGCTGCTGGCCACCGACGTCGGACTGATCGGCTTCGACAGGACTTCCGGGCGTTTCGACAAGAGCGTTCCGCTTTCCGGTGTCTCGATCTACTGCCTCTGTCGATATGGCGACAATGTGCTCGTCGGTACCACGGAGGGGCTCTACATCTATTCGCAACTCTACAAAACCGTCGCGCGCATCATGCCGGAGCTCGAACGGCAGCACGTTACCCACATCACCCCCGACCCTGAAGGCGGATTCTGGATCGCCACACGCGGCGGGCTGTGGCGCGCCGACGCCACCATGCGCATCATCGCCCGTTACAACAGGAGCGGAGCCGGAGCCCACTCTCTGACGAGCAACAATGTCCGCACGCTGGGTCTTGACAGCGACGGCCGACTGTGGGTGGGCACCACGGAGGGTCTGTTCATCTACAATCAGACCGACGACCGTTTCACGGCATACGCTTACAGCTACGACGACCCGACGTCGATCAGCCACAACTCCGTCCGCTCGATATTCATGGACAGTCAGGGCGGGATGTGGCTGGGCACCTACTACGGCGGTTTGAGCTACTGGCATCCGATGGCCTTTCGCTTCCATCTGCTGCGACACCAGCCTCATGTCAATTCACTTTCGGACAACATGATAAACTGCATCGCAGAGGACGGCGACACGGGCTGCCTGTGGATCGGCACCAACGATGCGGGGCTGAACTTCTACGATGTGCGCACAGGTCTGTTCAAACATTACTCCACCTCCGACGGATTGCGTTCCGAAAATGTCAAGACGGTGCTCGCCGACGGCCCCACCACCATGTGGATCGGCACTCATGCCGGAGGACTGAGCCGTCTCGACCGCCGGTCGGGAAGGATCGCGACCTTCACCCTCGATCCTGACAGCCATCTGCGCAACAGCTGCTATTCGATCCTGAAGTATGACGATCGCATGTTGTGGATCGGCACGCTGAGCGGTCTGGTCTCCTTCGACAAGGGCGCGGGCAAATTCCTGCCCAATCCGGTGGCGGCCAAACACCCGCGCCTCGCCTCGTCGATCATCAACGCCATGTACCGCGACAGCCGTCGGCGGATATGGATAGGGACGAATTATGGTCTCTACCTCTACACACCTGTCGGCGATCGTCTGACCGCCTTTGAGACCATGCCCACGGGGAGACAGTTCCATGTCGTGTGCGTGAGCGAAGACAGCGGCGGAACGATATGGGTCGGATCGAAGAGCGGGCTGTTCCGCTACGACGAACAGGGCGGCTCTTTTGAAGGTTACACCACAGCGGACGGATTGCCCAACGACTGCGTATACAGTATTCTCGAAGACCGATACAACCGTCTGTGGATGAGCACTAATCGCGGACTGTCGTGTTTCTCGCCCAAAAGTGGTCTCTTTCGCAACTATCTGCGCGAGGACGGCATCAGCAGCAACCAGTTCAACCTGTATGCGGCGTGCCGCACCGCCTGGGGAGCCTTCTACTTCGGCGGGATCAACGGCATCACGTGGTTCGGCCCGGAGGAGATAACCGACAATCCCTTCGCTCCCGCGCCGCGCATCACGGGCATCACGGTCTCCAACCGTCGGGTCGCTACCGACCTGGCGAGCGGCATCCTGTGCGACAGTCTGGGCAACCTGACCTCCGTAAGGATGCCCTCGCGCGACAATATGTTCAGCGTGGAGTTCGTCGTTACCAATCCTCTGGCCGGGATCAACAACTCCTTTGCCTGCAAGCTCGAAGGGTTCGACGACGACTGGTGGCCGACACGCAGCACATCGGTCGGCTACTCGAACCTCCGCCCCGGACGCTACACGCTGCTGGTCAAGGCGGGCAACAACGACGGCGTGTGGTGCGAGCAGCCCGCCCGACTGGACATTCGCATCACTCCGGCATGGCACCAGGCGGCGCTGTTCAAAATCGCCTGCATTCTGGCCGCACTGGCGGCCGCATGGGGCGTGGCGCACTTCCTGTCGCTGCGCGGCAAAATGCGGATGCAACTCCGTCTCGAACAGATGGAGAGGAGCAAGATCGAAGAGATCAGCCAGGAGAAAATCCGCTTCTACATCAACATGTCCCATGAGTTACGCACGCCGCTCACGCTGATCCTCTCGCCGTTGCAGGAGATCCGCGGCCACCCCGTGCAGGACAACTTCGTACGTCGGCGCATCGACTATGTCTGGCTCAACAGCCGTCGGCTGCTCCACATGGTCAACCAGTTGCTCGACTACAGCAAAGCCGAGCTCAACATGTTTCGCATAAGCGTGGCCGTGACCGATCCGGAGGCGGTGGTGGCCAACCTTTTCGCCATGTTCGAGGATAATGCGCGGGGACGCGACATGAACTTCATCCTTGCCTCCTCTCTGGCGGGGCGGACGGCGGCCATCGACGCCTCCTACGTCGAGATGATGGTTACGAACCTGCTGTCCAACGCCTTCAAGTTCACTCAGGATGGCGGCACGATTCGCGTCGGGCTCGACATGGAGGGCGATAGCCTGACCATCAGCGTTCGCGACAGCGGCATGGGTATCGCGCGGGATAAGATAGATAAGATATTCGAGCGGTTCTACCGCATCGACGAAGACAGAACGGGCACCGGCATCGGGCTCTCCATCGTCAAACTGCTGGTCGATCGCCATCACGGGGTCATAGCCGTGAAAAGCGAGCCGGGCCGTTTCACCGAATTCCGCATCTCGCTGCCCGCCTCGATCGAGGCCTACGCTCCCGAAGAGCTTGCCCATGAAGAGCGGGCGGCGGGGCGGAGCGGCGGCGACATCTCGCTCTTCGTACAGGACGCCTCATACGTCGGCGAGCGGGCGCAGGCCGTCGGTCACGGGTCGCACGAAGAGTCGATCCTCATTGTCGAGGACAACGATCAGATCAAACAGTATCTGGCCGACAGTTTTTCGGACAGGTTCAATATCTTCACCGCTTCGGACGGCGCCGAGGCTCTGGCGATGCTGCGCGACACGGAGGTCGACATCGTCATAACCGACATCATGATGCCGGGCATGGATGGTTTGGAGCTGACCCGCGCCATCAAGCAGAACATCCGCACGAGCCACATCATGGTGGTCATCCTCACCGCGCGCGACAGCATGGAGGGTCAGATGGCCGGCATCGAAGCCGGGGCCGACGACTATCTGTCCAAACCGTTCTCACTGCCGATCCTGCAAGCCAAGATAGGCAACCTGCTCAAAATCCGCTACCGTCTGCGCCATCACTACTCGCGTAGCATAGCCGAGGTCGATCCCGACAAGATCACCTCGAACGCCGTGGACGGCGAGTTCCTGCGCAAAGCTATCAAGGTAGTGGAGGAGAATATCGGCAACGAGGAGTTCTCTTCGGACGATTTCGCCCGCGAACTCTGCATCAGCCGGTCGAGCCTGCACCTGAAAATGAAGTCGATCACCGGCGAGGCTTCGACGCAGTTCATCCGCAAGATACGCTTCAACCGCGCCTGCACGCTACTTGCCGAGGGCAAGCTCTCTGTGGCGGAGGTCAGCTGCATTGTCGGCTTCAGTTCGCCATCCTACTTCGCCACCAGCTTCAAAAAGCACGTAGGGTGTCTGCCGACGGAATATCAGCGGAACAGGGGCGCGGTGCGCAGCGGCGACTAATTCACTGTCAAGACAGTTGTTGCCGCACCGTTTTCGAGTGGGACGGAGATGGGAACGAAACTGAATCCTGGTGTCAGGGAGAGGATGCGGCCATCGTTCGAGGGCAGCAGCTGCACTCCGGGCGAGGCGACCGAAACGGTACGTGCACCGTCCGTGATCTCGATGACGCCGCCATTGCAGCCGACCCGCCACGAGCGCGGAGCGATCAGCGGCAATACCATACGCGCCGGCGCTTTCGAGAGCGTGTGCGCCGACATCGTAATCCTCTGCGCTGTAAATTCATAGACTATCTCCACCTCGACGGGCCCTGCGGATGGATGCCTCTGCCCGGCGTCGACCAGATGGGCCCTTACGCGCAGCGTCGAGCCTCCCTGCGAAGCGATAGAGGCCGTCGCATCGTCCAGATTGCTGTACATCACTCCATTTTCGATCAACTCCACACGCGGAGTGGCGCACATCGTATGGCGCTGACGGTCGGCCTGCATGTTGGGGGCCTCGACGAGCGAGTAGAGATTCATCGAGGCGGCGAACACGGGGCCTGTATTACTGTGCCACAGCATCGAAAGCGCGCCGCCCATCGGATGTGTTCCCTCGACCTTGTATTCGCAGTCGTACCCGGTCACCGTCGCCCGCCATGGTCCTTCAGACACAAGCCACGTGTCGATGTCGGCGAAATGCGTCGCCCCCGAAGCGGCTTCGCGCGGCAGAACGCAGGGTTTATATGGTCGTGGCGCGATGGCCAGCATCGAGGCGAGGGCCTTGGCATGGCTTACGGTGTGGTGGATGCAGGTGGCCAGGCCATTCTCCGCATAATCGCGCCCGCTCAACAATCCGTCGCGGGTGGAGGCGGCCAGCAGACGGATATTGCGCATGACCGCCTCGTCGAAAGCAGGATACTGTCCGCCGAGCAGGTAATAGCCGGCCATAAAACCGTCCGAGGTGCGTCCTCCCCAGTAGCACCACTTGAAGTTGCGCGTGCCCCAGCTGTCGTCCCAGCCGCCGTCGGGCAGCATGAAGGCGAGATGGGTGCGCATTGACCGTTCGACCAGTGCGCGCGTGGCCTCGTCGCCGGACAGAACGGCGTAGCTCGCCAGATTGGGCAGAGATTCCTCTACATTATATAGCAGGTCGACCGGCAAACACCCCTTCGACGTCGGCTCCATGCGCTGCCCCTCGCCGTAGAGAAAACCCTCGCGGGTGAAGTATGGGGCCATGTCGGAGGCTATCAGGCGCGCCTTGGTTTTGTAATCCTCGCGCGCGAACATCTCACCCAACGCATGGAGAGCGTAAGTTGCCGAGGCGGAGTAATTTATATTCATGTTGCGCCACCCGCCACGGCGGCGCGAATAGATAAAGTCGCTGGAATGGATAAACTCTCCCGCCGAGCGCAGCTCCTCGCGCCACGCACTGCGGGTAGAATCGTCGAGCATCGCGCCGTAACGGTGCAACGCTTCATAGAGGGCGATGGCGGCGAAGACGGTGGTACCGTTCCAGTCCGAGACATTTATGTCGTTCATCCAGCCGCCGTCGGGCATCTTCACATTGGCTCCCCAGCGCATCACACGGCGGGCAGCCTCGACCCATCGTGCCTCGCCCGTCTCATGAGCCAGACACATGAAGGGTAGCGCGGCTTCGATGCAGCGGCCGTGGATGCGTCCGCAGGCAGGGCAGAGCAGAGCCCCGTCGAGAGCAGGATCGTCCGTGCGCAGTTGACAGGCAAGCATAGCCTCGCCCCACGTGCAGAGCAGCGTGCGGGCCTCGGCGTGCGGCGTACCCGGCCTGTAAACGGGTTTTGAGGGATGAGCGACCCCGGCGAAGAGCAGCAACGACAGGGCGAGAGCGATCTTTTTCACCTTTTCGGATTTTTTTATAAAAGTATGGAAAGCGCGCACGCGACGAAAACACTGCCGTCCATAAAAAACCGGAAAGTTCGCAAATCTCTTTCGATTTTGTCCACAGGGATATGAATATTGTTTAGCAGTCGTTTTCGGAGGCTGCGATTGGACGAATTTAGCATCGTTCGGGGCATAATCTAAATTAAAAAACGCCGGATCGAAGAACGATTGTTCGCCATCGAAACGTTCGGCGGGTAAATGGCATTATCTTCGTTACTGTGTTATGGAGGTCATCCCTGCGCCTGAGGACCTGCCTGCAAAACGAACCGCCTGCAAAAAAAACAACTCATGAACCCGTTAAAAACCCTTGTTTTCTGCTCGATCCTGCCTGGCGCCATACCTGCGGCAAAAGCTGCTCAGGCGGTTGCAGAGCGTCCCAATATCCTCTGGCTCACTTTCGAGGATTCGAGCTGGTATCTCTTCGGCTGCTATGGCAATCGCAGCGTGCACACCCCCAACATCGACTCGCTCGCCCGGGGCGGCATACAATATATGAATGGCTGGTCGAACGGGCCGCAGAGCTCCCCCGCCCGCTCGACCCTCATCACCGGCTGCTATGCCACCACCTACGGCATGGACGTCCATCCGGTGGCATACCCCACCCCGGCGGGTATCTTCTTTCCCGAGTTCCTGCGTGCGGCGGGCTACTACTGCACCAACAACTCCAAAACCCACTACAACACCACTCAAAATCACAAGACTATCTGGAACGAGTGCGCCGCCGATGCGAGCTACAACAGCGCGCGCCGTCCCGCCGGAGCGCCGTTCTTCTCCGTCTTCAACACCGTAACGTCCCACATGAGCCGCGTGCGGACGTTCCACACAGCCTCTCGCCGCGACTATTCCAAAGAGGGTATCGTCATCGACAGCCTGCTGCTGCCGCCCCACGTGCCTCACCTGCCGGAGGTCTGCTCCGACTATGCAGCTCACCTGGAAGCCATTCAGGATGTGGACACGTGGGTTGGATTCTTCCTGAAAGACCTGCGCGAGAAGGGGCTCGCGGACAACACCATCATTTTCGTCTTCTCCGACCACGGCGGCGTGCTGCCCCGCGGCAAGGGCTATCTCCACGAGACGGGGCTGCGGGTGCCGCTGGTGGCGTGGTTCCCGCCGCGCTGGGCCCATCTGGCAGGCGGGCCTGCCGGGCGAAAGGATTCAACGCTCGTAAGTTTCGTCGACCTCGGCCCCACGATGCTCTCACTGGCCGGGATCGAACCGCCGCGCTACATGCAGGGACGCGCCGTATTGGGCAAATACAAAGCCCTGAAGCCGAATGAATATCTGTTCGGGCTGGCGGCCAACCAGCTGCACCACTTCATGCCGACAAGAGCGGTCACGGACGGACGATGGAAATATATCCGCTCATTTATACCTTATAAGGAATACGCGCTGCGCAACTACTTTCAGTGGGGGATGCCCTCGAATCAGGCGTGGGACGACCTCGCAATGGGGGTGAGGGCCGAGGAGAGCGTCGCACCGTGGAGCTGGGCCGGTGAAGAGAGGCTGATGCGCCCGTACCGTTACGGCAGCGGCGAGATGCTGTTCGACCTGTCGAAAGACCCCTTTGAAACCGTCGACCTTTCCGGCGATCACGCCTGTGCCACTGTTTTGGAGCGACTGCGCGGAGTTCTTGCCGACCATATTGGCACGAGCGGCGACGTCGGCTTCTTTATCCCCACCTGCCGCGAGAATGTGTCGCTCTGGGACAGGGTGCACAAGGATAAATACCCGCTGGCCGAGTTGCAGGCCCTCGCATCGTTGCCCGGACGCGCCACGGCGGCCGACCTGGCCAAAGCGGAGAGATACCTCTCGTCGAAAGACCCTTCGATGCGTTTCTGGGCGGTCGTGGCCCATGGACAGGCTCTGCTGAGCGGAACGGTCGAGCGGTTGCCCGCCGGTTTCGAGCGACTTGCGGACGATCCCGACCGTTATGTGGCTGCCGAAGCGTGTTTCGCACTGGCTTACGCGGGCAAGCCCGAAGAGGCTGTCGGCAAACTGCTCTCAGGCGACGCGGCGACGATAAAGGTCGGATACAGTTTACTCGAAGCCCTCTCGCTCGACGCGGCGATGCAGCCCCATATCCTTCCATTTGCCGACAAACTGCGCGACCACGCCCGCACGCTGCCCGCCAG
The DNA here is from genome assembly GCA_025999315.1 of Bacteroidia bacterium. Lineage (GTDB taxonomy): Bacteria > Bacteroidota > Bacteroidia > Bacteroidales > Rikenellaceae > JAIRQC01. The sequence goes on along the minus strand of BNXD01000025.1, from coordinate 7,006 downwards.
GGAGAACGAGGACGCCGGTTACATGGCCCGCGGCGTGCTGGCCAACCTCGGCCTGATGCTGGTGCGCGACATCTACGGCCCCGAGGCGTGGGAGGCGGGGCTGAAACTCAACCGCGGGCGCAGACCGATGCTACCGCTGCCATAAATACCCTAAAATAAACCAAATAACGAATGCTATGAGAAAAATTATCTTCCTATTGTCGGCGCTTTTATGTATTGCGCTTGCCGCCCCGGCACAGGAGCGCAGTGCCTCCGGAGTCCCCGGAACTGCCCCGGCGCGGCCGGACACGACGGGCATCGCCATCAACGACGTGGTGGTGGTGGGTTACGGCACCATGAGCCGTAAAGACCTTACCTCGTCCATCAGTTCCATCTCGGCGCAGGATCTGGTCGACGTGCCGGTGAGCAACATAGCGCAGGCTCTGGCCGGGCGCGTGGCCGGATTGCAGATCACCGAATCGTCAGGCGCGCCCGATGCGCAGATCCAGGTGCGCGTGCGCGGCGGCATGTCCATAACGCAGGACAACAGCCCGCTATACATCATCGACGGCTTCCCGGCCGAAAGTCTGCAGGGGATCGATGCGTCGGACATCCAGCGGATCGACGTGCTCAAGGACGCCGCGGCTACGGCCATTTACGGAGCCCGCGGAGCCAACGGCATCGTGATCGTTACCACCAAGAGCGGCAAAAGCGGCGCAGTAAGGGTGAGTTACGACATGTATTACGGCATCAAGAAAATAACCAACAAGCTCGATGTGCTCGACGCCCGCGACTTTGCGCGGCTCGACTATGAGCGCAACCTGACCAAGGGAGCCGCCGCCATGAACTCATTCATCGACCTGTACGGCCCCTATGCCGACATCGACACCTATTACCGTTCGGCCGGCCACACCGGCGTCGACTGGCAGGACGAGGTGTTCGGCCGCACTCCGACCACCCAGCAGCACAAATTCAGCGTTACTGGCGGCAACAGCACGTCCAATTACAGCCTCTCGTACACCCGCAGCAACAATCAGGGACTGCTCTACGGCAGCGGGCTCTTCCGCGACTCTTTCCGCGGCCGCTTCAACTTCAAGGCCTCTCCGCGGCTGACCCTCGACGCCAATGTCTCCTACACCGACGAGACCACCCAGGGGATGGGTTCGCTCGAAGAAGGCGGCCGTTTCAGCAAGCTGCGCAACATCGTCATCTATCGCCCTACGGGGGGGGTGAAGCAGGACGACGCGGCATTCCTCGGCGCGGAGGTCGACCCCGTGTACGAGAACGATTCGGGCAACGTTATGCAGAACCCGGTTGTCAACATGTACGCCGAGGATATTGCCAAACGCAACCGCATCTTATCCTCGTCGTTCAACGCCCGGTACAGGATACTCGACAACCTCACATACGCCGGACAGGTGAGCATGCGCACGCGCGATTACAGTAAAGATACCTTCTACAACTCGCAGTCGATGACGGCCAAGCGCAGCGGCGGCGCCTACGGCTCGATCGATCAGAACCTGTACAGCATGTTCATGTACAACAACACGCTCACCTACTCCAGGAAATTCAACAAGATTCACGATCTGTCGATAATGGCGGGACAGGAGTTGATCATGGACAAGCTGCGCACCACACAGTTGAGCTCCGGCAGCTTTCCCGTCAATAACTTCGGCACCGACGACATATCGCTCGGAGCGCTGCCGGGCAAACCGGCCAGCAACCGCGAGGAGGCCAACCAGCTTTCGTTCTTCGGCCGCGCCAACTACTCGTTCGACGACAGGTATATCGTCTCGGCCACGCTGCGCGCCGACGGCAGCTCGCGTTTCGCCAAGGGGCACCGGTGGGGCTACTTCCCCTCCATATCCGGCGCATGGCGCATATCGGAAGAGGAGTTCATGAAGAGCATCAAACCTCTCTCCACACTCAAACTGCGCGCCGCCTACGGCACGACGGGCAACAACAATATCGCCAACTACCTCTCCCGCTCCATATTCGAATCGGACTGGGTGGCGGTGAACAACGCTCAAACGGCGGTCTATCTTCCCTCCAACCTGGCCAACACGGCCCTCACATGGGAGTCGAACCACACGACCAACATCGCTTTGGAGGCGGGTCTGTTTCGTGACCGCCTCTCGGCCACCGTCGAGTTCTACAACATGAAGACCGAAAACCTGCTGCTCGACGCCCTGATGCCCTACACCACGGGCTACTCCTCAGCCATGCGCAACGTCGGCTCGACCCGCAACCGCGGTGTGGAGATCTCCATACAGAGCGTCAACATCCATAAAAACGACTTCCGCTGGCAGACCCAGTTCAACATCTCCTTCAACCGCAACGAGGTGCTCGCCCTGGCCGGCACCGATCAGTTCGACCGCAGTTCGGGCTGGAGCGGCGACTTCAAGGATACGGACTATCTGGTTCGCGTAGGCCAGCCGCTCGGACAGATGTACGGCTACCGCACCAACGGCGTCTACACGGTGGACGATTTCGACTACAACGCAGGCGTCTGGACGCTCAAATCAGACAGGGTGAAGTTCTCCGCCGCTACCGAGAACACGGCCCTCCGTCCCGGCTCGCGCAAGTATGTCGACATCTCGGGAAACGACGAGGTCATCACCACCGACGACCGCGAAGTGATAGGCAACGCCAACCCCAAGTTCTACGGCGGCCTCAACAACACTCTGTCGTACAAGGGCATCGACCTGTCTGTATATCTCAACTTCTCCTACGGCGGCGACATCTACAATGCCAACGCCATGCTCTTCTCGGCGATGAACACCACCAACGCCAACACGCTCAAACGGTTCTACGACAACCGTTATACGGTAATGGACGCCGACGGCAACTCGCTGCTCGACAATCCGGCCGCTCTGGCAGCCGCCAACGCCGGACGCAACCTCTCCTCGGTCGCCGGCAGCAACGACAACCGCTTCTCCGATCAGTTCGTCGAGGACGGTTCGTTCCTGCGCATCAACAACATCACGCTCGGCTACACCTTCCCCAAGAAGCTGATCCAGAAAATTATGATTCAGAACCTGCGTGTCTACGCCACGGTGAACAATCTCCACACCTTCACCAAATACTCCGGCTACGATCCCGAAGTGAGCACCCAGCTTAAATATAAGGGGCTCACGCCGGGCGTCGACTGGGGCGCCTATCCCCGCGCACGTTCGTTCGTATTCGGTCTGAATGTTACATTCTAAAATGATGGAAACCATGAAAAAGCATATAATTGCGCTGAGCCTTGCAGCCGTAGCCGCGGCAGCCGTCTCGTGCTCCGATTTTCTCGACGAAAAACTCTACAACCGCTACGACAAGAGCAACTATTTCAGCAGCATAGCCAACCTCGACATGGCCGTACAGGGGGTTTACGGCGACCTGCAACGACGCTTTACTTACGGTCAGGCATTCATCGCCTACGATAACGACACCGACGTTTCGTTCATCGACGGCATTGCGGTCAACTCCGGCAACGGTTGGCGCGACATTGCCCACTACTACATCAAGAACGACGCGGATTACATCGAGCAGACATGGCAGCTGTTATACTCGGGGATCGAGAAGGCCAACGTGGTGCTCGAAAACTATCGTCGCGTGCCCACGGCGAGCGAGGACGACCGGAAAAAAGCAGACCGCCTGGCTGCCGAGGCCAAATTCCTGCGCGGGCTCTATCATTTCGACCTGGTGCGCTTCTACGGCGACGTGCCGCTGAAGACCACAGCCTCCGACCTGGGCCAGAACGCCAAAATAACACGCACCCCGCGGGCCGACGTCTACGCGCAGATCGTTACCGACATGACCGAGGCCATCGCCGACCTGCCGTGGTGGAACGAGACCGGCGTGGCCAACGACGGACGCGTGCACAAGGGGGCGGCGATGGGAATGCTGGCCCGCGTACAGCTCTATCGCGGCGGCTACTCGCTCTATCCCGACGGCACTCGCCGCCGCCCTGACAACTACAAGGATTACTATCAGGCCGTTCTCGACATTACGTCCGAACTGATCGCCTCCGGTCGCCACGAGCTGAACCCATCGTTCGAGGCCATCTTCAGGAATCATTGCCTGTGCACGTTCGAACCGAAGGAGAGCATGTTTGAAGTGGATTTCGTCTACGCCAGCAATGTCGTGACCGAGCGAGGCGGCTACGTCGGCAGCTGGAACGCCCTTTATACGGCGCAGGGCGTCTATGGGCGCGCCAATGCTTTCATACGTACGTTCAAGAAGTTCTATGACAAGTTCGAGGCCGCCGACCTGCGCCGCGACGTGTCGATAGGCGCCTACCAGGTAACAGCCGTCGGCGCGCGAACCGCCATCGCAAACGAAAATTCGGAACAGTGGGGCTTGGGCAAGTGGCGCCGCGAATGGCAGGATCCCGTCCAGCAACTGCTCAACCAGAACAACACCAGCCTCAACTACGTGCTGCTGCGCTACTCAGACGTGCTGCTAATGCGGGCCGAGGCGCTCAACGAGATCAACGAGGGGGCCGACGCTTCCGGCGAGCGCGACAAACTGGTCGATCAGGTGCGTCGCCGCGGCTACGGCAAGCAGATCGACGCCCCCGATCCCACGGTCGACATCACGGCCGGGATGAGCAAGGACGACTTTCTGGCATATCTGCAAGACGAGCGCGCCCGCGAACTCTGCTTCGAATCGACCACCCGCCGTATGGACCTGATCCGCTGGAACATCCTCGGCGACAAGCTCAAAGAGGCCTACGACTGGTGCGAAGATCCGGCCAACAAAGGCATCAACGTTACCCTCGACTTCGTAGGCTGGACTAATTTCACAGTCAACTGCAACGAACTCTACCCCATTCCGGCGCGCGAGATTCGCGAGAACCCGACTCTGGTCCCTAACAACCCAGGCTACGGCAACTGACAATAAAAAACAGACTCCGCTTCGCAGCGGCGGTTGTGATGGCATTCGCCTTCACGGCCGCCGCTACGTCGGAGTCGGTATCGCACTATCAACCTTATGCAGAACTATGAAAACACTTTTTTTATCTCTGACGCTCATCGTAGCGAGCCTCTCCGCCGCAGCCATGCCGGGCGGAGATGTTTTCCGCAAACTGAACCTCGACGGCAAGGGGCTCGAAAAGGTTAAAACCGCCGTCGCGGTGGGCGACACGACCAGGGCGGCCGGGGAGTTGCTGAGCTACTACCGTTCGCGCAAGGGGATCGTGCTGACCGGGATCGACCTCGACAGAGTGAAGCTCCCGGACGACGAGCGCATGATGGCCGACGAGGCGCTCGACCACCGATTCTTCGTCCACTACGGCTACCAGCCATCGTTTTTTTATGGCGACGACATTGACTGGACCTACTGGCCGGTGAAGGACAACGAGTTGCGCTGGCAACTCCATCGGCACAAGTGGTTCATCGCTCTGGCCAAGGCCTACAAGACCACCGGCGACGAGAAGTATGCCAAGGCGTGGATCGAGCAGTACGCCGACTGGATGGACAAAAATCCGCTCGACACCACCCTGTTCCGCAAGCACGGCAAGCTTCTGACGGCCGAACAGCAGGCGCTGGTCGAGAACATGTCCTTTGCATGGCGGCCGTTGGAGGTGAGCCACCGCTTGCAGGAGCAGTTGACCATCTTCGCGATAATGATAAACTCGCCCGCCTTTACGCCCGAATTCCTCGTGCGCTTTCTCGACGAGTACGAAATGCACGCCGGGCACATCATGCGCAACTTCTCGGCGCAGGGCAACCACCTGCTGTTCGAGGCGCAGCGGGTGGCTTTCGCGGGCATCTACTTCCCTGAGTTCCGCGGGGCGCGAGAGTGGCTCCAGCAGGGGATCGGAATACTCAACGAGCAGATCGGCAGGCAGGTCTACGCGGACGGCATGCAATTTGAACTCGATTTCGGCTACCACATGGCCTCGATCGAGATTTTCCTCAAAGCGCTGCGCATGGCTTCGGCCAACGGGATGCGCGACGCTTTCCCGCCGAGTTATATAGCCACGGTGGAGAGGATGATAGAGGTGGTGTGGAACGTCACCTTCCCCGACGGCTCGCAGCCTTTGTTCGGCGACCACAAAACGACCGATAAAAACGAGATGCTCAAAAAGTTCCGCACATGGGAGCAGGCATTTCCCGAAAACCGGCAGATAGCGTGGTTCGCCTCCGAAGGCAAACGCGGCGAGCGGCCCGCCTACCTGTCGCACGCATTCAAAACCTCAGGATTCTATATCCTGCGCAACGGCTGGAACGCAGCCTCGACCATGATGGTGGTCAAGGCAGGCCCGCCTGCATTCTGGCACAATCAGCCGGACAATGGAACATTTGAGCTGTGGCGCAAGGGACGCAACTTCTTTCCCGACTCGGGCTGCTATGTCTATTCAGGCGACGACAAGGTGCAGGCCGAACGCGAGTGGTTCCGCCAAACGCGCGTACACAACACTCTGACCCTCGACGGGGCCGACATCGAGCGCACCGATTCAAAACTGCTCTATTGGGGCCATAGCTGCAAGGCCGACGTCGTTTCGACCGCCAACCCCTCCTATTTGGGGCTGACCCATACCCGCACCGTGTTTTTCGTTGAGGGAGAATTCCTGGTCATCGTCGACCGCGCCGAAGGCGACGCCACGGGCAAGGTAGCCCTCCATTACGGACTCTGCCCCTGCGAGCCGAAGATCGATTTGGCGGATGCAAGCCTCGAAACCCTCTTCGCCGACGGCAATAACATCCGCCTGCAAGTGTTTTGTAACCGCCCCTGCACGATGACCTCCGAAGAGGGATGGCTCTCGCCCTCCTATCGCTCGAAAACGGAGCGTCCGGCCTTCTCGTTCGGCTGCCCGAAGCCGGGTAACGCGCCTGTGGAGTTCATCACCGTCATCGCTCCGGGCGAAATGAGCGGCAGTATCTCCGCCTCGCTCGTCTCGGGCAAAGTAAAAGTGAGCATCGGCCGCCGGAAATACGAACTTGCGATGCCTTAGCGGAGCGCTACTTCGTCCTTTCGACCTCCATATAACGTTTGAACGCCTCCAGATAGTAATAGTCTGCGTAATTCAGCGGCACGT
>BNXD01000024.1 GCA_025999315.1 Bacteroidia bacterium | reverse complement strand
GCGGGGCATAGCCTGCGAGCAGCCTTAAGCTTCTGCTTCGTCGATTGCGGCTCGGAGCCAGCGAAGGGCTGCCGCAAAAGGCTGATTCCGATGCCGTAAGGCGAGGGTGCGACAACAAAGGGGATGTTGGCAGGCAAAGGGACGCCTGCGAAGGAAAGCAAGCAGAGGGACGCTTGCCTTCCTCGCGCTACCTCCGTAGCCCGCAAGCGGTCTGCGGCCCTCGCAACGCTGCTCGGTTCTCCTCCTTGCGAGGCATAGTCTGCAAGCAGCCTCTGCTCCCGCTTCGGTCGTCGGTTGCAGCCCGCCGCTGGGGGCGGCTGCGGGCTGCTGACTTTGCTACGCAAAGCCGAACGACATGCAACGACTTGCAGCTGTTTTTAAGTTTGGTCCATCGTCAAAGGTCTTTTGAGACCGCTACGCGCGGGGCGGTCCTTTTTTATAAAAAGGACCAAAAACTTCCGGCGGTTCGCCTCGGCTACTCGCCTGGAGGAAATTGAGCTACGACGCCAAACCTCCGACTTTTAGTCCCCTTGCGGGGCCTAACGTCGTCAAACAAGTGGCGTCGTTTGACGCTCAATTTTCTCCGCTCGCTTAACGCCTCGGCTCAATGCCGGGGATGTTTCGCCTCTTTGAGGCGATGAAGATCGAAAGAGTGTTCAAAAAGCGCGAAGCCCGGCCGCCATTGGCGGGCATCTCTTTGCGAACCAAATAATTTCGGCAGGAAAACTACACAATACACTCAGCCATGCGGGCTCGGGAGGCGTAACGCAATGCTCTCCTAAAGCGGTATCCTGTTGTGGATTGCGTGGGCGATGGTCAGCTCGTCGGCATACTCGATCTCGTCGCCGAAACCGATGCCACGGGCGATGGAGGTAACCTTCAGATCGGGATGTTGCGCCAGGCGGCGCGAGATGTAGAAAAGGGTCGTCTCACCTTCGACCGTGGTGCTCAGGGCGAGGATCACCTCTTTGATCTCGCCCCGGGCGATGTTGTCGAGCAGCAGGTCGATCTTCAAATCCGACGGTCCGATGCCCTGCATGGGCGATATAACCCCGCCCAGAACGTGGTAGAGGCCTTTATATTGGCGCGTGTTCTCGATAGAGAGCACATCGCCCACCTGTTCGACGACGCAGACGATTGTGCGGTCGCGCTCGCCATCCCGGCAGATGGGGCATATATCGGTGTCGGATAGGTTGTTGCAGCGCGTGCAGTATCTGATCTCGGTGCGAAACCGGGCGATCGCCTCGGCCATGCGCTCGACCGACCCCGCCTCCATGCGCAGGATGTGCATCGACAGGCGCAACGCCGTGCGGCGACCGATGCCCGGCAGCCGCGAAAGCTCTCCCACAATATCTTCCAGCAGTTTGGACATCAAAAAAGTTATGAATTATAAGTTAAGAGTTATGAGTTGACGGTTGTATAACTCATAATTCATAACTCTATATCACCTCGATGGCCGAGGCGGGGATCCAGCCTTTGTTGCCGTTGGCGATCGAGATTTCGCACCACGCGCCCAGGCGGCTGACTATCTCAACCGAGGTACCTTCGTGCAGCACAAAAATATCTTTGCTCTGCTCGTCGGGCGAGCTCTTCACCGGCACAGCGTTGTTGAGCACGATGGCATGGGAAGAGTCGAACATCTCGCCGCGCTCTATGGAGGCGTTGGCCGCCGAGAAGATGAACAGCGTCCCCAGAACGATCGCGCCGTAAAAACCTGTTTTGCGCAGCGACATGCGCCCCGAGAGGAGGTAGAGCAACGCCGAGGCGAGCGCGAGGGCCAGCAGCCCGAGGCTCATCCACGCCCAGGCGTTGCTGCCCAGCAGTGTACGCACCGCGCGCAGCCATCGCAGGACGAAAAATTCGGGCATCTTCTCGATGTTGTCCTTCGTGTAGCTCTGGGCGATGGTCAGGTTGTACCTGATGTCGCTGTTGGAGGGGGCCAACCGCAGCGCGCGGTTGTAGTTGAGTATCGAGCGGCCGATCTCGCCGCTTTTGAAGCAGGCATTGCCCAGATTGTAATAGAGTTTGACGCTCGCCTGGCCCGAGCCGAGGATCGAGTCGTAGCGTTCGATGGCGGCGCGGTAGTCGCCGTTGACATAGGCCGTGTTGGCCCTGTCCCACAGCAAAGCGTTGTCTGTCTGCGCCCTGAGCATGGTGGCGGCGCCCGCCGCCAGCAGCAATACGATCAGCCGTTTCATCTTTTGATGCTCGATTCGATTTTTGAGATCACCTCTACTGCAGCCTTATAGTTCTCACCCATATGGTCCTGTGCATCGGGCGAGTATTGAGCGTATTCGCACTCTGAGATCACGCCGATATACTTCTCGGCCGACGCGGAGGGGACGCCTTTTCTGGTCAGAGCTTCGCGCACGCTCTCGCGGGTGAGCATCGAGGCGGGAATGTTGAGCCGATCGCCCATGTAGCCCCAAAGGGCCTTGAGTATCTCCTCGTAGAAGTTGCGTTTGTTGCCCTCTTTCATCGACTGCGCTGCGCTGGCCAGCCGCGAGAGGGCCATCTTGTTGGCTTTGCGGCCCTTGACAAAGGCGCTGTCCTTGCGTTGCTCGATATGCTCTCTCAAAAAGAGGAACGCACCCGCCGCCAGCAGCATGAGCACGATGACGATCAGCCAGTAGACTATGGTGCCGAACAGCGCCGTAGCCTTGCTGCGCAGCCCGGCCGAGCCCAACTTGATGAAACGGATGTCCTGTCCCAGTATCTTGACATCCTCCTTGGACAGGGCGCTGACCATGGCGCCGCCCCCGGCCGGGGAGCTCTTGCCGTTGGTGTCGCGGATCGTCTCGAGATTGACGGGTCCCGAGCGCAGAGTAACGTATTTCATCTGTTCGGGCGAGAAGTAGGAGAACTCGATCGTCCCCAGGTCATACTCCCCCTCGGCGCGCGCCACAAAGGGATATTCAAACTGCCGGTAGCCGCTGATGCCGCTCGGCGAGGGATTCAGGCTCTCGGTGGTTTTGACGTTGTACTGCTCGAAAGCCGGGGGCATGGCGAGTTTGGGGGCCTGGATGAGCGGCAGGTTGCCCGTGCCCGAGATCTTGATGGTGATCGCGCCGCTCGAGTTGGCCGTCAGTGGCGTTTTGGGTGCATCGACATCCATCGAGAACGTCCCCACAGCTCCGTTGAAGGAGGAGGGGGCTCCCGCGGGAAGCTCCTTGACGGTGATGCGCACCGGTTGGGTGGTCACCTTGCGTCGCACCTCGGTTACGTCCTGTGCGGCGCCCATCATTGCGTCCATGATCGACTGCTGGGGACGCTGGGTGACCAGCATGACGATGGCCGTCATGTCGAACGGCTCGATCGACAGCGTGCCCGACTGCTGAGGGTAGAGCAGCACCTCCTTGATCACCTTGGTGTCGTACTCGCGCGAAGCGTGGCGCTCCTTCTGCCAGTTGCCGCCCGAGTTGAGCTCCTGCGTCCAGAAGCCGTTGAAAGCCGGGAACTTGACGTTCTCCACATTGCTCATGTTGACCCTCGAGTAGAGTTTGAAGACCACCTTCAGCGGCTGGCCCTTGTAGACGGTGGTGCGGTCGGCGGTAACCGTTGCGAACAGATCCTCGGCCGAGATTTTGCCCGAGCCGCCGCCGTTTTGCGGCTGATCGGAGCGTGCGCCGCCTCCGCTCTGGCTGCCCGACGAACCCGGGTCGACGATCTCGACGGTCACCTGACGGGTAGCGTAACTCTTGCCGTCGACCTTGACCCGGGCGGGCTGGATGGTGAATTTGCCCGCCGAGGAGGCCTGCAGAACATAGGTGATGGTGTAGTTGACGCTTTTGGTCATCGTGCCGTTGACGATCGAGATGTTCTGGCCCTGGGCCTGGCTGGGCCCCGCGAGCACCTCGAAACCGGCAAAATCGGGCGCAGCGAACTCCACCGGAGCGGCATTGAGGCTGAACTCCACCCGAAAAGGCTCGCCCACGCCCACCACCAGCGGCGAATTGGCCTCGAAGATCACCTTCTGGGCGTGCAGCGCAGTGGCAAACGGGATGAGCAGCGACAGAAAAACGATACGTTTCATATATATTAACGTGTCATGCGAATTAACAGTTGAAATTTATCATGTCATGCTGAGCGAAGTCTACCCGACGTTGCGAGCGAGGGCAGAGCCAAACTTGTTCGAGCTATGCCGAGCCGCGAGGAGTAAGCCGAAGGCAACCATCTCCACCCATGTCATGCTGAGCGAAGTCGAACCGACGTTGCGAGCGAGGGCAGAGTCGAACTTGTTCGAGCTATGCCGAGCCGCGAGGAGTAAGCCGAAGGCAACCATCTAAAAAAGACTGACATGGCAGCATTGTCGAGACCCTTCGACTTCGCTCAGGGTGACATAACAGAAAAATTGATACGCAATAAAGCATTGATAATCAAATGTGAGTTTCAACTGTTGTGTCATTAAAGCGATATTAGTCCCGCGCGTTCGCGGCGGTCGAGCGGGGGTGCGCCGTCGTTCTCCCACGGAGCCTCTCCCTGTCCGGGGGTTTGCGGCGAGGTGGAGCGTCCCCTCGAAGGCGCGGCACGGCGGTCGTCCTTCTGCGGAGTGTTGCGCTCGCCGGAGGGCGTCGGGTTCTTCGGCGTCGGACCCTCTACGACCTCGATGGTGCGCGAGGGCCAGCTGTAGAGCGTGGTGTCGATCCTCAGCCGCGCCTCGGGCAGGGTGAAACTCCCCGTCCGGCGGGCCCTGAGCATGTAGATCACCGTGCTGCGCACTTCGCGCCGGGTCTCTCCCGATGTGATTGTTACGCTCGAGCTGCGCGAGGTCATGTGGCCTGCAATAGCATCCGCCTCTGCGAATTGCAGAGGCAGAAAGTATCCCCGGTCCGTGTCTGCGACATATTCGACCCGAAACACATCGTCCACGCCGACCCGCTCGGGAGCCACGATGGCCAACTCAACGCCCGGGCCGGCAAACAAGCCTGTCGGCAGCAGCGCCAGCAGGCAGAGCAGAGGGCGCGTATATTTGTTATATATTATGCGGTTCGGCACGGGCTAAGGGGCGCGTTACAAGATCGGGCGTCAGTCCTTGAAGGCGGCAAAGAAATCATCGCCCTTGTCGTCGACGATGATAAAGGCGGGGAAATCCTCGACATATATTTTGCGAACGGCCTCCATGCCCAACTCTGGGAAGTCGACGACCTCCACCTTTTTGATGCTGTTTTGGGCCAGGATGGCCGCCGGACCGCCGATAGAGCCCAGGTAGAAGCCCCCGTGCTCTTTGCACGAGAGGGTAACCTCGCTGGTGCGGTTGCCCTTGGCCACCATCACCAGCGAGCCGCCAAGGCTCTGGAACTGACGTACGTAGGCGTCCATGCGACCGGCCGTGGTGGGGCCGAAACTGCCCGAGGCCATCCCTTTGGGCGTCTTGGCCGGGCCGGCGTAGTAGATCGGGTGTTGCTTCATGTATTCGGGCATGGGCTCGCCGCGGTCGATCATCTCGCGGATGCGGGCGTGTGCGATGTCGCGCGCCACGATCATCGTGCCGCGCAGATTGAGGCGCGTTCGGATGGGGTAGCGCGACAATATTTCGCGTACCTTGTCCATGCCCTGGTCGAGGTCGATCTCCACGGCGGGTTTCATGCCGGGCGGGGTAGAGGGGAGAAAACGGGCGGGATTAGTCTCGAGCTGCTCGAGGAAAATGCCCTCGCGGGTGATCTTCGCCTTGATGTTGCGGTCGGCGCTGCAGCTCACCCCGATGCCCACCGGGCACGATGCGGCGTGGCGCGGCAGGCGTATCACCCTCACGTCGTGGACCAGATATTTGCCTCCGAACTGCGCTCCGATGCCGCTCTGGCGGCAGATCTCGAGCACGCGCCGCTCCCACTCCGGATCGCGAAAGGCGCGCCCGCCCTCGTTGCCTTCGGTGGGCAGATGGTCGAGGTAGCCTGCCGAGGCCTTTTTGACCGTCGAGAGGTTGGCCTCGGCCGAGGTGCCTCCGATGACCACCGCCAGGTGGTAGGGAGGGCAGGCCGAAGTGCCCAGGTCTTTGATCTTGGAGCGGATGAAGGCCTCGAGCGACTGATCGTTGAGCAGCGCCTTGGTCTGCTGGTAGAGGAAGGTCTTGTTGGCCGAGCCGCCCCCCTTGGTCATGAACAGAAACGAATATTCGCCCCCGCGCGTGGCATAGATGTCGATCTGGGCGGGGAGGTTGTTGCCGCTGTTCTTCTCGTCGGTCATGGTCAGGGGCACCACCTGCGAGTAGCGCAGATTGCGGTCGCGGTAGGTCTCGAACACCCCTTTCGATATGTGTTCGGCGTCGTTGGCGCCGGTGTAGACGTTCTCGCCCTTTTTGCAGATGGCGATGGCCGTGCCCGTATCCTGACAGGTGGGCAACTCGCCCCGGGCCGAGACCACCTGGTTGAGCAGCATGGTGTAGGCCACAAAACGGTCGTTGTCGGACGCCTCGGGGTCTTTGAGAATGTCGGCGAGCTTCTGCAGGTGGCTGCTGCGCAGATAGAACGACACGTCGGCATAGGCCTCTTTGGCCAGAAGTTCCAACCCCCGCGGGTCGATCTGCAATATGGTGCGATCGCCACACACCACCTCACGGACATGATCTTTGGTCAGCAGCCTGTAGGTGGTGGTCTCCTCGCCCAGCGGGAACGGCTCCTGATATTTGAACTCTCCTTCCATATAGTTAAGAGTGTTTTTCGTTTTGACGAACGCAAAGATACGTATTTTTGCAAAAAAAGAGCCCAAATATTGGCCGCGAAGATAAAAATAGCTATTTTTGGCGCGTCTTTCAAATGCTGGTCTACAAATCTAAATCAATTTAATATAACTATGGTATCCTACAAAGAACTTGGTCTGGTGAACTCGAAAGAGATCTTCAAAAAGGCCATCGCAGGCAAGTATGCTATCCCTGCCTTCAATTTCAACAACATGGAGCAGATGCAGTCCATCATCCAGGCCTGCGTCGAGACCGGTTCGCCGGTGATCCTGCAGGTGTCGAGCGGCGCGCGCAAGTATGCCAACCAGACCCTGTTGCGCTATATGGCTCAGGGCGCTGTCGAGTATGCCAGGGAGCTGGGCAAGAATATCCCCATCGTGCTGCACCTCGACCACGGCGACAGCTTCGAGCTGTGCAAGTCGTGCATCGACATGGGTTTCTCGTCGGTGATGATCGACGGCAGCCACCTCTCCTACGAGGATAATGTGGCCCTGACCCGGAAGGTGGTCGAGTATGCTCATCAGCACGATGTAACCGTCGAGGGCGAGCTGGGCGTACTGGCAGGCGTGGAGGACGAGGTCTCGGCCGAGCACCACACCTACACCGAGCCTGCTCAGGTGGAGGACTTTGTCAAGAGGACGGGGGTCGATTCGCTGGCCATCTCGATCGGTACGTCGCACGGAGCCAACAAGTTCAAACCCGAGCAGTGCACCCGCGACGCTCAGGGTATTCTGGTGCCGCCCCCTCTGCGTTTCGACATCCTCGAGGAGATCGAAAAACGCATTCCCGGCTTCCCCATCGTGCTCCACGGCGCGTCGAGCGTTCCGCAGGAGTATGTGGCCACGATCAACAAATATGGCGGCGCGATGAAGGATGCCATCGGCATACCCGAGGAGCAGCTGCGCAAGGCTGCCACCTCGGCCGTCTGCAAGATCAACATCGACAGCGACGGACGCCTGGCCATGACCGCAGCCGTGCGTGAGGTGTTCGCCAGCAAACCCGCCGAGTTCGACCCCCGCAAGTATCTGGGCCCCGCCCGCGACGAGCTCAAGAAGCTCTACATGCACAAGGTCAACAACGTGCTCGGCAGCGCAGGCAAGGCATAGAGTGTTTGAAGGCTGCACATCGGGTGCAGTGAGAAAGGAGGCGTCCAAAGCAGTTCGGACGCCTCCTTTTCTGTAAAATAACGTGAATCTTGTAAATTGGCAGTTGAAATTTATATTTGATTATCAACACCTTATCGCGCCGTCAATTTTTATGTCATGTCGCCCTGAGTGAAGTTGTCATGTCGCCCCGAGCGGAACGGAGAGATCGAAGGGTCTCGGCAATGCTGTCGAATCAATCATTTCTGAGATGCTTCGACTTCGCTCCATTTCATTTCGCTCCCGCTCAGCATGACATGTGTGGGGTAGTGATGGGTGCCGTCGCTCCCGCTCAGCATGACATGTGTGGGGTAGTGATGGGTGCCGTCGATCCCGCTCAGCATGACATGTGTTGGGTAGTGATGGGTGCCGTTGCTCACGCTCAGCATGACATATTATATTTCAACCCCTGATTCGCATGAATCATAATCTTTTGGATGAATAAAATTTAAACAGACTCTTGCATTTTGATATGTAATAGTTAGTTTTGTATAATAATATCTAAATTTTTCAATATGAAACAAATATACATCATTGCGGCGGTCGTTGCAGTCGTTGCGACGGCGGTTTCATGCTCGCCGAGGGTAGGGATGAGGAGCTCCCAAAGCTATCCTGCCTCGGACCCGGAGGATACCTTCACTTTCATCTACAACAAGCCGGATGTGCCTGCCACGGCGATAAACCTCGGCGATGTAACGATCAACAGATCGAGCGTGGTCATCTGTCCCGACTCGGCCAGTTCGTTCGTCTATGCCAAGATCAAGTCGCAGGCCCTTGGGGGCAATGCGTTCTACGTGGCGCGCTATCGCAAAACGGCCGACCGGCAGGGCGAGATGGCGGGTTATGAGCTCGACGGAGATATGTTGCGCCTGCAGGAGGGCGCGCCTTCCGACGCCTTGTCAGGGTCGAGTGCGACGGAAGGCGGCGGGAGTTCCATGCCGGCTCTCTCCGCAGGCGAAGTCGCGACTTTGGCTTCGATCCCTGCAACACAGCCCCCTTTGGAGAGCGCACCTGTCGATGCAGCCCCTGTGCCGACACCCCAACCGGATGAGACGCCGGTGAACTTGGGCGACTTTCATTTTTATGGCTCGACGGATGAGGTGCCCGCCGGAACCCGAGTGGTGCGATACTGGGACATCGCCAAAAGCAAGTACGCCAACACGTGCGACTCGGCTGCCGTCTTCGCCATTGCGGAGAATGAGGCCCGCCGTCTGGGAGCAGACGGATTTATGATCATACGCCTCACCCGGGCCTCTACCGGCGGGGGTGTATGTTACTATCTGGCCGGTAATATCCTCGCTTCGAGCGAGGGAGAGACGCCGCCGCTCCAAAGCGCCGTCTACGACAATGTCGGCCTGTCTGCGCCGGGGGCGAAACCCCGTCCGGACATCGGGTGGTGGAGCGCCGAGGCCGACATCAGCGTAGCCTTCAGAACGGCGTCCATATCCGGCAGCGTCTCGGCGCAGGAGCGACACATGCTCGAACAACTCAAAA
Organism: Bacteroidia bacterium; assembly: GCA_025999315.1. Taxonomy (GTDB): domain Bacteria; phylum Bacteroidota; class Bacteroidia; order Bacteroidales; family Rikenellaceae; genus JAIRQC01. The sequence continues at coordinate 12,762 of BNXD01000024.1, read as the reverse complement.
AAGGCTGGAGTTGGGGGCTGACGCTGACCCGATATTTCGACAAGGGATTCGGAGTGGGATTTACGTTTCTCAACTATGCGGCCTCGGCCGAGGGACCGGTAAGCGATGGCAACCAAATGACCCTGCAGATGGTTGAGAAAGATAACATTATATTCGCCGGTCCGACGTTTGCCGGACGAGGTATGTCGGCCAACGGGCGGTTTGTTTTCACCAGTTCGGTGGGGCTTGGGTACCTCGCTTATGCCTCGAAAATGTATCCCCAAGGCTATCCCAGCGTTGTTGCAAAGATGAATGGAGGCACTTTAGGGCTCTATTTTTCGCTGGGAGGCGATTATCGCTTTGCCAAAAACGTGGGGATCGGGCTCAAAATAAGCGGCGTAACAGGGAGCCTTAACAAAGTGACCATAACGGATGTCAACGAATACAAAGAGGAGAAGAAATTGGCCGATGGCGAAAGCGAAAGCCTCGCGAATATCTCGCTTGGAGGCGGGCTGAGGTTCTATTTTTAGCGGGCAGGAAGATACGCAAATTTTAGCAGGCAGGAGATGCACAAAACGCCGAGGGCTGCACCCGATGAAAGGTGCGGCCCTCGGCGTTTTGTGTTAAAGTTGTTGAGCCACCAGGATTCGAACCTGGAAAGGCAGAACCAAAATCTGCAGTGTTACCATTACACCATGGCTCAATCGAGGTGCAAATATAGCAAATTTTTTTAAAACCAACCCATACCTCCATCGTTTAGACATTAGGGCGTATTCACATAAATTCGAATATCCCCATTTATGTTAACACGCCCTAACTGAATTAGCTGACGGCCCCCATTTTATCGCCATGGCGAACTGCGTAACGGCAAAACAGCAGCAACAGGGCGAGGGTGAGGGCTCCGGCCACAATGATGCCGATCAGGTAGTTGGCGTGGATCATTTCGACGGCGGTGAACAGGTAGGTCGTGGTGATGAAGGTCATAAATAGCGCAGGCAGCAGTGCGACCAGACAGTTTTGCCGGCGTTGCAGCAGGTAGACCGCAATGGTCCACAGGGCGGCCACGGCGAGGGTCTGGTTGGCCCAGGCAAAGTAGCGCCACACGACGTCGAAACGCAGCAGGGTGATCACATAGCCGATAATAAACAGCGGGACAGAGATACAGAGTCTGTTGACGAAGCGCGTCTGTTTGATGTGCAGAAAGTCGGCCACGATGAGCCTTGCACTGCGGAAAGCCGTGTCGCCCGTGGAGATGGGCGCCGCGACAACCCCGAGGATGGCCAGCAGACCGCCTATGCGGCCGAGTGTGGTGTGTGAAATGGTGTCCACGGCCCACGCCGCGCTCCAGTCGTGGGCGGCCAGCGCATCGCCCAGTTCATGCACTCCGCCGAAGAACGACATGCCGACGGCGGCCCAGATCAGCGCGATGGCGCTCTCGGCGATCATGGCCCCGAAGAAGACCGGACGTCCATGGCTCTCGCGGGTTAGGCAACGGGCGATCATGGGCGACTGTGTGGCGTGGAAACCCGAAATCGCTCCGCAGGCGATGGTAACAAAGAGGGTCGGAACGATGGGAAAGTCGGCGGCATTGCTCTTCATGTTGGTCAGCGTGGAGAGGGTGAGCTCAGGCACCGCGTAACCTCCGAAAAAGATCGCACCAAGGATACCGATAGCCATAAAGAGCAGCGCGGCGCCGAAAACGGGATAGATGCGGCCGATGATCTTGTCGATGGGCAACAGCGTGGCAACCACATAATAGACAAGTATCACCCATACCCAGAAATTGGGGATCGTGATGCCGCCCAGATGCAGCGTCGTAAGGCCGCTGAGCCCGGCAAGCAGTCCGGCCGGGCCCGACATGAACACCGCCCCGACCAGTACCATGAGCGCCACCGTGAAGCCGCGCATAACCTGTTTGACACTAAGACCCAGGTATTTGCCCACTATCTCGGGCAAGCTCAGGCCTTTGTTTTCCATCGAGATCATGCCCGAAAAATAGTCCTGCACGGCGCCCATGAATATGCCTCCCAGTGTGATCCACAGGAAGGCCACCGGGCCGTAGGTCGCCCCGAGCAATGCACCGAAGATGGGACCCAGCCCGGCGATGTTGAGCAACTGGATCAGAAAGGCCTTCCAGGTGGGCAACGGGAGGTAATCGACCCCGTCATAGTGTGTCCGGCAAGGTGCAGGGCGACTGTCGTCGGCCCCGAAGCGACGCTCGAGATAGCGTCCGTAGGTGAAGTAGGACGCCACCAGCAGCGCCAGACAAATGACAAAAGTAATCATATGATGTGAGTTATAGGTCTATTGGGTCTGTGGCGTGGTTGCCAAGCAGCGGCATATAGGGCGTGTTCACATAAATGGGGATATTCGGATTTAATGCTGTTGTGGTTTGCAGTCAAGGCGCTTTGTCGAAGTAATACCGGTGGGTATTTCGATGGAAAGCAGCGAAGACAGGGGCCGCAACAGTGTTGAAGACTGGTGTGCCGATCTATGTGAACACGCCCTAATTTTGACTGCGGTCTGTCCGGTCGTGCGCACAACAAAAATCGCCGCACTTTGAAAGGCGCGGCGACAGGCGGAAAAGTTGTTGAGCCACCAGGATTCGAACCTAGAAAGGCAGATCCAGAATCTGCAGTGTTACCATTACACCATGGCTCAATAAGAGTAATGTTGATTTCGGCGACAAATATAGCGTTTTTTTTGAATATCTGCAAGAAGTTTGACCGAAAAATATGATAGTTTGTCTAAAGTTTTCCGCTTTCGATGCAGCAAAAAAGTTTGACCGGGATAGATATTTCGAAATTCAAGTGAAAGGCTACTTTCGAGTGGATGCTATTAATCAAACAACGATATGTCTCTATGGCGTTGTTGAGAAAACAATCCCAAATCAATTCGCATCAACAAATCTTTTGTGATTACCCTTTTTGCATCAGTAAACATAAAGGATTCAATAAATGCCTGTATCTCAGGCTTATTGAGTTCATGTTGAATTTTTTCGGCTTCTTCAAGTGTGTCAAAACCAATAAAATAACAAGTATCGTCGAGTAAGAGAACCGTTCCGTTTGGTTTTACGAGCGTAAATCTTGTTTGTTTATACAAGCCTGAAATAGCAACTTTGTAGGGTTTGAAAGAATAATCGCCAACGCCGAAAATGGAAAATATGGGTTTCCCTTTGTAAATACTTGATTTTCTTTGCAAAAAATGATCTTTGTGGCGTTCCAAATACGCTTTTGTTTTGGGCAGTGTTTCTAAAATCAGTTTTGTATCCTGTCCGATTTTTTTCTGTGTTACGATCGTGTATTTTCGTGATGTGTCAATACTCTCCCCCTTCAAGTCGGAGCTTTTCAAAATTCCATAAACCAAATCTTCTTCCAGCTCAAATTCCTCTCCAAGAGCATTGCGAAAACCACCGTCAATCCGTTCCAATTCCATTACTTTGACACAATCGTGCTTGATTCCCTGTCTCCACTCGAACGGACAAATCCCATCAAAGCGCTGATATTTTTTGTACTTTTCAGTGTCGGATGCAAATTTATTATTTATCCAACCCATTGTTACTTTTGGTTTTGCCGAGTAAAAATCGAACTCTCGTGCAGTAAATTCCGGGGTTGTGTTAAACCTGCAAACAAATAGGCTTGCGTCAACCGCCGCTCTAAATTCCTTTTGAGCATTTATTGTAAGTTTTTCTATATTGGAAATCGGATAATTATTTCGTTTCTGCTCATATACAATATTTTTTATTACCGAATTTTTGATCAGAAAAGCAAAATTGCCATTTTCTTTTGAAAACAAATCCAACATTTTCAATGAAATATATTCGCCAATATCAAAATTTCCCTTACCTGTCATAGCATCGATTCCCTTCGCCTGCTTGAAATTGGATTTTACAGGTACATTATTAGAATTTAATGAGGAAAGCGTGCTGTTGGTAACCCAGGGAGGATTTCCGATTATCAGCAATTCACGACCGTCGATTCGACTTTTAATATTTTGAAATTCAAATTCAAAAATATTGTAATGATATAAAAATATTTCAGGTTTATTGGCTGCAGGATTTTTCAGAAAATAATCTAATAGTTCGAATTTTAGTTGCCACAGGTATTTTTTCTGAATTTCAATGCCGAAAATTTGCTGCAAAGAATCAAAAGTTTTGATTGCCGATATAATGAAACTGCCTTTACCGCAAGTTGGCTCTATCAAAACTTGTGGACATATTTGTTTGGCTGATAAATATTTAGTGATAGCGGTTGCTAAATTTTCGTTTGTCTGATAATCACCGTATTCTATTGGTGATTTACAGACAACAGGGGATGATATTTCAACCGCTTGTTTCAGTTGAATATAATCGTTTTCATTTTCAAAAAAATTAATAACGCCACTTTGCTCTCTCAGAAGTTGATTTATCTTCTGAAAGTCGGTTTTCTGTTCTTTCCGAAAAAACGAAATCGCCTCCAATCCAATATTTATGCGATCAAAATCCATATCAACATTTATCAATGATTTTTGTAATTCCCAAAACAGTATCTTTGAGCGTAACAATCCGTCCATATTGCAATCGCCATTGCAAAGCATTTGAAATGGTCAAGTAACCTGTTTTTGGCGGATTCTTCAATATATGTTTTGACATTTGCATCAAAGTGATTTCATCGGCAGGAATATTACGGTCGTTCAAATAGGCAAAAATATCTTCAGCGTTTGCCTTGTTGTCAATCATTTGACAAATAGTTGTGGTTGTTTGATAATCGGCCGTCCGCTCTTTCTCAATAAACGAACAACTCACAAAATCCAGCAATGCAGTTTTCGTTTTGGCATCATCGTGTTTGTCATACACAAAAACCAATAAGTTATATCCCAATCCAAAAATCTTTTGCTGAGCATTCTTGAACGGACAAGACGATTGAGGTTGCTTGATTGAAGTAACTTTTATATCAGTATTGATTTCAGCCGAAGGCAAATCAATGCCGTTCGCTGAACTGCCAGTTTGCAAATTGTATTTTGAGAGCAGAAAATTTTTGAATTTATGCTCGATGTAAGTTCCAACGGCTTTGCCGTCGGTTACACCAAAGAGTTCGCTATTCGGCGTTTGGGATTCTTGTTCGCAAAAGGATTTAGCGCAAACAATCAAGTCGGGGATTGAGAGATTTGGTTTCGACATGCGGCAGAGTATCTTATTATATGGCAAATATACTGTTTTCCCCGGGAAGCAGTAGCAGCACAATCCATATTTTCTTCAAAACATCAATAGCCTGCTTTTCAGGCAGGCTATTGGATTCATCACACATCCTATTTTCGAGGCGTTTAGCGGCTATTTGCAGTTAATACTCGTCTTCGTTGAAGAAAAAATCCTCCTTGCTGGGGTAGTCGGGCCAGATGTCTTCGATGCTTTCGCAAATCTCGCCGTCGTCCTCGATCTCGTTCAGGTTTTCGATCACCTCCAGCGGCGCCCCCGAGCGTATGGCATAGTCGATCAACTCCTCCTTTGTGGCGGGCCAGGGAGCGTCTTCGAGCTTGGATGCAAGTTCCAGTGTCCAATACATAGTTCGTCGATTGCGGTTTTCCAGAGTGCAAAAGTAGAAAAAATATTATTACTACAATGGCTCCGGCCGCATTTTGTGCTTTTACCGATCGTCCATGCGCCAGATTCGCTCTTTAACGTCCAGTAGCTGAGTGAGTTCGCGCCCCAGCGCATAGAAATAGTCGGACAGGCGGTTCAGGTAGATCAGTGCATTGCGCGACAGGCCGCTCTGTGCGTCGGCCCTGAGGGCTGCCCGTTCGGCGCGGCGGCAGACGGTGCGGCAGATGTGCGTCAGCGAGACGGCGGGGTGGCCTCCGGGCAGGGTGAAGCTGCCGAGCGGGCTGAGCGTGGCCGAGATGGCGTCGATGCGCTCCTCGAGCCATGCCGTCCGGCAGAGAGCGAGGTCGGCAAGTTCCTTTGCCCCTTTGCCCTGCGAGAAGAGGGCCGCGACGGTCATCAGAGTGGAGACGATGCGCTCCAGCTCGGCGCACTGTCGCGCGGCCGGCTCGCCCAACTGTGCCAGCGTGTCGCCCAGCAGCGCAACATGGGCCATCAGCTCGTCGACGCTGCCATAGGCTTCCACCCGCAAATCCCATTTGGGGACCCTCTCGCCGCCCGTGAGCGACGTTGTGCCGCCGTCCCCGCCTTTGGTGTAGATCTTCATCGCTTATGTTTTTTATATTTGGGAAAGAACAGCAGACCGATGATGAACCCTGCGCCCAAACCGCCCACGTGGGCCGCCATGTCGATGTTGCCGTTGAGCAGGCCCGTAAAGATATTGAAAAATATGAAGATAAATATCATCGGCCGGAATGTCGAGACGGTCGTCCGGTCGACATATCCGGTGAGCATCATCGCCGCAGTGAGGCCGTACATGCCGAAAATGGCCCCCGACGCCCCTACGCTCACCGCCGCCGTATGGTGGAGGCAGAGGCTGCATACGCCCGCCGCGAGGCCCGAGACGAGGTATATGATCATGAAACGGCGGCTGCCCAGCGCCTCCTCGAGCGGCAGACATATCATATAGAAAACCAGCATGTTCATCGCCAGATGCAACACCCCGGCGTGGAGAAACATCGATGTGAGCAGGCGCCACCACTCTCCACGGGCAATGGCCGGAGCGTAACAGCCGCCCCATGCGAGCAGATCTGCCGAGCGGGGTGTAAAGATGCTCACCCCGCCGATGGCCATCGCCAGAAAGAGCAGCAGATTGATGTCGAATATCACAGGAGCGGCCCAGATTTTTTTTTGAGGATAGAACATCGCCAGCATTTCGAGCGACGACTGTCGGCGGCGTTCCCTGTCTTTGGCCCTCAGATGGTTCGAGAAAAAGCGGCGGGCCATCTTCCTGTCAAAAGGCGTATTGACCATCAGAATGAACCACAGCGCGATGCCCCCCAGAAAGGTATACCATATCCAGTTGTATCCGTTGCCCGTGCGCGCCTGGTAGCTGCCTTTCTTGGGGAGAAGAATCAACAGCGGCTCGGCTGCGCCGATGCGCGCATCGTTCACTGCCTCGAGGCAATAGTCGTGGTCGTCGCTTCCCCGCGAATTGCGCAGGTAGCGTGTGTCGAATCTGTGGCGCGTGAACATTCCTGCGCACCGTCGGAAATACTCCTCTATTCGGGCCTGTTGCTCGCTTTTGTCTAAAGCCGTATTGGGAAACTCGCTCGAGTAGGTGTTGACGATCCATCTGTTCGAGCGAGGGGAGAGGCTGTCCGATGGTGAGTCGAACATCGGGGCGGCGAAAAAGAAAGTAACCATGATCTTTGAACCGTAACGGTTGGCGCTGGTCGTTTTCATCGAGTAACCGCCCCGGTTGTTGGCCACCCAGGCGCGGTCGATGTGGTAATAGCGCGTCGGATGCCGCAGGTCGATCTGCGAAGGACGCTCCACGCGGGTGAGTTTGCCGAAACTCTCCTCGAGGTGCATCTGCGCCACGACAGAAGGCACGGCCAGGCCGATTATGCAGATGAAAGTATAGAAGTCGTGGCCCCTCCAGCCGAGGCGCAACAGGACGATTCGTTTGCGGAAATAGAAAATCCCGATCAGAGCGGCGAGAATTGACGGCAACAGCACTTCCACCCAAATCTCCTTGACAGGCAGCGTCTCGAAACGGACGAGCAGCATGTAGTGCAGCAGCGTATAGAGCCCGGTGAGGGCGACGGCGGTGCACAGGAACGGAATAAAAAGCAAGGCGAGGCGGCGTTTCATACGGACGGCGGGGAGATTGGCAAAAGTTTATGCAGTTGTGTAGATGAGAAGTCGTTTAAAAAGAATTACTCCGAGCTTCTTTTTCTGATTGCATTTTGTGGCCCGCAGCCAGCGGAGGGACGCTTCGTTGAAGGCTGCTCTCGAAGCCGCAGGCGAAGGGCGTAACGGCGATGGGGGCGGCCCTGCGCCCGGGGTGGCTGCGGGCCGCCGACTTTGCTGCGCAAAGCCGAAAGACTTACAGTTTATACTACAGCTTATAGTGCTGCCGGGGCAGTTTGGGGCTGAACTGCATCAGGGTGAAGCGGCGGTTGTCGATGCTCATGAATTCGCCCTTGCGGCACAGGCGACGGCAGATGGCGTGGCGGTAGGAGTTGCTGCGCGGAAAGATCACGATCATGCTGCCGCCCCCCTGCTTGACGCACCGGAACACCTTGAGCAGCCCCTCCTTGTCGATGTCGGGATGGGTCAGCACGAGAGTTTCGGCGCCGAGCCCCGCCATGTCGCCCACCCCCGAGACGATCCGCCACGAGGTGCAGTGCAGATGGTGCATGATGTTCTGTATCTGGACGGAGGAGCGGCGTGGCATCTTCATGCTGCGCATCGCCTCAAAAAGGCTGTGGTCTGAGCCAACGACGTGGCGTTTGTATATGGTGTTGCGCACCAGATTGTAGGCGTAGGGCGAGTGGATGCCGTGGCCGCGGAAGTGGCGCAGGTGGGTCATGGCGCCAAGATAGAGGACAGCCCTGAAAATACGGGTCTTGAGGTTGAATCTCATGATTTTGCAGGTTTGGTTGAGCCCAGAAGGCGGCCGGCCAGCCGTCCGGTCGAGAATGCGATCTGCAGGTTGTATCCCCCCGTGTCGGCATCGATGTCCAGCACCTCGCCGGCCAGATAGAGCCCCGGAAGTATCCTCGACTGCAGCGTCTGCGGATCGACCTCTTCGAGCGATATGCCGCCCGCCGTCACCACAGCCTGGTCGAACGGACCGTAATCGTCGATGGGCAGAGTGAAGCGTTTCAAAAGCTCGATGACGCGCTCGAAAACGCTCTGATCCAGACTGTTCATGCGCGCCGAAGATGGCCGTCCCACCTCGGCGGCGATCACCTCCACCAGCGGGGCGGGCATCAGTTTGCGTAGCAGCTCGCCCAGACGCGCCACATCGGGCAGGGCCTCGCGTTCGCGGACTATGCGTTCGCGCAGGGTTTCGACATCGAGGGCGGGCTTCAGGTCGAGCTCCACCTCCACCCTGTGGCCGTCGATCAGCGCGTCGACCGCGTCGCGACTGACGCGCAGGATGACCGCCCCTTCGACCCCGCGCGACGAAAAGTCGAGCTCGCCGAACTCTTCGCGCACCGTCTGGCCGTCGACCACAAGGCGAGCCCCGACATTGCGCAGGCTCATCCCTTCGAGAGAGTGGATGGCAGGCAACGAGCTCACCAGCGCCACCAGCGAGGGGCGTATTGGTTCGATGGAGTGACCCAGGTCGTGGGCCAGACGATAGCCGTCGCCCGTCGAACCGGTCGAGGGATAGGAGGCTCCGCCCGTGGCAAGGATGATTTTGCTGCACTCGAATTTGCGCACAAAGCCTTTGCGGTTGAGCACCTCCACGCCGAATATCTGACCGCCGACGGTGAGGATGCGCTCGACGCTGGTGTGGTACTCGATCTTGGCGCCGCTCTCTTCGACCCACTCCACCAGTGCGTTGGCTATGTCCCACGCTTTGCCGCTGCGGGGGAAAACCCTCTCGCCGCGCTCCACCTCGAGGGGTACGCCCTGTTTGCGAAAAAAAGTAAAGGTGCGACGGTTGTCGAACTGGTCGAAGGCCGGAGCAAAAAAATCACGCCCGGACCTCACTTTTTCGAGAAACTCTTCGCGCGGGCGGGTGTTGGTCAGGTTGCAACGACCCTTGCCCGAGATGCGCACCTTGCGGGCGGCCTTCTCCATCTTTTCGAGCACCAGCACGCTATGTCCCTCCAGGGCAGCCTCTCCGGCGGCCATCAGTCCGGCCGCTCCGGCCCCTATCACAATCACATCGTACTCCATTCGGCTCGTTTTTTTTGCAAATATAAAGAAAATGTGTAATTTCGCTCCCGCAAAACTTTTTTGGGCGATATGTTGAGCAGACGTTTGTTAAGGATAAAGGTGATAAAAGCGCTATATGCTCACCTCAAATCGGAATCCGATTCTCTCACCGCGTCGCTCAAAACTCTCGGAGCCTCGGTCGACAAAACCTTCGAGCTCTACCACCTGATGCTTCGCCTGATGGTCGATGTGGCCGACTATGCCTCGCGGCGCATCGAGTTGGGCCGGGCCAAGAGGCTCCCCACACCCGAAGAGCTCAATCCCAATCGTCGTTTCGTAGACAGCGCCCTGGTGGCGCAGATCGCAGGCAGCAAGCCCCTGGGCGACTATCTGGCAAAACGCTCCCTCGACTGGGCGGGCGAGCAGGAGACGGTCAAGGTCCTCTACAACGCCCTCTCCAACACCGAATTTTACCGGCAATACATGTCGACCCCCCACTCGGACTATCGCAGCGACGTGCATCTGGCCGAGCAGTTCTATTCGCAGATCGTCGCCGAGAGCGAACAGATGGAGGAGGTGCTCGAGGAGTGGTCGCTGCTGTGGGCCGACGACATGGATTTTGCCCTGATCATGGCGATGCGCACTCTCTCGGCATGTCGGGCCGACCAGTTTCAGTTGCCGTTGCTACCCCAGTTCAAGAACGATGACGACAGGCGTTTCCCGGGCGAGCTGTTCACGGCGTCGCTGACCGGTTATGACGAATATATGAGTTATGTCGAGCGTTTTGCCAAGAACTGGGACGTCGAACGCATCGCTTTTCTCGACGGTCTGGTGATGACGGCGGCCATTGCCGAGCTGGTGAGTTTCCCGTCGATCCCGGTGAAGGTGACGCTCGACGAATATATCGAAATCTCGAAATACTACAGCACCCCCAGCAGTTGCGTCTTCATCAACGGCATCCTCGACAAGGTGGTCGAAGAGCTTCGCTCGCAGGGCCGCATCACAAAGAGCGGACGGGGACTGCTTTGAGGTCCGGCTTGTCGAAGCGGGAAATTCTGCCCACCAACATCATCATGATCAGTGCAATAGTTGCGCTCGCAGCCATCGCCGCGGCGGTCGAATGGAGGATATTGCCGAGCCCGGCCAGCGGCATGATCGCTCCGCCGGCCAGAAAGGTGCACGCCCCCAGAGTTGCCGAGGCGGTGCCCTTGTACTGCCGCTCCAGGTCGAGAGCCATGTTGGTCGCCAGAGGGAACGTCCCGCCCGCAAAGAGCAGCGTCAGAAACAGCGGCACGCAGAAAACGATCAGAGGCAGCTCGAGCAGCAGCGTTACCCCGGTCGACAGGCTGAAAACAAACATCCCCGCCACACATCGCTTAAGCGTCCGGTGCGGATCGCCCATCCTGGCCGAGACGACGTTGCCGATGGTCAGCCCCACGGCGTTGACGGCAAAGATCACACTGTAGACGATGGGCGACACGCCATAGTGTTGCTGAAAGATGAAGGGCGAGGAGGCGATATAGGCGAACATGATCGCCGTGGAAAACGACAGCAGCGCAATGTAGAGCATCAACAGCCGGTTGCGCAGCACGGGGACAAAAAACCGCAGGGTCGAGATCAGCGACGCGTCGATGCGACGACGACGCGGCAACGACTCCTTCAGCCAGAGGCTCATGACCCATATCGCTACTCCCAGCGCTCCCAGTATGACAAACACACCCTTCCAGGAAGTGAAGATCAGCAGCACACCGCCCACAACCGGCGCAGCAATGGGGGCAATGCCCTGAACGGCAGCCATCAGCGCCAGAAAGCTCAACAGTTCTCCCCCGGTGAACAGATCGGCGGCTATCGATCGTGCGAGGACGATGCTGCCGGCTGCGCCGAGCCCCTGAAGCAGGCGAAAAGTTATGAACAGATAGATGTCGGGCGAGAAAATGCAGCCGACGGTGGCCGCCATGTAGAGCCCCAGCGAGGCGTAGAGCGGCCCCAGTCGCCCCGTTTTGTCGCTTATGGGGCCAAAAAAGAGCTGCCCGACGGCGATGCCGATCATGCTGGTCGAGATGGTGAGCTGCACCATCGAGGCCGAGGTGGCAAAATAGCCGGTGAGCGCGGGCAGGCTCGGCAGGTACATGTCGGTGACCAGCGGCGCGAAGGCCGTCATCGACGAGAGGATGACAAGCAGGTAAAGTTTGCTGTTTGCAGAGCGTGAATGATTGTCGGTCAGATGTTTGTCTTTCATAAAATGGAGGCTGTATGACCTCTGGCAGGCCCAAAGGTAACAAAAATAGCGATCGGTTGTAGCTCTGTCGACAGCGTCGCGTCGAGAGAAAAACATGTTTTTTGAGGTTACGGATTGGGTAATTGTCGAAATTTTATTATTTTTGTCAAAATATTTGTCTTATAAAATTTAAGAGTCAGATGATGAAATTCATGTTTATTTTCCTGGAAGGCACGAAAAAGGGGGGGCTGGACAGCATCCAGTTCCTGGTTATGATGGTATTGATATTTGCCGTGATGTGGTTGTTCATGATCCGCCCGCAGCAGAAGAAGCAGAAGGAGCTGGCCAAGTTCCGCAACGCGCTGACCAGAGGACAGAAGGTTATAACGGCCGGTGGCATATATGGCAGCATCAAAGAGGTGAAGGAAAATTACGTGCTGGTGGAGGTGGACAACAACGTCTCCATCCGCGTCGACAAGTCGATGGTGATGAAAGACCCCACCGACCTGCAACAGCCTGCAAAATAGCGCCTCGTGTCGGCGGCGGCATTGTGTGCATGTCGCTGCGAAAAGGCGCCTTATGTTGCTAAAACAAAAATCCACTCCTTTGCGGGAGTGGATTTTTTTTGTTTAACTCTCTGTCATCTTGAGACAATAAGAGACGATTGTTGGAGGCTGTTTAAAATTTATTCATCAAAATTATTATTTCCCCTGTTCGCATCTTTCCCGCTGTCGCCTTGTCGCGTCGTCAAATCTTATGTTATCTCACCCTGGGCCCTTTTTTATGGCACCATGAGTTCATGTTACCCTGA
>BNXD01000023.1 GCA_025999315.1 Bacteroidia bacterium | reverse complement strand
TGCTCCGCGTCGGCAAGTTGTCAGAGGCCAAAATAGCTCACAAATAACTTCGGCGGAGAAGTCTAAGCAACCTCGGCGCTGTCGCTCACTACTCCTCGGGTTCCTTAACCCTCGTCGCTTAACGCTCACGACCCGCGCGCCTCGCTTTACGCCTCCTCGCAATGGCGGCTTGGCTTCGCGCTTTCTAAATAGTTTGACGCTTTTTAACCAACATTATAGCTGCACAACGGCATAAAACCATGAAAAAAATCACCGCCATTATAGTCCTGCTCCTCGCAGGAGGGCTCCTGCCGGCACAGCAATACGACTTCAACGGTCTGGACATGAACATGGGGAACCTGAGCCGGCTCTCCAATGCCCGTTCGCGCTCGATAAGCCCCGAGAACTTCACCGGCGAAAAGGGCCAGGGGGGCATGGCCGACCCCCAACCGGAGGGAGACACGCGCAACAGGGCCAACGCCCGCCACGCCGCGCGCGACCTGGGTCGGGGGTGGAAGGTCAACCCCTACATACGTATCGCTTCCGGCGAGACATTCACCCTGGCCGAGATCGGCGGGCCGGGAGCCATCCAGCACATCTGGATGACCCCCACCGGCAAATGGCGTTTCTCGATCCTGCGCATCTACTGGGACGGGGAGAAGGAGCCTTCGGTCGAGTGTCCCGTAGGCGATTTCTTTGCCATGGGCTGGGGCGAATACGCGCCGCTGAGTTCGCTGGCCGTCTGCGTCAATCCGGGCAGTGCTTTCAACTGCTACTGGTCCATGCCCTTTCGCAGCAAATGCCGCATAACGATGGAGAACGTCGATCCCGACAACGAGATGACGCTCTACTACCAGATCGACTACACGCTGACCGACATACCCCGCGATGCGGCCTGCTTTCACGCCCAGTATCGCCACTCGCGCGGCAACCACGCCTCGGACTACACTCTTGTCGACGGCATCCGCGGCAAGGGTCACTACGTGGGCGCCTATATGGCCAAAGGGGTCAACAACAACGGATGGTGGGGCGAGGGGGAGATCAAGTTCTTTATCGACGGCGACTCCCGGTTTCCGACCATATGCGGCACGGGCGAGGAGGATTACTTCTGCGGCTCCTACAACTTCGAGCGCGAGGGTCGTTACAGGGAGTTCTGCACCCCATACTCGGGCCTGCATCAGGTGATCCGTCCCGACGGCACATATCGCTCGCAGCAACGCTTCGGCATGTACCGCTGGCACATCATGGACCCGGTGCGTTTCGACAAAGAGCTGCGGGTCACCATCCAGGACCTCGGCTGGCGCACCGGAGGACGTTACCTGCCACAGACGTCCGACATCGCCTCGGTCGTTTACTGGTACCAGAGCGAACCTCACGCCAAATTTCCCGCCCTGCCCCCATGGCAGGAGCTGGAGGTCGACTGAAAAGAAATAACGATATGTCCAATTTGTTGTAAAAGTTGTCCAAAACCGTCTTCACATAGCCATTTCCGCAAGTTAACTTTGTTATACATTAAAAAACAACCGCCATGTCCGAGAATGTCAAAAGAATTCCTGTCGCTATCCTTATCTCCCTGATGATAGCGACAGGATGTTCCGGAACCAAAAGCCATAATTCACCCAAGTTCGTCGTCCCCGAACCTCCCGAAGAGGAGTTCGGCGACGTGTTTTCGCTCCCCGACAACATCGAGTACCGGCCCAAGATCGACAGCACCTCGATGTTGCGCAATCCGTGCACGGGGTGGGCGATCTATGCCGACGGCGATCTGGGAGTGGGACAAGCCGCCTACTGGGCCGCCCAGAGCGAGGCGGCGCGCAAATATGCCACCCATTTCTATATACGGTGGACATGGAATGACATGGAGCCGACCGAGGGCCAGTATGCATGGAAGGTCAATCCCAACTACAAGCAGATGGTGCAGGGCGCCCTCGACCGGGGGCTCAAGCTGGCCTTCCGCGTCTACAACTCGAGCAACGACATCGACGTGAAGGCCACGCCCGACTATGTCCGCGATGCCGGCGCCGAGGGAAAGATTGTCAATGTCGGCACCAGCCGTCCTCAGTTGTGGACTCCCTATGAGGACGACCCCGTGTTCCTCGAAAAGCTGGATAAGTTCGTCAAGGCGTTCGCCCTGGAGTATGACAATCCCGACATTGTCGACTATGTCGACGGGCTCAACGTCGGTTCGTATGGCGAGAGCCACGGCATCACCCTCAAGAACGACACCCCGGCCAATCGCACCGCTCTGTTCGACAATGTAACGACGATCTACGCCAACAACTTCCACAAGGTGATACTCGACTTTCCGCTCGCCTCCGCCTTTGGCAAGGAAGTCGAGCGCACGATAGGTGTCGAGCAGAAGGGCTACGGCTGTCGCCGCGACGGACTGGGCAGCGGCTACTTCCTGTGGGACCAGCAGCAGCAGGCAAAGCAGTTCTATGGCAGCACGCCGCTCTTCGGCGAGGCGTGCTGGTTCGGCTCGGGCGAGGCCACCACATTCCCCTCCTTCTGGCAGGGTTCGGGCGAGTACTATTTTGCCTCATGGCGCGAAAGTTTCGAGAAGACCATGGAACACGCCATGAACAACAACTTCAACACCCTCGACCTTCGCAACAGGGCCGATGTGGTGGGATGGACCAAACAGGCTCCCGACTTGGTGGAGCTCTTTGTCAAAAAGGGGGGATACCGCATCCGTCCCGAAGTCATCTCGGCCCCGACAACAGCCCGGGCAACCCACACGATCAAGATCGGCCACCGGTGGGTCAATGCGGGCATAGGCTACCTGCCCAACAACAACATCCGCTGGAACTACAAATACAAAGTCGCCCTGGCCATCCTCGGCGCCGACAACTCGGTCAAACAGCTCATTCTGGACTCAAGGGCCGAGCCGTCGAAGTTCCTCCGGGACGGCCCGTACGATTATGTGACCAGCGTCAAACTGGACGACCTCCCGGCGGGGACCTACCGGCTTGGGGTGGCCATCATCGACTCGACAAAAGGCAACGCTCCGGCCATTCTGCTTGCCACCAAAGCCGACAAGACCGCCACCGGGTGGTATGTGGTCTCGCAGATCGAAATAACGAAGTGAGAAGCAGCCAATAAAACAGGTAATACGGTTGTTCTTAAAAGTTGCTTTAAAAAAGGTTGACTAAAAGCGTCAGGTCAAAGTCAAAGCGGCCCGCCGCCCAAAAAGCGCCCAAGGAACACAGAGTGTGGCTGCGGCTGGGCCGGTCTTGCACAGCAACCGGTTAGATTCATTCTGCAGTTTTGCCTGTCAAAACTGCCGACTCCCTCGCCCGGCAGCGGCTTTTAGTCGCTGAGGGGGGCGGGCGGGGAGTCGAAAAACAGGCAGCGTTCTTGCTTTGACCTTAAGTCTGTCCATTGTCAAAGGTCTACTGAGACCGCTACGCGCAGGACAAGGCAGATTTTACTTTGTAATGCGAATTAACAGTTGAAATTTACCATGTCATGCTGAGCGAAGTCTTTCCGACGCTGCGAGCGAGGGCAGAGTCGAACTTGTTCGAGCTATGCCGAGCCGCGAGGAGGAAGCCGAAGGCAACCATCTATACTTCTCCTGTCATGCTGAGCGAAGTCGAAGCATCTCATGCAGTATTGCCGAGACCCTTAGATCTCTTCGTTTCGCTTGAGGGTGACATAATACTCTGTTTGCACAAAGCCGTACTGTTGTAAATCACTGAATATCAAATATTGTTTTCAAGCCTTAATTCGCATTGTATAAGAAAAACCAACGATTAAATGCACCACAGATAAACCCCCTCGCCCTCGCGGCTGCGCCCTGGGCAGCCGGTTAGCGACAAGAACGTCATAAGAGTTTTACAAGGGGAGTACTTCCCTTGTCATGTCCATGGACATGAGCGCGATTCATGTTACATTTTGACCGGAAATACACAATAATATAGACAACAGATACGTCAATAACAATCAATCTTTTACCGATATGAAAAAATTTCCTCGCTTGCTTTTTCTTTTGCCGCTGATTCTTGCCGGTTGCAAGAACGACAACTCCGCCACGGACCCGAGCATCTCTTTTGCCACTCCGGTAGCTCCGGCAAACAACGAAACGATCGTGGTGAACGAGGGCGAAACATACCCTTTCCAGTGGAGCGATCCTGCCGGCAAGGGTCAGGTGATCGTCTTCAGCGACAACGCCAAGCTCTCCAGAAACCGCTACTTCATGTCGGTCGGGGAGACGGGGCGATATGAATTTTCCGCCGAGGAGATTTCCCGCGTGGCGTCCAATTTCGGCGCCGAGGTCGATCAGCCCCTCGATCTTTACTGGGGGGTCATTCCGGTGGCCTACACCCAGTCCACACCCGAGGAGATACGCCGGTTGACGATCACCGTGTCGATGATAGTTATGCTCTACCAGCCCGCCGGAACAACCGTCGACCTGAACGATGCGACGAACTTCTCGTCGCTCGAATTCCGCTGGCGCCAAACCGGCATTGCCGCAGGCGACCGGGTGTCGCTGGTGTTCAAGACCAGCCCCACATCCCAGACCCCGTCGGCGGTTGTCTCTGTCGGGGATAACACAGGCTCGCACACCCTCTCCTCGAACCAGCTGATGAACATATTGACCGAGCTGGGCCTCGACGACGGACAGCCGCAGCAGATCTATTGGAACGTGCGCAATCAGAGAACGTCGGCAGACATAACTCCCGTCCCCATTGGCTTCACCATCGTGGCCAAAACGCTGCCTGTCGTGCTGTTGAGCCCCTCCAAGACGACCATCGACATCAACCAGGCAGCCAATTTGCCGGTGGAGTTCCAGTGGAAACCCGAAGGTTTCACGGGCACACCCCAGGTGTCGCTGGTTCTGAAGGTCTCACCCTCGTCCGACGATGAGGTCGTGATCCCGATAGGCGCCAACTCGGGGACGTTCCAGGTTACCGACCGTCAGATACAGACCGCGCTGTCCGAGCTTGGCGTCGACGCCGGAGAGACCCAAAAACTCTATTGGAACATCCGCAACCAGAGCGACAACGAAGACCTCGACATCACTCCGGTCGAATTCACCGTCGTGGGGTTGGCCAAAACGGGTATGTTGCTGAGCCCTGCAGCAGGGACGACCCTCGACCTTAACCTCCCGGCCAACGACCCGGCAGTGTTCACTTGGGATCAGATCGGCCTCTCGCAAAAGTCCAATGTGTCGCTGGTGTTCAAAACCTCGCTCTCGTCGTCCACCGAAGTGAGTGTGAACGTGGGCGCCAACACCGGCTCGGGCTCCATCGCCGCGCTCGACCTGCAGATCGCGCTCATTCAGCTGGGCGTTACAGCCGGAGCGACCCAGACCGTCTACTGGAACGTGCGCAACCAGTCCAATCAGGCCGACATAAGCGCCGTAGCGCAGGCGGTCAGCATCACAGCAATGGCTAACCTTTTGATAGACGTCCGCGGCGATCAGACCATCATCTATCCCGCGGTGGAGATAGCCTACGCCGACGCCACTTCCGCCGTCTGGACGACCCAGGGTCTGCGCACCACAAGGTTCCCCGACGGCACGGAGATGGGGGCCGATGATCCGACAAAGTGGTGGCATGTGGCCGGTCGTCCGCCATATCCGGCCGGAGGGAATACCCTTGTCCATCTCGAATCGTATCCGAGCGGGCTCACCTATCCTGCCGCGTTCGACGGTTACATGGGCTATCTCTATCATAACGACAGCTACAAGAAGTTTACGCCCCCGCCCGGATGGCACCTGCCTACCCTGGCCGAGTGGCAAAAACTGGTGGATGCGGCAGCAGCCTCACCCGGAGGTCTCGCCGTCCTGTGCGCCGACAATGTGTGGAACACACCGCTGGCCGACGTCAGCCAGTTGAACGCCTGGGGCATGAACATTTTTGCCTGGGGATTCAGCACCGGAAGTAACTTGTATCTGGCCTATCCCTCGTCGGCAGAAAAAGTAGCAGCGTTCTGGTATGACGGAGCCTCTGCATGGAAACCTCTCCTGTTCAACGGAACGACAACCCTCAACGCAGATTGGGCCGAAGGCGCCACATTCAGGTTTGTCAAAGACTGATAATGCGAATTAACGGTTGAAATTTATCATGCTGAGCGAAGTCTTTCCGACGCTGCGAGCGAGGGCAGAGCCAAACTTGTTTGAGCTATGCCGAGCCGCGAGGAGGAAGCCGAAGGCAACCATCTCTACATCTCCTGTCATGCTGAGCGAAGTCGAAGCATCTCATGCAGTCTTGCCCGAGACCCTTCGACAAGCTCAGGGTAACATGACATAAAAATTGGCGATACAATAAGGCGTTGATAATCAGATGTAAGTTTCAACTGTTAATTCGCATAAATAACAGCGTGTATACTGTCAAAAAAATAAGTAACCCGTCAAACACTATGAAAAGAAGCGTAGTTCCCTGTGTAGCAATATGTTACACCCCCCCCAAAGCCGAGACCCTGCAGGTGGCCGTCGAGAGCGGCTTCGCCCAGACCGGCACGGTTGAATTTTTTGATGTCGAAGACCTTTAAACCTGCACATGCCATGAAACGAATCATTTTCCTCGCAGGTTTGATGTTGGGCATCTCCCTGGCCTCCTGCACAAAAGACAACACCCAAACCCTGCAACAGCAGGACGACAACACCCTTGCCGCTTCGGCCCGTCCGGGCACGATGACCGTTACGGTTCCCGGCACCAGAGTGGCGACCGACCACGCCGACGGGGCGACCAAATGGTCGGCGGGCGACAAGTTCGCCCTGTTCGACCTCCACGGCGCCACGACAACCCTCAACAGCCCGTTCACCCTGCAGTCCGAGCA
Organism: Bacteroidia bacterium; assembly: GCA_025999315.1. GTDB lineage: Bacteria > Bacteroidota > Bacteroidia > Bacteroidales > Rikenellaceae > JAIRQC01. The sequence goes on along the minus strand of BNXD01000023.1, from coordinate 15,794 downwards.
CGGACACAGCTCGGGCTCGTTCTCCGGCCTGATCAACGACCTGAGCGCCGTTACGGGGCGTTCGCTGATGGCTGTTTATCCTCACGATGAGGGTCTTAGCTACAACGCCAATGCCGGAACCAAGAGCCTCACCCCGACGCTGACCCTGCCCGCGGCGCAAACCTCGGCCGAGCTTGCCAACCTGGTTGGCAAGCTGACCTGGATGGCGGCCAAGGTCTCGACCGACGGTGCGCTGGACAACGGTGTACAGCTCACTTTCAAACAGTTGACCTCGGTCATCGCCTTCACTATCGAAGGCGTACCCGCCGGTGAGAAGGTCGGCAGCCTCACCATGTCGGCCGGCGCGGCGACGCCCTTTGTCCTGGGCATGAACGTCGACTTCGCGGGCCCCGATCCGGTGGCCGTCGCGGCCCCCGCCGCCGAGACCACCGCGACCCTCAGCGCAACCCCCGCCACACCCTTCGCCACCGGCGGAACGCTGAGCCTGGTCCTCTTCCCGTGCACCCTCGCGGGCGTCGAGGTAACCTACACCGTCATCACCGTCGACGCCACAACGGGCAACTACGCCAACACCTACCTGATGACGCAGACCATGACCAAAAACCTGACCGCCGGGACGCTTTACAAAAAGACCGTCGCACTGGGCAGCCCCGCCCTGGTGGACGTCCGCGGCGATCAGACCATCATCTATCCCACGGTGGAGATAACCTACGGCGACGCCACGACCGCCATCTGGACGACCCTGGGGTTGCGCACCACAAGGTTCCCCAACGGCACGGAGATCAAGGTTGACGATCCGACAACATGGTGGCATGTGGCCGGCCGGCCGCCATACTGGGGCGTTGAAACCTTAAAGCCGATAGACTCCTATCCGAGCGGACTGACCTATCCGGTCTCTTTCGACCAATACATGGGCTATCTCTACTACAACAACAGCTATACCAAGTTCATTCCCTCCGGCTGGCACCTGCCCACGAAGGCCGAGTGGCAGAAGCTGGTGGACGCGGCGGCAGCCTCACCCGGAGGCCTTGCGGTCCTGTGCGCCGACAATGTGTGGAATGCGCCCTTCACGGATGTCAGCCAGTTGAACGCCTGGGGCATGAACATCTTTGCCTGGGGATACAGCTCCAGCGGCAATTCGAAACTGTTTTATAATACCGACGATTGGCACACTGAGTTGCACGGCAACACGGCATCGTTCTGGTACGCCGGAGCCGCGGGATGGTGCTCACTGTTATTCAACGGAACCACAACTGTTTATACTTCTGACACCTGGTGCGAAGGCGCCACTATCAGGCTCGTCAAAGACTGATAACGACATATAATACTTTTTAACCGGAAGGGTTGCGGCATTTGCGCCGTAACCCTTCTCTTTTGTGAGTACGAATTTTTTGGGGCATTGGTAGGCAAATTTTATTTTGCGGTTTTGCCCGTCAAAACCGCCAACTCCCTCGCCCGGCAGCGGCTTTTAGCGCCGGTGGGGGACGGGCGGGGAGTCGAAAAACGGAGTGGAGACCATCCATTTCTTGTGCGAATTAGCAGTTTAAATTCACCATGTCATGCTGAGCGAAGTCTTCCCGACGCTGCGAGCGAGGGCAGAGCCAAACTTGTTTGAGCTATGCCGAGCCGCGAGGAGGAAGCCGAAGGCAACCATCTCTACATCTCCTGTCATGCTGAGCGAAGTCGAAGCATCTCATGCAGTATCGCCGAGACCCTTCGACAAGCTCAGGGTGACATGACAAGAATTTCGATCAGGGTGACATGGCATAAAAATGAGAAGTGAGAAGTGTTTTGAAAAATGTCATGCCGGGTAAAGCAAGATGTCATGCTGAGCGAAGTCTTCCAGACGCTGCGAGCGAGGGCAGAGTCGAACTTGTTCGAGCTATGCCGAGCCGCGAGGAGGAAGCCGAAGACAACCATCTCTACATCTCCTGTCATGCTGAGCGAAGTCGAAGCATCTAAAAAAGACTGACATGGCAGCATTGCCGAGACCCTTCAATCTCTCCGTTTCGCTTGAGGGTAACATGATTTAAATAGTTTATGAGTACCTTTGGGCCGACATTCAGAGCTAATCCCCATTCCGATGCCCAAAGAACTGACCCTGACCCTCACACCCGAGCAAGCCGCCCGGCAGGAGGTCTACATACCCCTCGCCGCGCGCATGGTCGGCGTGCAGCCCGGGCAGATCGCCCTGGCGCGCATAGTCCGGCGGTCGATCGACGCCCGCCGCAAACTGCAGGTGCTGCTGACCCTCGAGCTGTTCATCGACGACGAGCGTCCGCCCGAGCCCGTGCGCCTCGAGCTGCGGCCCGTCGACCACGCCGCGCCGGTGGTGGTGGTCGGATGCGGTCCGGCGGGGCTCTTTGCCGCTCTGCGACTGATCGAGGAGGGCTACAAACCCATTCTGGTCGAACGCGGTAAGGAGGTCGGCGCCCGCAAAACGGACATCGCCGCCATCAACCGCAACGGCCAGGTCGACCCCGACTCGAACTACGCCTTCGGCGAGGGGGGCGCGGGCGCCTTCTCCGACGGCAAACTCTTCACCCGCTCGAAAAAACGCGGCGACCACCACCGCGCCCTTCATATCCTGCTGCAACACGGCGCCGACCCCTCGATCCTCTACGACGCCCACCCCCACGTGGGCACCGACCGCCTGCCGGGCATCATCGCCCGCATCCGACAGACCATCATCGAGGCCGGAGGCGAGGTGTGTTTCGGGCAGCGCGTTACCGATCTGATCGTCAAGGACGGACGTTGCCTCGGGGTGATCTGCGGCGACACCACGATCGAGGGACGGGCGGTGATCCTCGCCACGGGCCACTCGGCCGACGACATCTATATGATGCTGCACCGCCGCGGAGTGCCCCTTCAGGCCAAACCCTTCGCCATGGGGGTGCGCGTCGAACATCCGCAGACGCTCATCGACACGATACAGTATCGCCTGCCCTCGCGCGGCGACCATCTGCCCGCGGCCACCTACCAGCTTGTCGCCCAGGTAGGTGGCCGCGGGGTCTACTCGTTCTGCATGTGCCCGGGGGGCCATATCGTCCCGGCCATGACCTCGGCCTCGGAGAGCGTGGTCAACGGCATGTCGACCTCGGGGCGCAACTCGCTGTTTGCCAACGCGGGGATCGTCGCCGAGATCCGTCCCGCGGATTGGGCTCACCTCGACGGGCAGCATGGCCCCTTGGCGGGGCTCGTGCTGCGGCAACAGTTCGAGCAGGCGGCGCGCGAACATGGCGGCGCAGCCCAGATCGCACCGGCCCAGAGACTTACCGACTTCGTCGCGGGGCGCCCCTCCTCCGCCCTGCCCCGCACCTCCTACCCTCCGGGGGTCGCCCCCTCGCAGATGGAACAGTGGATGCCACCGTTCATCTCCGAGGCGTTACGCGGTGGATTTGTCGATTTCGGGCGCAGGATGCGCGGTTTTCTGACCGATCAGGCGCAGATCGTCGGGGTCGAGTCGCGCACCTCGTCGCCCGTACGCATACCGCGCGATGGGGCGAGCCTGATGCACCCCGCCATAGAGGGACTCTTCCCCTCGGGCGAAGGCGCGGGTTACGCCGGAGGCATCATCTCGGCAGCCGTCGACGGCGACCGCTCGGCCCTTGCCACTGCCCGCTACCTTAAGGCGCACAATAATAAATGATCGCGATCCCGAACCTGTTGAAATGAACAACAGCCCAATGGCCTTCCTCGGCGCCACGCTGTCTCTAAAATCGATTTAGATCAATACTTTTTCTTGGAAAAACAAAAATAATATCATAAGTTTGTACGGTTGATCTCACCCTTTATGGCAAGACAGGCAAACCGTCAAACATTATGAAAAACAGATAAAATGAAAAAATACCTGACAGTCATCACACTCGGCCTCGCGCTGTGCGCCGCCGGGACGCTCCGGGCCCAGGAGGCCACCAAGACCATCAACGAGAAGGAGCTCTCGCTCTCCATCCGCCAGATCATCGACAAATATTACAGGGAGGCCAACTTCTGGGTGGGCGGCGCACCGGGCAAGGAGTACCTCGACGCAAAGAACGAGGAGAAGTTATCGCTGTTTCTCAGCGAGTTCCCATACAATACCCCGGCCAACGCCTTCAAACAGACCTCGGTCTACTCCGAGCCCGGCGCACCGTGGCGCAACGAAGAGTATATGAAATGGATCGATCTGGCCCGCCGCAACCGTCAGGTCGTCCGTTGCCACGGCCCCGTATCGCCCCAGTGCTCCGTCTGGGCCAAGGGGCTCGACCACACCGCCGAAGAGCTGCTGCCGGTGATGACCCGTTACATGACCGAGCTCTCCAAAGAGCTCGAGAAGAACAGCGATGTGGTGCGCTGGATGGACGTGGTGAACGAGACGGTGGCCACCACCGACAACAACGAGTACTACAAAAAGGGCGACTGGTTCGGTCCGATGGCCAAGAACGTCTTCTGGCAAAATCCATGGCTGGTGATCGGCCTCGACGAGAAATCGGGCATCCCGATCTACATCATCAAAGCCTTCGAGCTGGCCAACCAGTACGCTCCGAGCATCAAAAAAGTCTTCAACCAGAACGGCGGCGGCAAGGACGGCGTGGCCTGGGAGAAGATCAAAAACACGATCCTCTACCTGCGCTTGATCGGTCAGCGCGTGGACGGCCTCGGATGGCAGGCCCACGTGTCGCTCGGCTGGGAGAAAGACCCTGCCAACAAGAAGGGTATCAGCGATCTGATCGACTGGTGCCATGCCAACGGACTCGAGTTTCACGTTACCGAACTCGACGTGATCTGCCCCAACCAGCAGACATGGGAGAACGACCGCCAGGCTCAGGCCGTAACCATCAAGGCGGTGATGGACACCGCGCTCGAGAAGCTCGGCAAAGGGGCCGTAGCGGTCAATTTCTGGGACATCACCTCGGGCTCGCGCAACCTGTCGGGCAAACAGATGAAATATTTCGGCGGCGTATGGCCCAGAAAAGTCGACATGGACGACCCTGTATACCTGTCCATTAAACGGTCGCTGCTCGAACACGCCCCAAAGGTTCCCCCCGCCGCCTGCCCGTCGAAAAAGGCCGCCCCAAAAGACGCCGCCCTAAAAGATGCCAAGGGGTCGAAGTCGGCTCCCACCAAGGCCGCGAAAGCCCCCAAAGCCGACAAAAAGAGCGGCAGATAGCCGCTCTGCAACAAAAAGACGAGTATCTTTGTGAGAATCTTTGTGCGAGCCGGGCGCAAAGCCGAATTTGTGTTGCCTCAGCCCTCGTACACTGCAGAGCGGAGCAGGTGCAGAGCGCGACTGCGGCCGGGCCGGCCTCTTCGAGGCCGAAATGCGATATTATCATCTTAATATAGAGCCTGCTATTATCACTCATTGTGTATTTGAAATATTGGTTTTTTATAACCAAAAAGTGAAAATTCTCTCCGATCTCCCCTGAGGGGCGAAGCAATCCCGGCATTGGGCCGAGGCGTTAAGCGAGCGGAGAAGATTGAGCGCCCGGCGACGCCACTTGTTTGACGACGTTAGGCCCCGCATGGGGACTAAAAGTCGGAGGTTTGGCGTCGCAGCTCAATTTTCTCCAGGCGAGTAGCCGAGGCGAACCGCCGGGTGTTGTTGGCTCGCAAAAAGATGCTCGCCTTGCTCCTCGTTGGCTTCGCCTTTCTCCTGATGTTGGCGGGCAGAAAGACGTCCGCCTTTCTCCTCGTCGCTCGGCAGAGTTTTCGAGCAAGCTCGACTCTGCGCTCGGTTTGTCGTTGTACGTTTGTAAAACCTTACTTTTGCAGATAGGCGAGGCGTGGAGCAAGTTCGACTCTGCTCTCGGTTTGGCATTGCGGCCCGCAGGCGGCGGGGGGATGTGGGACGAAGCCGCAGGCAAGGAGTGCAGCCCTCCGCGTGGGGCGGCTGCGGGCTGCCGACTTTGCTACGCAAAGCCGAACGACATGCAACGTTTCGCCATAGACTTTAAGTTTGTCCGTTGTCAAAGGTCTTTTGAATCCACTACGCGCGGGGCGGTTCTTTTTGCCGCCAAAAAGAACGAAAAACCGCCCGGCGGTTCGCCTCGGCTACTCGCCTGGAGAAAATTGAGCTACGACGCCAAACCTCCTCCTTTTAGTCCCCACTGGGGGCCTAACGTCGTCAAACAGGTGACGTCGTCGGGCGCTCAATCTTCTCCGCTCGCTTAACGCCTCGACTCAATGCCGGGGTTATTTCGCACCATGTGGGGCGATCGGAGATCACGAACTTTTTGTAATGAATAAAAACCACCCTTTTAAATGCTCAACGGTGGACGCCTTGAGCGCATCTGCCATTTGGCGGCCTCACACACAACGACAAGCTCCCAACTCACCGACAAACATCACCCAAACAGCACATCATGACCTACCCCTGGGGCGACGACAGGCCATTTAACAGCTACTCGGGCTATTTTGCCCGCACGTTCGGGGGACGGATGCAGAAGGTCGCCATCAACGCCGCTCTGACATGCCCCAATCGCGACGGCACGGTGGGCCACGGCGGGTGCACCTTCTGCCGCAACGACGCCTTCACCCCCTCCTACTGCTCCCCGGCCAAAAGCATCACCCGCCAGATCGACGAGGGCATCGAATTTCACCGCCGCCGTTACGCCCGCGCCGAAGGATACCTGGCCTATTTTCAATCGTTTTCCAACACCTACGCCCCCGTCGAAACGCTCGAAGCGCTGTTCGGCGAAGCCCTCGCCCACCCTCAGATCGCAGGCATGGTTGTCGGCACTCGCCCCGACACGGTCGACAGTCGCAAACTCGACATGCTGGCCGCGCTGGCCCGGAAGAAATACATAGCGGTGGAATACGGCATCGAATCGTGCAACGACATGACCCTGATGGCTATAAACCGCGGCCACGACTTTGCATGTGCACGCCGCGCCGTCGAACAGACCGCCTCGCGCGGCGTGCATACCGGGGCGCACTTCATCCTCGGCCTGCCGGGCGAAACGCCACAGCAGCTTATCGACCAGACAGATACGATCAATATCCTGCCTCTGCATAGCATAAAATTCCACCAACTGCAGATATTCCGCGACACGCCAATGGAGCGCGATTGGACCGAACACCCCGAACGATACCCGCACTGGACGCTCGACGACTACCTCGACCTGTGTGTGGAGATCGTACGCCGCCTCCGCTCCGACATCATTGTCGAACGGATTGCCGGTGAGGCCCCTCCGCGTTTTCTGGCCCACAGTCAGTGGGGCCTTGTGCGCAACGAACAGCTGCTGGCGCGCTTCGAGCAACGCCTTCGCGAGCGGCACGCCTTCCAGGGCGACCTCTGCAGGTGAAAACAGAGTCGCACGACTTTTTTAGCTTTAATTTGGGGGGGATAAAAGAAAAAACTGTATCTTCAATACGGTTTTTCTTTTATCCTCAAAAAATTAAAGCCCATGAGACAATTTAACCTGCTATTATTAACGACCCTTACGGTCGGCCGTCTCACCATATCGGGCGCAAGCGGAGCGCCCAAAAATCCCAAACCAAAAGAGCAAAAACGCAGCGAGCTGCATGCCACCCTCACCTCTAAGTATGGCCTGACGCAGCAGCAGGCAGGCAACTTCGACCGTCGCCTGAAAGAGCGCTACGGCATGAACCCCGAGCAGGTCGTCCGCTACAAAGAGCTGCAGAACGCCACAGCCATCGAACGGCTGAAAGTGCGCAGAAGCAAGCTCTCGCCCCAGGAGAAGAAGACCCGCAACGAGCAGATCACCGCCACTCACAACCAGAAACTGCAGGCGATCATCTCCCCCGACCAGACACGCAAAATACTGATAGACAAGAACTATCACGAACAAAGGGCCACAAAAACCGCGACCGCATCGCCAACTCCGGCCGCCGTCAAAACCACGACGAGCCTCCCCGCAAAAAACTCAGCCCCGGCAGGCTCCACCGCTCCGGCCAAAACCCCCAGGTAGAACAGCCAGGATCGTCAACCGCGATCTGTTGCGCGCTTACGCTCGTGGCAAACCCCTCGCTGTCTGCGGGCCAACTTGATCGCGTCAACTTTTCGTTCGAGTTCACTGTTTTGGCCAATAATCGTATACACAACGGGTTAAACCAATAATTCACATGTTCCACAGAGCGACACAAATAAAAAATCAGGAACGACCATGAAAAAATTATTGATCTTCGGCGCAGGGTGCATTCTTGCCCTGTCGATGTGTAATGGGAAAACAGAGTATATCTATCGTGCAAATTATATCTTCAAAAACGCAACCTCATGGGATTTGACCATAAGATCGTATGAAACAAACCGAAACGGAATCATACTCAAGGACAGTGTCTTTACAATCTTTCGGGGAGGGTCGCACATGTTACATTTTTACTTCGAGATGGGGATTCCACCTCCGTTACAGTGGCCTGAATATCAGAGCATCGGCTGTACAATTGTGTCAAACGGCAGTGCGCAGGTTGTCCAAAGGCGCGACGAGTATCTACTTGACCATGGCGACACATTGTACCGAACGAGCAGCTACACTCTTCTGTCCGAATCAAAACGCAGCCGGACATATGAGTTCACATTCACCGACGACTTTTTTGACAACGCCGAACCGATCCCGACAACACCGTAATACACACGCTCCCGGCATGAGCGCAGCTCGTTAAAAGCGAGTCGATTGCTCTGATCGTCGGGCTCAAATACCACCCCCAAAGCAACCCCCGGCCTCCACTCGCGTAGGCCGGGGGTTGCTTTTCCACATGGAGTGGTTATTCTGGAACATGGGGTGCAGCTCCCCCATAGCAGTCGTCGTATTGTTACGCAAAAAGCTACCCCACAAGTGGGATAGCTTTTTGTGTTGTTGCTTTTTTGAGGCGTATCTGCACGACCTGACTGTGGCCGACCTCCTCGACAAAAGCCGCCGGTCTGTTGCGCGAGACTATTTTTTGGTCAGGATAAGAGTCGGCGACTGGATCATCTCCTGAAGAATGTCGGCCGTAACGGTCAACTTTTTGCCGTTGACAACGCCGGTGCCGAAGTCAATGCCACCCTGTAAAGTGAAAGTTACGTTGGGTTTCTCGTAGGTATAGTTGCCGGCAGCAGGGGTTATCGTCCCTTGAGGAGTAGTTACCTCAACCGAGAAGCCGGTTTCTGTGAAGATGATCGATACGCCTGACTGCATAAAAGGAATATCCGTCGTCCACTCGGTGCCGGTGAGCGAATCGGGAGTTGCGACGTCGTCCTTTTTGCACGAAGTGAGGGCCACAACGGCCAGCGAAGCCACAACCAGAGTGGCATTGCGAAGAATGTTCATTGCTTTCATTGCTTTTATTTTTAGTGATTTATAGTTTATATGTGCAACATTAAAATCATATTCCGGCGGACAAATATAGCTAAAAAAACCTGATGTTACTCAACCCCGGAACAATATTTCGATTATATTTAAATTTGTGATTTTCACTACCCTCCTGGCGTCAACTGCGCACCTGGCCGTCGCCCTCGATGAGATATTTGTAGCTGGTCAACTCGGGCAGACCCATCGGACCACGTGCATGGAGCTTCTGGGTGCTGATGCCGATCTCGGCTCCGAAACCGAACTGTCCGCCGTCGGTGAAGGCCGTCGAGACGTTGTGGTAGACGCACGCGGCATCGACGCGCCCGAGAAATTCGCGGGCGGCAGCCTCGTCGCCTGTTACGATGGTCTCGCTGTGTTTAGAGCCGTGGCGCGTGATGTGGTCGATCGCCTCGTCGAGCGAGTCGACCGTGCAGACCGACATTTTATAGTCGAGAAACTCGGTGCCGAAACTCGTCTCATCGGCCCGGCGTAGCAGCCCGGCGGGGTATCGCCCCTCCAGCGCTCCGAAGGCCCGCCGGTCGGCAAGAATCTCGACGTTGCGGGTGGCCAGTTCGTGGCAGATCGCGGCCAGATCGTCCAGACGCGCCGCGTGTATCACCAACGTGTCGAGAGAGTTGCATACGCTCACCCGGCGTGTCTTGGCGTTGAAGACGATCCTCGCTCCCATCGCCGCGTCGCCATTTTGGTCGAAATAGGTATGACACACCCCGGCGCCGGTCTCGATCACCGGGACGCGCGAATTTTCCCTCACAAAATCGATCAGGGATTGACTGCCGCGCGGTATGATCAGGTCGATGAACCCTCTGGCTGCCAGCATCCCGGCCGTAGCCTCGCGCTCCACCGGCAGCAGCGTCGCCACCCCCTGATCGATCCCCTCCTCGCGCAGAACGTCATGCACCGCCTCCATCGTGGTCAGGTTGGAGAACTCGGCCTCCTTGCCGCCGCGCAACACACAGGCATTCTGCGTCTTGAAACACAACGAGAAGACATCGAGCGTTACGTTGGGCCGCGCTTCGTAGATCACGCCGATCACGCCGAAAGGCACCCTCACCTTACTTATTTTCATGCCATTGGGACGCACCGCCACGCTCAGCGTCTCACCCACGGGAGACGCGAGCCCGGCCACGGCCCTCATGTCCTCGGCGACGGCGGCGATACGCTCCCGTGTCAGCAGCAGCCGGTCGTACTTGGGATCGGTCGGCTCCATGCGCGCCAGATCGCGCTCGTTGGCGGCGAGTATCTCGTCGGTATGCAGCACGACCCGGTCGGCCACGCGCCCGAGCACGTGGCCGATCCTGGCGGCGTCGATCTGCTGCAACGCCCGCGAAGCCTCGAGAGCAAGGCGGAATTTCGTTTGCAGTTCCATCGTAATTACTCCTCGATCACCTTTTTGAGTATATACAGGTCGGCCAGATCGCCCTCGACGCGGTTGCCCTCCATGTCGAGCTGGACGATATAGTTCTCCGACACGAAATAGCTGTCGGGGGCGCCGGTTATGCCCTCCAGAACGATCGTACTGCCGTCCTCTTTCCACTTGTAGGCGCCCTTGTCCTCAAAAACGCCCTTCTTATACTCCGTATTCCTGACATAGGTACTGTCGCCCAAAGTCAGGGTAACGATCATGCCTTCGCCGCTGGCCGTGGGCAGCGTGCCCGTGTAGACGCCCTGATAGTCAAGCGAGTTCTGCGCATTGTGTCCGTCGTTGATACTCTCGATGTTCTGGTCGTTCTGACCGGCGGTCTTTTTCTGTCCGTTGCCGCAGCAGCTGCAGATCATCGCGACCACAGCTGCAATCAAAAGCACTTTTTTCATTTTCCTGTCATTTTTGTTATAAATAATTAGGGTGTGGCAATCGCATCAACACCCATCCCCGGAGCTATTCCAGATGCAGATAGTCGTAGTGTATCAGCGGCCGGGCGCCTTTGCGGCCCACCATCGTGCGGGCTTTCGCGCTGTCTGTCGAGGCTTTGCCCACGCCGATCACGCGCCCGCCCGGAGCGACGATCTTGACGATGTCGTCCTTCTCGAACTCGCCGTCGATGCGGCTCACCCCAACGTAGAGCAGGCTGGTGGCCTTGGGCATCAACAGCGCTCTGTAGGCCCCCTCGTTGATGTGCACCTCACCCTTGGCGAAACCGTCGCTGTGGGCGATCCACTTTTTGACCCCCGACATCGGCTTGACGGCAGGGACAAAACGGGTGCACAGCACATCCTCGTCGCCAAGGATCAGCGCGGAGAGTATCCCCTCGCGTTTGCCGTTGGCGATGATCACCTCGATCCCCTCGGCGGCAACTTTTGCGGCTATTCGGCTCTTGGTCAACATCCCTCCGCGACCGAACTGCGACCGTGTGGCTTGTATATAGTCGCCCACATCGGCCCCGCCCTGCTCGATGCGGCGTATCACCTGCGCCCGGCCCGAGGCGGGGTCGCCGTCGAATATGCCGTCGACGTTGCTCAGCAGCGCCAGGGCGTCAGCCCCCATCATGGTGGCCACCAACCCCGACAGCTCGTCGTTGTCGGTGAACATCAGCTCGGTGACCGATATGGCATCGTTCTCGTTGACCACCGGCACCACACCGTTCGACAGCATCACCTCCATGCAGTTGCGCTGGTTGAGGTAGTGGCGGCGCGAGGAGAAATTTTCGCGCGTGGTCAGCACCTGGCCGCAGAGCATGTCGCGCGAGGCGAACAGATCGAAGTATATGTTGATGAGCTTGGCCTGCCCCACGGCCGAATAGAGCTGGCGAGCCGAAACGGCATCCAAACGCCCCGCAGGATGCCGCACCTCGGTGCGTCCCGAAGCCACCGCCCCCGACGAGACCACGATCACCTCCACCCCGTCGCGCATGAGCCCGGCGATCTGACCGACCAGCAGCTCCATGCGCGCCACATCGAGGCTGCCGTCGTCTGCCGTCAGGACGTTGCTGCCGATCTTGGCCACTATGCGCCGGTATCTTTTCATGCGTTGTCTGGAGGCTAAGTGATCGGGAGCAGTTATTGGTTGGTCAAAAAACATCTATTCCTGTCTTTAAGCGCCTGTTTATCGCAACTGCGGGCCGGAGCCGGCAGAGGGATGCCTCACTGAACGGCAAATCTCGGGGCCGAAGGCTCCGAATCCACAAACGCAAATTTGCAGCCCTCCGCGCCGGGTGGCTCCGGCTGCCAGCTTTGCATAGCAAAGTCGAATGACATGCAACGCGATCTATCGCAGACTCTAAACCGGTCTTTATAAGTTTAGGCAAACTCTCACCTGCTGGCTTTCAGCCCCTCCACGACGGCGGCGGTGAAGCCCGCCTTCTCCATCGCCTCGAGCCCCTTGAGGGTTATGCCGCCGGGCGTGGTCACCTTGTCGATCTCGGCCTGCGGTTTGGAACGATTGACGGTCAACATCTTGAGCGCACCACGCACGGTTTGCAACACTATCTCGAGCGCCTGCTGCTCGCCCAGGCCCATCTCGACGCCGCCACGCACCGCGGCGTCGACATATTTGAAAGCATAAGCGATCCCGCACGAAGCAAGGGCCGTAACGGCTGTCATCTGCCTTTCGTCGACCGGGAACGTGCGCCCCATCGAATCGAACAATCGCACCACCTGCTCCTGTTGCGCCTCGCTTGCCCCGCGCGAACAGATGAACGTGGCGCTCTCGCCCAGTGCGATGGCCGTGTTGGGTATCACGCGCAGAAGCGGAGGCGACGGCCTGCCGTCGCAGTGCAGCAACTCCTCGAGCGTGTCGAACGTCGCTCCGGCCACCACCGAGGCCACTATCTGACTATCTGTCAGCAGATCGCGCACCTCTTCGAGCACCGGTTTGAGCATCCACGGCTTGACCGCCACCACTACCAGATCGGCCCCCTTGACCGTCAGGCGGTTGTCGTCGGCAAAACGCCCGTGGTAGCCCATTCTGGCAAAACGCTCGACCAGATAGGGCAACGGATACGATATGGCGATGTCGGCGTCGGTGACCATCCCCGAGGCGATAGCCCCCAGCGCGATCGATCCACCCATGTTGCCTCCCCCGAGAACTGCGATTTTCATCTGTTGTCTGATTTTCCGACAAAGATAGTGAATTTTCTCCGGTGTTTGGTACGCTGTCTTGCAACATGAACTTTGGGCATCGTAGAAAAATTCGCCGTTTTCATCCGCGCTGCACGATATTTCCTACTTTTGAAAAAATTTCTCACCAACATCAAAGCTATGTCTGCAAATATCGGCTCAAAAATCAAGCAGTTACGCGAGGCGGCGCAAATTCCGGCCACAGAACTCGCCCTGGCGGCAGAGATCGACCCCGCCAAACTCGACCACATCGAACAAGGCAAATCCACCCCTTCGATCGCCACCCTCATAAAGATCGCCCGTCGACTGGGCGTCAGACCGGGGACGATCCTCGACGGCGAGGAGGAGTCCAACCCTGTAGTAACCACCCGCAAGGAGGGCGGTGTGGCCCTCGAGCAGAACAACAATCTGGGCACGGAACACACCAATATGAACTTCATCTCCCTGGCCCAGAACAAGAAAGACCGCAACATGGAGCCCTACATAGTCGTGGTCTCCTTCGTCGGCAAGCAGGACGGCGCGCTCTCCTCGCACGAGGGCGAGGAGTTTCTCTACGTGCTCGAAGGTCAGGTTGCGATCCACTATGGCAACCGCACCTTCAACCTCGGGCAGGGCGACAGCATCTACTACGATTCGGTGGTCGAACACGTCGTTTCGTCCGCCGCCCCGGGCACTGTCGCCAGGATACTGGCAGTAACCTACACCCCCTGGTAACAGTTTTGGACGTCGTAGAAAATTTAGAAATTTATCATGGAACTTATCAACGATACCCTGGGCGGCCTGCTCGAGAAATGGGCTGCCGGGCAACCCGACCACGACTTTATGGTCTACCCCGACCGCGACCTGCGTTTTACCTATGCCCAATTCGACCGTCGGGTCGACAATCTGGCCAGTGGACTGCTCTCGATCGGGGTCACCGAGGGCAGCAAGGTGGGCGTATGGGCGCGTAACGTCCCCGACTGGCTCACCTTCATGTTCGCCACGGCCAAGATAGGGGCGGTGCTGGTGACGGTCAACACCAACTATCAGTCTTTCGAGTTGGAGTTTCTGATGCAGAACGCCGACATCCACACCCTGTGCATCGTCAACGGCTCGCGCGACAGCGACTACGTGAAGACCATCTACGATCTGGTCCCCGAGCTGAAGACCCATCCGCGCGGCAAGCTGCACAGCGAGAAGTTCCCCGAGCTGCGCAACGTGGTCTACATCGGGCAGGAGAAGTTCCGCGGCCTGTACAACACCGCCGAGCTGATCACCACAGGCTCGCACCTCGACCGCACGCCTCTGGACGAGGCCCGCGCACGCCGCAACTGCCACGAGATAGTCAACATGCAGTACACCTCGGGCACCACCGGCTTTCCCAAAGGGGTGATGCTCACCCACCACAACATTCTCAACTGCGGCATGGCCACGGGCGAGTTCATGAAATTCACCCCTGCCGACAAACTGCTCACGTGCGTGCCGCTGTTCCACTGCTTCGGTTGCGTGCTGGCGCTGTGCGCGGTGATCACCCACGGCTCGACGATGGTCATGGTCGAGGAGTTCGACGCGCTGAAGGTGCTCGCCTCGGTGCACAGAGAGCGTTGCACGATCCTCTACGGCGTACCGACGATGTTCATCGCCGAGCTCAACCACCCGATGTTCGACATGTTCGACGTAACGTCGCTGCGCACGGGCATCATGGCCGGGTCGCTCTGCCCCATCGAGACGATGAACCAGGTGATGGAGAAGATGCACTGCAACGTGATCAGCGTCTACGGCCTGACGGAGACCTCGCCGGGCATGACCGCCACCCGACTGACCGACTCGGCCGAGGTGCGCGCCACCACCGTCGGACGCCCCTACCCCGGCATCGAGGTGCGGGTGATCGATCCCGACACGGGCGAGGAGTGCCCTGACGGCGTGCAGGGCGAGATGTGCTGCCGCGGCTACAACATCATGAAGGGCTACTACAAAAACCCCGAAGCCACGACCGCGATCATCGACAACGACGGGTTCCTCCACTCGGGCGACCTGGGCATCAAGGATCAGAACGGCAACTACGCCATCACCGGGCGCATCAAGGACATGATCATCCGCGGCGGCGAGAACATCTACCCCCGCGAGGTGGAGAATTTCCTCTACAACCTGTCCCAAATCAAGGACGTGCAGGTGGTGGGCATCCCCAGCAAAAAGTATGGCGAGGAGGTGGGCGCCTTCATCGTGCTCAAGGAGGGCCAGAAGCTCACCGAGGACGAGGTGCGCATCTACTGCCGTGGCAACATCGCCCGCCACAAGATACCGAAATATATCTTTTTTGTCGACGGTTTCCCCATGACGGCCAGCGGCAAGATCCAGAAATACAAGCTCAAGGACATCGGCCTCGACCTGCTCGACAAGGCCGGGGTCACGGTCATCTGAGGCGGACTGAAGACAGGGACAGGGACAGGAACGGGGACGGAGGAGGGG
>BNXD01000022.1 GCA_025999315.1 Bacteroidia bacterium | reverse complement strand
ACCGCTGGCTCGAGCGGCTGATCGGGCTCTACCGCCGGCAGACCGCGCGCATCATGAGCCGGCCCCGGCGGGTCTTTCTGCCCGCGGGGGTGATCCTCGCCGCCGCCATAACGCTGAGCATCACCGTCGGCAAGGATTTCCTTCCACCGCTCGACGAAGGGGGGATATGGATACAGGTGCAGATGCCCCCGGGCCTCTCGCTCGACAAGGCCAAAGAGATGAGCGACACGCTGCGTCGCCGTCTGGCCCGTTTCGACGAGGTAACATATGTCATGGCCCAGACCGGGCGCGACGACGAGGGGGCCGAGTCGTTCTCGACCTCGCACGTCGAGTATTCCGTCGGGCTGAAACCCTACCGCGAGTGGCGGCACTCACGGCGCAAAGCAGACCTGGTCAATGACATGGAGGCCATGATCGCCTCGATGCCGGGCTATACGGCGGGCTTTTCGCAGCCGATCATCGACATGGTGATGGACCAGATAGCCGGTTCGCACAGCGATCTGGCCATAAAGGTCTACGGCGAGGAGATCATCGGCGCGCGCCGTCTGGCCGAGCAGGTCGTGACCGTGGTGCGCAGCATCGACGGGGCGGCCGATGTGGCCATCGAACAGGAGCCGCCGCTGCCGCAGCTGCAGATCGAGATCGACCGCGACCGTCTGGCGCAGTACGGCCTCAACGTGGGCGAGGTGGCCGAACTGATCGAGGTGGCCGTCGGAGGCAAGGCCGTCTCGCAGGTGTTCATCGGCAGCAAGGTCTACGATGTGATCTGCCGCTACGGCGAACACTTCCGCGACACGCCCGAGAAGATCGGCGCCCTGATGCTCACCTCCTCTTCGGGGGCCCGGATACCCCTCTCGCAGGTGGCCGCCGTGCGCACCGCCACCGGCGCGAGCTCCATCAGCCGCGAGATGAACCGCCGCCACCTGACCATCCGCGTCAACCTGCGCGGACGCGACCTGAGTTCGTTCCTCTCCGAAGCCTCGGAGAGGATCAAAACGGAAGTGAAATACGACCACGCGGCCTTTCAGATTCGATGGGACGGACAGTTCGAGAACCAGAACCGCGCCTACTCGCGTCTGGCGGTGGTGGTGCCGCTGGCGCTGGCGTTGATGTTCCTGCTGCTGTACGGCGCCTTCGGCAACTTCCGCCAGGCGGGGCTGCTCATCGGGCTGCTGCCGCTGGCCGTCTTCGGAGGCATGTTGGCGCTCAACGTTCGCGGGATGACCTTCAACGTCTCGTCGGCCGTGGGTTTCATCGCTCTGTTCGGCGTCTCGATCCAAAACGGCGTGATCATGATCTCGCACATCAACGTCCTGCGCCGCCGGGGGATGGAGCTTGGGCAGGCGGTGATCGCCGGGGCGAGCCACCGCCTGCGTCCGGTGCTGATGACCGCCACGGTGGCCGTGCTGGGGCTGCTGCCCGCATCGCTCTCGACGGGCATAGGCTCCGACGTGCAGCGGCCGCTGGCCACGGTGATCGTCTACGGCCTGTTGTGCGCAACGGTCATCACGCTCTACGTCCTGCCCGCATTCTACTATATGTTGGAGAAAAATTCCCGAAGATGAAAAAGACAATGTTCATGGTCGCGCTGCTCGGCTGCGGCCTCGTGTCGGCCCGCAGCCAGAGCGTGCTGACCTTTGCCGAATACATGCGCAACGTGCGCGAGTGCAACGTCGGCTATCTGGCCGAGAAATACAATGTTGACATCGCCGCGGCGAGCGCCAAGGCAGCCCGGGTGATGCCCGACCCCGAGTTGTCGGTCGGTTACAACAACAACCAGAACTGGAACCTGCAGATGGGTTACGGCTGGGAGGTGGGGCTGAGCTACGACCTCGAGCTGGGGGGCAAACGTCGCGCCCGCATGATGCTGGCCCGCAGCGAGACCGAACTGGCCGACGCCCTGCTGGAGGATTACTTTCGCAACCTTCGCGCCGACGCCGCCATAGCCTACCTCGGGGCGCTCAGGGAGCAGAGCCTTTTGGGGGTGCAACGGGCCTCATGCCTGCAGATGGACTCGCTGGCCCGCGCCGACAGCATCCGCTTCCGCTTGGGGGCCATCTCCGAGGTCGACGCCCGCCAGTCGCGCCTCGAGGCGGGGACGTTGCAGCTCGAGCTCTACTCTCGCCGAGGCGACCTACAGGATGCTCTGTTGCAGCTGCTTGTGATGCAGGGCAGCCGCGAGATGACCCTGCCCGACTCGGTGGCCGGATCGCTCGGCCGTTTCAGGCGCGATCTCACGCTGCCCGCCCTGCTCGCCTCGGCCCTCGACCGGCGCGCCGATCTGAAGGCGGCGCTCAAGTCGCAGGACATCTCGCAGAGCAACCTTCGTCTGGCCCGCGCCAACCGCGCCATCGACCTGGGGCTCAACATCGGCGGTGTCTATTCGTCCCAGGTGCGCAACGATATTGCCCCCGCCCCCGCCTTCAAGGGCATCACGGCGGGCATCAGCGTCCCGTTGAAGTTCTCGGGCCTCAACCGCGGCGAGGTTACGGCGGCGGGGCTGTCGGCCCGTCAGAGCGACATGCAGTACGAAGCGGCCGAGCTGCAGATACGCGCCGAGGTAACGCAGGCTTTCAACAAATATACCCTCGCCTGCAGCCTGGTCGACCATTTCGATCGGGGATTGCTCGGCGAGGCCGCCGTGATACTGCAGAAGAAGATATATAGCTACCGCCGTGGCGAGACGGGCATCCTCGAGGTGCTCAACGCCCGCCGGACGTGGAACGAGGTGCAGACCGGTTATCTCGAGACGCTCTTCGATTGTGCCGGCGCGCTGGTCGAACTTCAGCGCGCCGCCGCCATCTGGGACATCGAGCTGTGATAATTGCACATGCGGATTAATGATTGAAATTTAATATGTCATGCCGAGCGGAGTCGGACCGACGCTGCGAGCGAGGGCAGAGGCGAACTTGTTCGAGCTATGCCGAGCCGCGAGGAGGAAGCCGAAGGCAACCATCTCAAAATGACTGATTCCGCAGCATTACCGAGACCCATCACTTCGTTCATGGTGACATAAGATAAAAGAGATTGAAATACAAATATGTCATGCTGAGCGCAGTCGAAGCATCTCAAAAAGGCTTATTCGGCAGTATCGTCGAGACCCTTCGACTTCACTCCGTTCCGCTCAGGGCGACATGAATTCATGATGACATGGAGAAGATTCCGCTCAGGGTGATATGACATAAAACATTGAGAAACGAGAAGTGAGAAATAAAATGTCATGCTGAGCGAAGTCGAAGCATCTCAAAAAGGCTTATTCGGCAGTATCGTCGAGACCCTTCGACTTCACTCCGTTCCGCTCAGGGTGACATAAAGGAACGCGCTCAGGGTGACATGACATAAAACATTGAGAAACGAGAAGTGAGAAATAAAATGTCATGCTGAGCGGAGTCGGACCGACGCTGCGAGCGAGGGCAGAGGCGAACTTGTTCGATCTATGCCGAGCCGCGAGGAGGAAGCCGAAGGCAACCATCTCAAAATGACTGATTCCGCAGCATTGCCGAGACCCTTCGACTTCACTCCGTTCCGCTCAGGGTGACATGAAGGAACGCGCTCAGGGCGACATGAATTCAGGGTGACATGAAAAGAGTTCTGTTCACGGAGCCGGGACATATATGTTTCAACCCCAGATTCGCATTATTAAGCCTGGTCGCACAACAAAAAAACCTGTCCGGGAACTCCCGGACAGGTTTTCTTATAAATCGGCCACTGGCTACCAGCCAGGATTGTTGCCGCCGAAGAGGTGGTTTTGGTTCATCTCCGATGTCGGGAATGGACACAACAAGCTCTTGGCTTCGCGAACCCTTGAGATAACTTCGTTGTGGTGGGGCGAGAGCGAAACCACATTGGAATTCATCACGTTCAGATACATGCCCCAGCGAAGCAGGTCGAACCGGCGTGTGTGCTCCATGACGAACTCGAGACCTCGCTCCTGAAATATATGGCTGCGCAGCAGTACCTTGTCGGTGGTGTTGTAAGGAGCGGCATGCACCCTGTCGCGGATCACATTCAGGTCGTCCAGAGCGCCCGCGGGATTGCCTGTCTCATTTCTGGCCTCTGCTCTGAGCAGCCAGGCATCGGAGAAACGGATCATGACGATGTCCTGAGCTATCGCATTGTCATGTGCAGAGTAGACCACCGCAGGGTCGGATATATTGCTCCAGTAGTATTTGTTGCTGAAAGCGGCGCCCCTTACCCATGTATTGTCTGTTGTGGCATCCTTCACATATTCGGCGCTGGAGTCAGGCTTTTTTCCGTCGGGGGCGGTATCGTATCGCATGTCGCCCGAGGGGAATCTTACCCACTGGTCGGCATTGCCTCGCCAATAGTGCCATACTCCTTTCGCCGCCCTGTCGTCATTGACCGCGCCGGGAGTAATGTCGTAATTGTACATTTTCCAGCATCCGTCGGATATGCTGATGATGCCGCCGCCACCCCATGAATTGGGCGTAGTGTAATATGGGCCGCCTTCGGTTCGATAGTTGCTCTTCTCCATTCCGGTAAAACCCCATACGAACTCTTTGTTGCGAATCTTGTTGCCGCCCCACAGATCGGCCCAGTCGTTCAGCAGGTCGAAGCTCAGCCCGCGACGAGCTATGACGGAATCGCACACCACAGCGGCTTTCCCATACAGGTCCTGGGCGTCGAAAGAGCTGTAACCGTCTTCCACAATGTTACCCATCACTTTTTGGGTGGTGAATGAAGTCCATTGAAGCTGGTAGGACGGATCGGCCAGAGGGTCGATACTGGTCTCCTGTCCCGTTTGATTGAAGATATTGACGTACATCTGAACCCCGTCCCCGGCGAGCTTGCCCGAAGCCATGGTGCAATAGACGCGCGCCAACAGTATCTGAGCTGCCGTCTTGTCGGCGTGTCCCCATCCGCCCACTGCGCCCGAACCGTAATATTTCATATAGGAGATGGCTTCTTGCAGGTCGCGTTCTATCTGTGCATAAACATCGGGCACCGACGAACGGGGCCAGTCGTTTTCGCTCGTCATGTCCAGACGCAAAGGCACCGAACCGTACATGCGCACCAGATGGAAGTAGGCGAAAGCCCTGAGGAACAATGTCTCGCCATAGCGTTGGGCGATGTTATCGTCGCTCAGGTCCGCGCTTTGCAGCGCATAGATCGCAGAGTTGCAGCGGGAGATTATCACATAAAAGGTCAGGAACGGATCAGAATCACTATTATAGCCCCAGTGACCTCCAAAGTTTCCCGCGCCGGCAGTCGAAAGCGCCCATGCCGCGCCTACGGTAAGGTCCTGATCATACTCCACCCATTCCCAGTAGGTTTTTGTCATCAGGTACGACTCCCAGAAATAGCTGTAAATGCCGACGACCAGCTTCTCCGCCCCGGTTTTGTCTGCGGCCAGATTTTCGGCGGTAACTCTCGCAGGGCGTTCGTCGAGATTGCACGATGAGGCTAATGCCGCCGCCACAGCCAGTGCTATAAATAATTTTTTCATTTCGTTTGCTGTTTAGAAGTTAACATTAACACCGAATATGAACGATCGGGCATGCGGATAGCCTCCTGCGTCGATGCCGCGAATGGAGGGGCTCGAGTCGAAAGAGTTCACCTCCGGGTCGAATCCCGAATATTTGGTGGCGGTCAGCAGGTTGTTTCCCGAAACGTACAGTCTCAGAAGGTTTACCCACTTGATGTTGCGGAAGGTGTAGCCGAGGGAGACCGTGCGCAGTTTGAAATACGAGCCGTCCTCGATGTAGAGGGCCGACGTGCGGAACGTTCTGGCATAGTCTTCATAGAGTTTCGGAAGGTCTCCCGAGGGATTTTGAGGCGACCAGGCCCTGTTGAGGGCGGCAACGGTGGTGTTGCGCGAGCTGCCCGAGTCGTAGAACCTTTGGGCGGGCTGATTCAGTATCATGTTGCCATAGACTCCCTGCATCAGGATGTAGAGGTCGAATCCCTTGTAATTTAGCGTGGTGGTGATGCCGTATATAAATTTGGGATTGGTGTTGCCCAGCCAGGTCTTGTCTTTCTCGGTGATCGAATCGTCTTCGTCGAGGTCTTTATAACGGATCTCGCCGATCCATTTCTGCTTTATGAGCATCTCGGTGGCCTGTGTGTTGTCGGTCAGCGAGTAGCCGGGGTAGAGGTTCTGGAACTGAGCGCTGTTTATGACATCTTCGCGCGAGTTCCATATTCCGTCGTAAACATAGCCGTAAAGCTGGCCGATCGGACGACCCTCGGCATTGAGGAAAGCCTTGTCATTGCCGCCGTAGGCCACATTGGGCGCGAAGTCGCCGAATCCCAGGTGGGTGATCTTGTTCTGGTTGGCGCTGAATGTCCCGCCGATGTCCCACTTGAGCCTGTCTTTGCCTTTGTCAATGATATTGGCGTTGAGTGTCAGCTCGATACCCCTGTTGGTGATATTGCCGATATTGTCCATCAGCGCTTTCAATCCGGTGCTGGGAGCAGGCTGGCGCGGCTGCAATACATTCTTCGTGTTCTTGTGGTAGAGGTCGACGGTCAGGTCCACCCGACGGAAAAGACCGATGTCGAAGCCGAGGTCGGCCTGAGTGGTGGTCTCCCATGTGAGGTAGATATTTCCGGGATTATACGGGTCGAGACCGTATCCGTTGGTATCCGTGCTGCCGAAATTATAGCTTCCGGGGTTCATCAATGCGAAGGTCGCATAACTTCCGATCCCCTGGTTGCCGGTGTTGCCGTAGCTGAAACGGACCTTAAGGTTATTGACCACACTGGCGACCGGCTTCATGAACTCTTCGCGGGTAACGGTATACGCAACGCCTGCCGAGGGGAAGAAGGCGCCTCTGCGGCCGGGGCGGAACTTGCTCGACGAGTCGTAGCGACCGGTCAGTGTAACAAAATATTTGGAGTCGTAGTTATAGGCCGCGCGGAAGATCCCCGATACGAGGCTCGATTCGGAAAGCCCCGACTGCGCATCCTCGAACTTGTTGCCAGCCTGTATCTGCCAGCCCTGGTCGGCGTCGGAGCCGAAGCCTGATTTTTTCTCCCATTCCCAATAGCTGCGGGTCTGCTCATACGATGTGGCGGCAGTGGCGCTGACGTTGTGTTTGCCGAAGTCCCTGTTGTACATCAACAGGTTGTCGAAAACCAGCCCGCCCCATGTGTTGCTGCCCCTTACGTCAAGCCCGTTCTTGGGAGGACGGCCTTCCCAGAGTTTGACGCCATAGTATTGGTTCTGCTCTGCGCCGGAGAAACTGTAACCGAGAACCGTTCGGAAAACAAGCCCTTTCATGATGTTGATGTTCGCATAATTGGACGTGTAGGCGGTGTAGCCTCTGGTTTCGTTGAGTGGAGTGGTGTAGACCAGCGGATTGGAAGCCAGGGCGTTCAGCTCGTCGTTGAGCAGCCTCGGATCGTCGGCCTTGTAGGTGGGAGGGAAATAGAGCGCCGAGCGGATGACGCCCTCGTCGCCGTTGTTCCAGTTGTCGGTGGAGTTTTTGAGCATGTTGGACTTGGTGAAGGATACGTTGGTCGACGTACCTATCTTCAGCCACGGCTTGATCTCTTTGTTGAAGTTTATCTTTGTGGTGTACCTTTTGAAAGAGGAGTTTTTGACAACGCCCTGCTGGTCGGTCAAACCTCCCGACAGCGAGTAATCGTATCCCTTGCCGCTTCCGCTCAGATCGAGACTCAGGTCGTGGCTGATGGCCGTCTGCAACACCTGATCCTGCCAGTAATGGCGGTCGTTGAGCGGAAAATCGGATGGTTTGTCGTTGTATCTTTGTGTCGCTTCGTCCCATGAGCCGCTGTATGGCACGCCGCCGGGCCATGGCGAGGTGCTTCCGTTGAGGATGGAGGTATTCATCTTGGACGCGTTGACATACTGGGCATATTCCTGGCTGCTGAGCATCTCCATCTTGTTGGCTACGTTCGAGACGGAGGTGTTATAGCTGATGTTGACCCTGTCCTGCGAGGCGAGGCTTTTGCCCGATTTGGTGGTGATGATGATCACGCCGTTCACACCGCGCGATCCGTAGAGCGCGATCGACGAGGCGTCCTTGAGCACCTCCATCGACTCTATGTCGTTGGGGTCGAGGAAGGCGAGCGAGTTGGAGGTGGCCACGTCGTTGCCGCTGTTCAGCCCGCGCTGGTTGCTGACGGCCATGGGTATACCGTCCACCACATACAAAGGTTCGGTGGTGCCGTAGAGGGTGTTGGTGCCCCTTATCTGCACCGAGACGCCGCCGCCCGGGGCGCCGTCGGAGCGGGTAACGTTGACGCCGGCCAGACGTCCCTGCAAAGCTTGCTGGGCGTCGGTCTTGCCTACCGAAAAGTTGTCGTCGGACTTCAAAACGCCTATCGAGCCGGTGAGGTCTTTCCTCTTGACCATGGAGTAACCCGAGATCACGAGATCCTCCATGGTGTTGGCCGCGGAGACGAGCGCGACGCTCATGTTGGGAGTTATGTCGAGAGTTTTCGTTTCATAGCCCATGAAACTGACAGTAATCTGCATGGCCGACTCAGGCGCGGTGAGCGAGAAGAGGCCATTAGAGTTGGTGGTAGTACCGTTTTTTGTGCCGGTAATATATATTATCGCTCCGGCAAGAGGGTGATTGTTCTCCTTGTCTACCACATTACCGGTAACGGCCCGGTTCTGAGCGTACCCCCCCCCTCCCAGACACACTGCCAACAATGGCAGAAGCAGGGATAACAAAGTTCTTTGTCTCATTAGATTAGCTGTATTAATTTGTCATTTAGTTAAAGTTTTAAGAGTGATACAACAGGTTCTGCCAATAATTCGGGTGTCAATCCTTATGCAAAACTATAATTTTAAAAACTGCAAAAATTATATTATTACAGCCAATAGTAATACTTTCGCAACAATTGGCATGAAAAATGCAAAAACGGCTTGCAAAACATAAAATATCATATTAGTTTTGTATGTGAGATCATGGACGATCTCTGCTTGCATGATATAATGGTTGTTTTGCCGAACGGGTCCGTCAATCCCCCAACCGCTACCTTAAACAACTCTAAAATCATGAAAGCTAAATTGTTAAGACTAACGCTCCTGTTGCCTTTGTTCGCTCTGTTCTTCGGATGCAGGGACGAAGTGAAGTCCACATGGCTTGTTGAAGCCAACAGCGACCCGATGGAGGTCTACGGTGTTGTCGATCCGATCCACGACGACCGGCCTGTCAGCGAAATGACCCTGGAAGGGGTCATAAAGCTCGTCGGCAAAAATCTGGCAAATGTAGACACCGTGACCATCAACGACGTGGGGCTGCAAATTCCCTTCGACGCCTACGTCATCAATGGCGATCTCTATCTTCGCGTGCCCTACCGCGCTCCGATCGTCATTGACAATCAGATCAAGATCACCGACAAATACGAGAGGACCGTCACCGTGCCGCTGGTGGTTACATTGCCTGCGCTCTATGCCGACGGCCTCGATTTCGAGTGGGCCGCGGAGGGCGACCAGGTCAATATCACCGGCAACTATTTCGACCTTTACGGCGTAACCGCAGATGATGGAACGGTCACTTTCGGGGGCCTGCCGGCCACGATAATCGCCGCCACCAAAAACACCATAACCGTCGAGGTACCCGCCGGCGCAACGCGCGACGCGGCGATCGTCGTGTCGAGCCCCGCAGGTTCGGCCACATGCTCGACGCCTTACCGCGAAACGACATGGCTGCTCGGCGACTTCAACGGCATTGCTCCGAGCGACAACGGCAATTGGCACTATCAAAACACTCCGCGTCTCACCACGTCGGATCCCGAACCCGTGGACGGCATATACCTTATGTATGACGCCGATTATCCCGGCGAGTGGAGCGGCGACAACTGGGGCATCTACTTTGTTAACCCGGGTAACTATCCCGCAGACATCAACACCAACCGCGCCGCGTACAACTTCAAGTTCGAGGCATGGGTCGGTGTGTCGAACATGTACAACAACCTGCGCTTCGAGTTTGAGGCCAGTGCTGCCGAATGCCGCGTCTGGTGGGGTGAGTCTCCGGGCATACCGCTCTACGCATGGAGAACCGTCACCATCCCGGCCGAGAAGATAAAGGGTGGCGGCGGCGACGCCGATCTCGGTACGGCGGGGCCTGCATTCCAGATGGTCATGCAGGGCCCGACAGCCTGCCACATGTATCTGGCCATAGACAATCCGCGTTTTTCGCTCAAACCTGTCCATTAGCCATGAGTTCGCGCGATCTTCTGTTGGCGTTGACAGCTGCACTGGCTGTGGCGTGCGGTACGAAAACCTATAAGTCGGACGGATGTTCGGTATCGTTTGAGAACTTAAAGATCAACGTACTGACCCCCACCATGTTCAGCGTGCAGCAGGGGAGCGGGTTCAGGTTTGCGACCCCCAAAACGGATTTGGGGGTTGCAAACCTTGAATTTCCAAAAACGAACTTCACGATAGGCGAGACCGACGGCATATATTCCATCGTCACCGACTCTCTGACCATCATATATTCGCCGCAGCTTCCTCTCGACGGGGGAGGCATATGCGTCGCGCTCAAAAACGACAGGCAGCTGGAGCAGCTGGGGCAGAAAGACACCCTCAATCTGGGCGGGGTCATCGGAGCGATGGACAACTGCGACGGCAACAAGTCCTACTCGGAGCAGAACGACATCACCTCATCGTGGCATTACCGCAACATCCCGGACGGTCTTCTCAGTCGCCGGGGCTTCACGGTGATCAGGCACACCGCCGACACGCTCTGCCTTTATGGCGAGGGAGAGCGTTTCGACGAGCTCTACGTGCTGGCCTATGGCGGCAACTACCGGCAGGCTTTCTCCGATTTCTACTCTCTGTCGGGGGCCATACCCATGTTGCCCAAATGGTCGCTGGGATTTATCTATTCGCGATGGAAAGACTATACCGATGCCGATTACAAGGATATTGCAGCCCGTTTTCGCCGTGAGAAACTTCCGTTGGACGCCATCATCCTCGACATGTGCTGGCATGTGGATTATTGGTACGGTTACCGTTACGACACCATCAATTTTCCCGACATGAAAGGCTTCCAGCAGTGGGCCGACTCCGAGCATCTGAAAGTGGGCTTCAACCACCACTCAGGCTGCATTTACCATCTCGACCCCAAAGTGAAAGAGTTCTGCCAAAGGGCGGGGCTGGATTACGACAAGGCGCTCGAAGACGGCCTGCCATGGGAGCCGGAGCGGAAGAACATTCGTTACGACACCAGGAACGAGCGTCATTTCAAAGCCTTCTACGACCT
Organism: Bacteroidia bacterium; assembly: GCA_025999315.1. Classification (GTDB taxonomy): domain Bacteria; phylum Bacteroidota; class Bacteroidia; order Bacteroidales; family Rikenellaceae; genus JAIRQC01. Next base: position 11,607 of record BNXD01000022.1, on the reverse strand, counting down.
GTATCTCGACCACATGATAAAAGACGGGTTCGACTTCCATTGGGTGGATGGCGACAATTCGATATATTCGTCCGAGCTCTATCAGAAATACCTTTCACAGGAGACAGGCCTGCGGCCGTTGGTGCTCAATCGCCTGCATGAGGGCGTGATGTGCAACCATCGCTATCCGTGCGGCTTTTCCGGCGACACCTACGCCACATGGGCCACCATGCGGTATACTCTCGAGGCCACCATCAAGGGGGGCAACAACGGTGTCTATTGGTCGCACGACACAGGCGGTTACATGCCGCAGGGAAAGGCCGGCAAAAGCCCCGACGGCGAGATGTTCGCGCGCTGGTTCCAGCTGGGGGCTTTCTCTCCCATCATGCGCGCCCATGCCAAGAAGGACGTATACTGGTGGCCGCCCGTACTCAAAAAAGGCGATCGCGACGGAGGATCGCGCCTGCCGTGGGATTGGGGCGAAGATGTGCTCGACGCCACCCGCACGGCAATGCAACTGCGAGCCGCACTGCTGCCTTATATATACACCATGAGCCGGAATGCTCACGACAGTGGTTTGCCGATATGCCGGGGGCTTTATATCGACAGTCCCGACTCGGACGAGGCTTACCGTTATGACGAATATATGTTTGGGGACGATTTCTTTGTCGCCCCCGTGCTCGACCCGTCGGGCAAAGGCGAGAAGGGCATCGCCTCGCGCAGCCTCTATCTGCCCCGGGGCGAGTGGTATGACTTTTTCACCGGCGAGAGGCTCCCGGGCGACAGACAGATCACCGTCAACAAGCCGCTGAGCCAGATGCCGCTCTATGTCAAAGCAGGGTCGATCATTCCCATGGCGCCATATCGCGACTATGGCAGCCAACCCCTCGACACCCTCTGTCTGGCAGCCTATACTCCGCAACAAAGCGGCAAAACGACCTTCCTCCTTTATGAGGACGACGGACAGAGTTTCAACTTTTTGAATAACGGCTTTCGCCGGATAGCCCTTGATTATGAATATGTCGAAGGAGCGTCGCAAAAGATCACGGTGAACGCCCCCGAGGGTGACTATCTCGACGGCGTGAAATACAGAGCCTACCGGATGAGTGTGATAAATACCGACAAACCCGGACGTGTCCTGCTCGACGGTCTGCCGGCAAACGACTGGATGTGGGATGCCTCCACTCGCCGCCTGACGGTCGCCACGCCGAGTTGCGACATAAACAAACAGATAATTCTGGAGATAAAATTATAAAAGTAATGAGAAAAATCGTTTTGGCAGCGCTTGCCTTTATCGTATGCAGCTGCGTTAGCACCACTTCGTCGTACAACATTCGGGATTTCGGGGCCAAAGGCGACGGGGCGACCATTGCCACCGAAGCGATACAGAAAGCCATAGATAAGTGCGCCGCAAAGGGCGGCGGGGTCGTCTCGCTTCCTGCGGGAGATTATCTGGTGGGCACCCTCAACCTTCGCTCGTGCGTGGAGTTTCATTTTGAGCCGGGAGCGCGTCTTGTAGCCACCACCGACCTGACGCAGTATCAGCGCCACAACGACGAGTTGGCGGGGGTTTTCTACACCGAGGATGCTCACGATGTCGCCATCACCGGGCGTGGAGTGATCTTCGGGCAGGGCATGGAGTTCATGTTCGCCGACAGCGCCAAAGTGATCGGCCCCGACGACCGCAGGTTGCTCCGCCAGGGCGACGATTTCCGCAAGGTAAAGAGCGGGGTGGGCGACGGGCCCCTTTATCCGAAGGATCGCTTCCACCAGATGGTGATCTTCAGCAACTGCACCGACGTAACGCTCACCGATTTCGCCTGCATCGATGCTCCATATTGGACATTCCTTATCGTGCATTGCGACCGCGTGCGTGCCTCGGGGCTCAAGATCGACAACGATCTGCTCATTCCCAACAGCGACGGGCTCGATGTGATCTCCTCGTCGAATGTCAACATCTCGGACTGTTACTTCTCGTGCGGCGACGACGCCATTGTTCTGGCCGGATACGATTGGCACTTCGGCGACCCGGGATTCAAGCGTATCCACCGCCCGTCGACGAACATCAACGTCTCCAACTGCATCCTTCGTTCGAGGTCGAGCGCCATCCGTATCGGCGGGTGGGATCAGAACCCGATGTCCAACTACTTCTTCAACAACATAATCATTTTCGATTCCAACGCCGGCATCAATTTCAACGTACGCGATTCGGGGGGCATAGAGAATGTGTTTTTCAATAACGTCAGGATCGAAACACGCCTTCATACCGGAGATTGGTGGGGCAACGGCGAGCCGATCCGCATTTCGGCCATGCGCGGGGTGCCCGACAGCAAGTTGGGGATCATCAAAAACGTGTTTTTCACCAATATCTCCTGCAACGCCGAGAACTCCATCGTGCTGCTGGCCTCCGACGAGAGCGCCGTGGAAAACGTTTCGTTCGTCAATTTCGACTTCAACCTCAAACGCAGCGCGCTGGAGGAGGTTGGCGGCGGCAATATAGACCTGCGTCCCAACATTGTTCAGGGCAAGTCGTTCTACGCCTCAGACATACCCATAGTGTTGATAGAGAATGCAACTAACGTTCGCTTCGACGGAGGCTCCATGACATGGGACAAGGCCATCGACAAGCCTTATTACACCAATGCGATAGCCGCCGTCGGCGTCAAGGGGCTCAGGATCGACAACACCAACGGCACAGCCTCTCCATCCAATCCCAAACTGCCGCCGGTGGGTCTTGTAAACTGCACCGGAGTGGTCAACAACATCAACAGATGAAAATAGCGGTAATATTATCTGCGCTGTGCCTTGCGGTCGGCCTGACCTCGTGCGGCAACGAGCGCAAGACGGAGAACTTTGTGCGTGTGGAGGAGGGCCGTTTCTACATCGGCGACCGTCAATACGGTTACATCGGCACGAACTTCTGGTATGGAGCCATACTCGGCTCCAAGGGTGAGGGAGGCGACCGTCGACGTCTGATCCGCGAGCTGGATCTGATGAAAAGCATCGGGATCGACAATCTGCGCATACTGGTGGGTTCGGACGGGGTCGAGGGCGTGGTTTCCAAGGTCGAACCTACCCTCCAGCGCGCCCCGGGGGTATATAACGACCAGATCCTTGACGGGCTGGACTATCTTCTGATGGAGATGGGCCGCCGCAGGATGTATGCGGTGCTCTACCTGAACAACTCGTGGGAGTGGTCGGGAGGCTATTCGCAATATCTCCAGTGGGCCGGGGCGGGCAAGGCCCCCATACCGGCAGTCGACGGCTGGAATGCCTATACGGAGCATGTGCGGCAGTATGCCAAAAACGAAAAGGCGCACAGCCTGTTTGCCGATCATGTCGATTTCATCGTCTCTCGCACCAACCGCTATACCGGCCGTAAATATACGGACGACACGGCCATCATGGCGTGGCAGATAGGCAACGAGCCGCGCGCCTTTGGCGACGAGAACAAAGAAGCTTATGCGGAGTGGATGGCGGCGACGGCGGAGCAGATCAAAAGGCTCGACCCCAACCATCTGGTCTCTACCGGCAGCGAAGGCAAAGCCGGTTCCGAAGGCGATATTGCCCTCTGGGAGCGGGTCCACGCCGACAGGAACATAGACTACATGACCATCCATATCTGGCCCAACAATTGGGGTTGGATACACCGGGAGACGATGGAGGCGGATCTGCCGCAGGCCATAATCAACACCAAAGGTTATATCGACGAACATGCCGCCCTGGCCGCCAGGCTCAAAAAACCGTTGGTAATGGAGGAATTCGGCTATCCGCGCGACGGTTTCTCGTTCAAAAAAGAGAGCGCAACCCTCCAGCGCAACGCCTATTACGAGGCGGTGTTTTCATATATTCATGAGAATATGCAGCACGGCGGGGTCTTTGCCGGATGCAACTTTTGGGGCTGGGGCGGATATGCCATGTTGTCGGACGATCATTATGTCTGGCGCAAAGGCGACGACTACACCGGCGATCCCGCACAGGAGGAACAGGGGCTGAACTCCGTCTTTGCCTCGGACGTCGCCACCATTACCCTCATCGGTAAATATTCGACCCTGCTGAACATGCCATCCGGAGGGCGAACGTCGCAAACGGCGCTGCTGCTCAAAAATCTGCGGGCCGTTGCAGCCAGGGGAACGATGTTCGGCCATCAGGACGATACGGCTTACGGCGTGGGGTGGTTTGGCGATGCCGAACGTTCGGATGTCAAGAGCGTATGCGGCGACTATCCTGCGGTGATCGGTTTCGACATGGGGCATATCGAGCTTGGCGTAGAGGTCAATCTCGATGGAGTGCCTTTCGATAAAATTCGCAGCGAGATCATTGCACAGCACAGGCGCAAAGGCATGTCCACCGTCAGCTGGCATCCCGACAATCCGCTCACTTGCGGCGACGCGTGGGATGTGAGCGACAAGACCGTCGTCGCATCGGTACTGCCGGGCGGCAGCTGTCATGAGATATTCACAGGGTGGCTCGACACATTGGCTGCATTTTTCAATTCGCTCATCGACGACAACGGGGACAAAATACCCATACTTTTCCGTCCGTGGCATGAGAACACGGATAGCTGGTTCTGGTGGGGGGCGGATCTGTGCAGTGTGGAGCAGTACCGGCAGCTCTGGGAGATGACATGGGACCGCCTGCACCTGAAAGGCGCAACCAACCTGCTCTACGCCTATTCGCCAAGCAGCAACGTGCTGTTCTCTCAGACATACAACGAGCGTTATCCGGGTGATCACTGTGTAGACCTGCTCGGTTTCGACACCTACCATTTTGGGCAGGCCGGGCAGTTCAGAAAAGGACTCGAACAGAACCTTGCCCAGCTGACCCGTCTGGGCAAAGAGCATGACAAGCCGATCGCCATAACAGAAACGGGGCTCGAAGGGGTAACGATGGCCGACTGGTGGACCGCGGTGCTGCAACCGGCCATGCAGAGCTATCCGGTGGCCTATGTTCTCGTCTGGCGCAACGCATATGACCGTCCCGGTCATTTCTACGCGCCTTACCCGGGGCAGGCATCCGTTGCGGATTTCGTTCAATATTACAACGGCCCGCAAACTCTATTCTGCAGTGAGGTCGATCTATATAAGTAACTTATGCGAATCGGTAGTTGAACCTCGAAATGTCATGCCGGGCGGGATAAACATGTCATGCTGAGCGCAGTCGGACCGACGCTGCGAGCGAGGGCAGAGCCGAACTTGTTCGAGCTATGCCGAGCCGCGAGGAGGAAGCCGAAGGCAACCATCTCAAAATGACTGATTCCGCAGTCTTGCCGGGACCCTTCGACTTCACTCCGTTCCGCTCAGGGTGACATGAAGGAACGCGCTCAGGGTGACATGACATAAAACATTGAGAAACGAGAAGTGAGAAATAAAATGTCATGCTGAGCGCAGTCGAAGCATCTCAAAAAGACTGATTTGATCGCCGAGACCCTTCGACTTCACTCCGTTCCGCTCAGGGTGACATGAACTCGTGGTGAGACATGAAAAGAATTTCGCTCAGGGTGACATGAACTCGAGGCGTCATGGCAATTAAGATTTGACGACGCGACAAGGTATTTATAATCAAACATAAACTACAACCACCGATTCGCATAACTTATGAAAAAGCTGTTATCCATTCTGTCTCTGGCCGCCGTTCTGATTTTATGTGAGCAACGCGCCTGCTCAATGCAATATCCGGCCGACAGCGACAAGATCACCTATACGGGCCGCGTCGTCAAAACAGGCGACGGCTCGGTAAGTTTCGACTGGTCGGGTGTCTATTTACGTTTCCGCTTTACCGGCGATCGATTGGCAATGCGTGCGGGAGATACCAGATCCAACTATTACCTGCTGTTTATAGACGGCAAATATGTCAGGGAGATAAACATTAGAGGCGAGGAGAGGCTCATCGAGCTGGGCTGCGACCTTGGGGCGGGAGTCCATCGGGCAATGCTCTACAAACGCACCGAAGCAGGGGAGGGAACCACCACTATCCGGGGCTTTACGCTGGCCGACGGAGGGAAGATACTTGCATGGACCGGCGCCCCGACAAGGAAGATCGAATTTATAGGCGACTCGATGACCTGCGGCTTCGGCTCCGAGACCACCGACCCCGGCGAAGAATATACGGCCGAGACCGAGAACGCTTATCACAGTTACGCCTCCGTCGCCGCGCGCCTGCTCAATGCCGACTATACCCTCATCGCTCATTCGGGGCAGGGCGTGGTACGTAATTACGGCGACTCCAAACGGGCGTCGGACTACACCATGCGCCAACGGTTCTTCACCGCATACGACCAGAATCCCGACCCGAAATGGGATTTCTCTCTGTGGCGGCCCGACGCTGTGGTGATCAATCTGGGCACCAACGATTTTTCGACCTCTCCGCTGCCGTCGGCCGCCGAATTCATAAAGGGCTACCGCGAGTTGTTGTCGTCGGTGCGCAAAGCGTACGGCGAGATTCCCATATTCTGCCTCTCGTCGCCGATGTCGAGTCGGACGCAGCGCGAATGTGTGGAAAAAGCGGCTACGGAGTCCAATGACAAAAATATGTTTTTTATTCCCATGTATTCATACGTGTTGCATTACCCCGACGACTATGGGGCCGGGCATCCCAACAGCAAGGGACACCAAAAGCTCGCCATGCTGCTGGCGCCCTATATCTCGTCCGTGATGGGATGGACGCTTGGAGCCAACGGATTCAATTAGAATAATATCTGTTTAACAATATCGCTTTACAGGCATGAATGGTTCAAACTTCACACAGAAGTTGCGCGAGTTGGTAAAAGACCACGAAGATCTTGTTGCAAAAAGCAATTCGCCAGTCTCGACGAACGGTATATGGACACGCTACAAAAACCCCATACTCACCGCCGCCCATGCCCCGCTGCATTGGCGTTACGACCTTAACCCCGCGACCAATCCACACCTGCTGGAGCGTATCGGCATCAACGGCGCCTTCAATGCCGGAGCCATAAAATGGAATGGCCGATATGTGATGATGGTGCGTGTGGAGGGTGTGGACCGCAAGTCGTTCTTTGCAGTGGCCGAAAGCCCCAACGGCATAGACAACTTCCGCTTCTGGGACTCGCCCGTGATCATGCCCGAGACCGAAGAGCCCGACACGAATATATATGACATGCGACTTACCGCCCATCAGGACGGATGGGTCTATGGCATTTTCTGCACCGAACGAAAAGACAGAACATCCCCCAGCGATCTCTCTTCGGCAACGGCCACTGCCGCGATAGCGCGTACGCACGATCTGATCAACTGGCAGCGCCTGCCCGACGTGAAAAGCAAATCGCAACAGCGCAACGTGGTGTTGCATCCTGAGTTCATAGAGGGCAAATATGCCCTCTATACACGCCCGCAGGATGGTTTTATCGACACGGGCAGCGGCGGCGGCATAGGATGGGCGCTCGTGGACGACATTACACAAGCCGGGATAGTGGAGGAAAAGATCATTGACCACCGCTATTATCACACCATAAAAGAGTTGAAGAACGGCGAAGGCCCACCCCCCATAAAGACACCCGAAGGATGGCTTCATCTGGCGCACGGCGTTCGTGGATGCGCGGCCGGACTGAGATATGTGCTTTACATGTATATGACCTCTCTGGAGGACCCCTCAAAACTGATCGCCTCTCCGGCCGGGCACTTTCTCGCTCCCGAGTGCCATGAAAGGGTGGGCGACGTATCGAACGTGTTGTTCTCCAACGGATGGATCGACGACGACGACGGACGCATTTATATCTATTATGCCTCGAGCGATACGCGCATGCACGTGGCCACTTCGACCATGGATATTCTGGTCGATTACTGTCTGAACACCAAGCCCGACGGATTGCGGTCGGCCGCTTCGGTGGGGACCATCAATGCGCTCATCGAAAGCAACAGGGATTTTATGGACAGCCTTAAACCATCCGACCGATGACAAATCCGAATAAAGTAACTCTCAAAGAGAAGATCGGCTACGGTCTGGGCGATGCGGCTTCGTCCATGTTCTGGAAACTTTTCGGGATGTATCTTATGATATTCTATACCGATGTTTTCGGCATTCCTGCAGCCGTCGTAGGAACGATGTTTCTCGTTACGCGCATATGGGATTCGATCATCGATCCTCTGGTGGGTGTCGCAGCCGACCGCACCAGAACGCGCTGGGGGCGTTTTCGTCCTTATATCCTGTTCCTGGCTGTGCCTTTCGGCATCATCGGCGTACTTACATTCACCACCCCCGACCTGGGCATGACAGGCAAGATCATCTATGCCTATGCGACATATTCGCTGATGATGATGTTCTACTCGATGATCAACGTTCCTTACGCCTCGCTGCTGGGCGTTATGACCGATCAGACCAACACACGGACAGAGCTCTCATCTTACCGTATGATATTTGCCTTTGCCGGCAGCATTCTGGTGCTCGTACTGGTCGATCCGCTCGTCAGGTTCTTCGGACGCACGGGTGGCGAGACAGCCGGCTGGCACTATGCAAGCATGGTTTTCGCCGCCATAGCCATCGTGTTTTTTCTCTGCACGTTCTTCTGGACCAGAGAGCGGGTCAAACCGATCAGGGAGGAGAAGAACTCATTTGGCGAAGACATTGGCGATCTTTTCCGCAACCGCCCATGGTGGATCCTTTTCGTGGCGGGAGTGGGCGCGCTTGTCTTCAACTCCATACGCGACGGCGCGGCAGCCTATTACTTCAAATATTATGTCGAATATTCGGGCGGCGAGATCAATATATTCAAAACGTCCATGTCGCTCACCACCATCTACCTCGTATTGGGACAGGCGGCCAACATATTGGGCATCATCATCGCAGTGCCCGTTTCGAGACGCATAGGCAAAAAACTCACTTTTTTTGGCGCCATGAGCCTTTCGGCGCTGCTGAGCGTCCTGTTCTACTTCATAGGCAAGGGCGACATCCTGACGATGATGTCGATGCAGATACTCATCAGCATGTGTGCCGGAGCGATCTTCCCGCTGCTGTGGTCCATGTATGCCGACACCGCCGACTGGTCCGAACTCACCACCGGACGCCGCGCCACGGGGCTCATATTCTCCTCGTCGAGCATGTCGCAGAAACTGGGCTGGACTCTCGGAGGCGCACTCACAGGGTGGCTGTTGGGGTTCTACGGGTTCAAGGCCAATGTGGCTCAGGGGGAGAGCGCCCTGCATGGCATTCGCATGATGCTCAGCCTGTTGCCTGCGGCCGGAGCAGCACTTGGAGCCGTCTTTATTTCCATGTATCCTCTGAGCGAGAATAAGTTGCACGAAATTCGCGACAAATTGAAAGCCATGCGCCATGAGCAGCTGTGAGGTCGGAGGATTTGTCGATGCTTTGAGGCGCGAACTGACAGGGGACATACTCCCTTTCTGGATGAACCGGATGGTAGATGCCAAAAACGGAGGCTTTCTTAGCCGGATCGCCTGTTCGGGTCGGCCGACGGAAGATGCGCCAAAGGGAGCGGTGCTCAACGCCCGCCTTCTGTGGACTTTTGCCGCGGCTTACCGCGTTTTGGGCGGCAGGGAATATCTCGACATGGCAACACGCGCCCGCGACTATCTGCTCGAGCATTTCATCGATGGGCAATATGGCGGCGTATATTGGTCGCTCGATCACACGGGTCGGCCGCTGGAGACCAAAAAACAGACATATGCCATAGGGTTTGCCATCTACGGCCTGAGCGAATACCACCGTGCCACAGGCGACGGGCAATCGCTTAGGGTGGCGATCGATCTTTTCCACGCCATCGAGCGGCACGCTTTCGACGAGCTGTACGGCGGCTATGTCGAGGCTCTGGATCGCCGGTGGCAACCTTTGGAAGATATGCGCCTGAGCGAGAAAGATGCCAACCTGAGCAAAACGATGAACACCCACCTTCACATCATAGAGCCATACACCAACCTTTATCGGGTCTGGAAAGACCCTTTGCTGGAACGACGCGTAAGGGACCTGCTGTCGGTATTCGTCGATAAGATCATACAGGGCGACGGACATCTGGGGCTGTTCTTCGATGAGCGGTGGCAATTGCAGAGCAATATAGTATCGTATGGCCACGACATAGAGGCTTCGTGGCTCCTGCACGAGGCGTCGCTGGAGTTGGGCGACGCGGACTGGCTCCAAGCCGTCGAACCGTTGGTGATAAAAATTGCCGATGCCGCTGCCCAGGGAATACAGGCCGACGGGAGCATCATATATGAACATGACCGAACGGCGGGACACTATGACCGCGACCGCCACTGGTGGCCTCAGGCGGAGGCTGTGGTGGGCTACTATAACATCTACCAACATTTCGGCGACCGGAACGCCCTGCGTCGCGCCATGGCCGCATGGCAATATATCGACAGGCACATGATCGACAGAACGGCGGGCGAATGGCACTGGAGCATACTGCCCGACGGTTCGCCCAACACACGGGAGGACAAGGCGGGATTCTGGAAGTGTCCATACCACAACAGCCGCATGGCGCTCGAATTGATCGAACGGACAGAACGATCTTAGCGTTTGTCTACTATTTTCGTCTCTCTATTCTTTGGGGCTCTTTTCGGCCATGTTGGCCTGGCCTCCTTGTTACATGGAACACCGCGCTATGCGCCTTGTCGGAGGCGCAAAAATCATCGAAAATCGACGACAAACCGAGCGCAGAGTCGAGCTCGCTCGAAAACTCTGCCGAGGTGCGAATCGACGAACAAAGCAGGAGCAGAGGCCGCTTGCGGACTATGCCCTGCAAGGAGGAGAACCGAGCAGCGTTGCGAGGGCCGCAGACCGCTTGCGGGCTACGGCCGAGGTAGCGCGAGGAAGGCAAGCGTCCCTCTGCTTGCCAACTTTGCGGGCGTTCCTCTGCCCGCCAACATCAGGAGAAAGGCAAAGCCAAATATCTCATAACCTTTTTCGCGAATAAAATTTAAACAGTTTCTTAACGACATGAAGAATTCGGTGTTTAACGAACTGCCGCCTTTGTCGAAAGCCGATTGCATCTATGTGATCGAACGCCGCAAGAGTGAATTTACGTTTCCCATCCACTCCCATGCGGAATACGAACTCAATTATGTCGAAAATGCCAGCGGTTCGCGCCGCATAGTCGGGGATTCGATAGAGGAGATCGGAGATTACGACCTGGTGCTCATCTCAGGAGAGAATCTGGAACATGCGTGGCAAACGCACAACTGCGCCTCGGGTAATATCCGCGAAATAACCATCCAGTTTTCGGGCGACTGGCTCTCCGGTCAGCTGCTCAGTAAAAACCAGTTCGCGTCCATACGCAACATGATCGACAGCGGCCGTAAAGGGGTGTCTTTCACCCTGCCGACCATACTTAAACTCCGGCATCTGCTCAATTCGCTGACCCACGAAGACATAGGTTTTTACTCGATGATCAATTTCCTCTCGCTGCTCTATGAACTCTCCGTCTCGAAAGACATGCGCACTCTGGCCAGCTCATCTTTCGCCCGGAGCGAAAACCGCATCATGAGCCGCCGCATTCACACGGTAGATGATTTCCTGAAAGAAAATTATCCGCACGACATAAAATTGAGCGACGCGGCCCGGCTTGTCAATATGAACGAGGTGGCATTCAGTCGTTTTTTCGCGATACACGCAGGAAAGAGCTTCACCGAATACCTGACCGACATCCGGATCGGA
>BNXD01000021.1 GCA_025999315.1 Bacteroidia bacterium | reverse complement strand
GAGTGCGAGTTTCGGGGCAACCGACCATCGTAACAAAAATCTGTAAAAATCCTTCTTAAAACATCCGTAAACAACCAGAAATTGCAATTATAAATTAACAATTATTGTTAATTTGGCAAAATTTATATAGATTTGTATAAAAATCTGCGATTATGCGGGATAGATTACAGAAGTTTATTGATAGCGAGGGGTTGAGCGCTGCGAAATTCGCTGAGAAAATGAAGGTTGGCGCACCAAATGTTTCACATTTGTTATCGGGGCGAAATAAGCCCGGATTTGACTTTATAGCCAAGATGCTAACCAAGTTTCCAAATTTAAATCCGGATTGGATTCTTCTCGGAACTGGCAATATCTACAGGAATGGATCAATTCGCCCGGACACGGGCAATGAAACCCTTGAAACTTCCGGTATTGCTTTGGAGAAAAGCGGTCAAGAGCAAAATAGAGATAAAAATACCCCTGCTGAATATGCCTTTTTCAAGGGAAAGGGGGATAAGGCAAAGTCATCTGTCTCGGAAATACATGGGAGCTACTCTACCCTGCCTGCAGAAAAACGACCCGCGCAGACTACGGTATCACACAATAATAGTAGAGGCAATAGCGATGATCGTACGGCTGCAGATAGCGAACAGAGAATGGTTCGGGATGGGGTAACGGCAACCGGAGATAGCGTCAAAACCCACCTTCCAACTGACAATAAGATAGTTGCTGACTGTGTTTCAGATCAATTATACTCGGCCGCCCCGGTCAATGAACACCAAAATAAACGACAAACTTCAAAGATCGAGAAGGTGATAATGTTTTACAACGATGACACCTTTGAGTATTACACCCCTCGAAACTCGTGATATTTTTGTTTTATTGCATTGATATATGTTGCCGCGCGGCGAGGTCAGGCAATAATAAGGTCATTTAAGTTGTATGAGGGTCTGTATTTCGCGAAATTCCAGATCGGTAAGCGAGAGCTTGGGATTGCGAAAATTAAAATCGCTTTCGCTGTCGATCGGAATGAGATGAATGTGAGCGTGAGGCACCTCAAGGCCGATAACTGCCACGGCCACTCTTGCACACTCGATGTGTTCACGAATGTTATTTGCCACTCTCTTTGCAAACACCATCATTTCGGCAAGAGAACTGTCGGGCATGTCGAACAGATAGTCGATCTCTCGCTTGGGAACCACAAGCGTATGGCCTTTCGTTAAGGGATTGATGTCAAGAAAAGCATAAAAATCAGCATTTTCTGCGATTTTATAGCTCGGAATTTCTCCGCTGATTATTCGTGAAAATATCGTAGGCATGCTCTATCGAATTGAGTGATTAACATTTGTATAGATGACGACGCGCCAATAATTTTAATTACTTTTGTCAATCACGCCGTGCGCGCTTGTGGTTTGTTGTCGCTCGTCAAACCGTTTGCAAGTAGAAAAGTGAACTCAAATCTGTTAAACCTCGGGGGAGGTGGTGCGCGTTACGGTTTCAATTCCTTTGATACGTTGAAGTTTGGAGATAATCTGGTTGACAGCCTCGGTGTTTGCCACATACATGCTGATCGTACATTCAAATATGCCGTCATGGCTCAATATGTGAAGTTCACGAATGTTAACGTCAAACTCTACGGTGATGATCTGCGCTATGTTCATCAACATGTCGACACGATCGATCCCCTTCACATGCAACTCGGAAAGGTAGGACATGGTCTTATAGTTCGACCACTTTACAGATGTTATGTTTTCGCCGTGCTGAGAGGCAAGTTTCGTGAGAACATTGCACGTACTTTTGTGGACGATTATCGTATGCTGACCGGGCTCCAGATAGCCCACCACCTCATCGCCGGGGATCGGGTTGCAACACGTTGCGATCTCGAAATTGGGTTGCAGGTTGCTCCCCTCCCCTCCCGACAGTTCGTCAGGACCCTTGATGACATATTTACGCCTCTTCTTGCCGGTACCCAAAAAGCGGAATTGATTGCTTAGCTGAAGCGTCCAAAGCTTTATGACCTTGTTGGACGAATTGGACCTGAGTATCTTACCGATGTTATCCAATGAAATGATTCCGGCGCCGACCTTGCTGTAGAACTCCTCCTTCTTGCTGCATTCATAGGCCGGCAGCACTTTGCGAAATACTCGCGCGCTCGGCGAAACGCCTTGCTCGCGCAATTTTGCCTCGAAAAGTTCTATGCCGTGTTTTATGTTGTTCTCGCGGCTCTTTTTCAGGTAGCTGTTGATATGTTGCTTGGCTTTAGCCGTAACCACATGTTTGAGCCACTCGACTACCGGGCGGGCGCTCTCAGAGGTAACGATCTGAATCTGATCGCCGTTGCTGATCGGGGTGAATATAGACTCGAGTTTGTAGTTGATCTTGGCGCCGATGGCCGAGTCGCCGATCTTGGAATGTATGTCGTATGCGAAGTCGAGCGCGGTGGCGCCCTTTGGCAGGCGACGCGACTCCCCTTTAGGAGTAAAGGCCACTATCTCAGTGGTATACAGCGTCATCTTGAAGTTGTCGAGGAACTCTACGGCATTTTCCGTAGGACCCGAAAGCGCCTCGCGGATCATCTTGAGCCATTTGTCGAACTCGTCCTCGTTGTTGCTCAGCACCGCCTGTTTGTACTTCCAATGAGCGGCAAATCCCCGTTCGGCAATCTCGTCCATGCGCTCCGAACGTATCTGAACCTCAGCCCACAAGCCGTCTGGCCCCATCACGGTGGTATGCAGCGCTTCGTAGCCGTTGACCTTGGGTGTGGTGACCCAATCGCGCAGGCGGTCTGGTTTGGGCTCGTAAATGTCTGTGATAAGGGAGAATATGTGCCAGCACTGCAATTTTTCTGGCATCTGCTCGCCGGGCGTGAAGATGATGCGGATGGCCACCAGGTCGTATATCTCCTCGAATGGAAGGCGTTTGCGCTGCATCTTCAACCAGATCGAGTAGATGCTCTTCTCGCGCTCCTCTATGCGGTAGCGGATGCCGTTGGCGTCGAGTTTTTCGATGATCGGCGAGGTGAATCTCTGTATGAATTGATGGCGCGCAACCTCCGTTGCGTTAAGCTTTTGCGCGATGTTGTTGTACTCCTCAGGGAGGCGGTACTTCAGGCTCAGATCCTCCAGCTCGGTCTTGATGGCGTAAAGCCCCAGGCGGTAGGCCAGCGGGGCGAAGAGGTAGATGGTTTCGCTGGTGATCTTGATCTGCTTGTCGATGGGCATCGAGCCCAGCGTGCGCATGTTGTGGAGGCGGTCGGCGATCTTGATCAGGATGACGCGCACGTCGTCCGACAGGGTGAGCAGCACTTTGCGAAAATACTCGGCCTGCTCGGAGGTGTCGGCATTGAAGACACCTGCCATTTTGGTCAGGCCGTCGACCATCGTGGCGATTTTGTGGCCGAAGAGGCGTTCGATCTCCTCGATCGAGGTCTCGGTGTCCTCCACAACGTCGTGAAGCAGAGCAGATACCACCGATTTGACCCCGAGGCCCACCTCGTCGACAACGATCTTCGACACGGCGATCGGATGGAGGATGTAGGGCTCGCCCGAGCGCCGACGGATGCCTTTGTGAGCCTCCTTGGCCATGAAAAAGGCCTTATTGATGATCTCCCAATCCGCTTCGCTCTTGCAAATCCTCTGACAACTCTGCAGCAGGTCGTTGAATTTCTCTTCGATCAGCAGTTCGTCAGCCTGGGTGTATTCGACCATACATCTACCTTTTTAGCATCGGATTTTCACCGGGCTACATATTCTAACGTACTTTGACACAACGCATCGGCACAATCGACTTGAACCTTAGGGTAAACTACTTGTGATCCGCCTTGAGGGCGACGCGGACTTTGTCTTCGATCTCGGCGGCCAGCTCGGGCTTGTTGCGCAACAACTCCTTGACCGCATCGCGGCCCTGAGCCAATTTCTGATCGCCGTACGAAAACCACGAACCGCTCTTTTTGATGATCTCGAAATCGACGCCCAGGTCGACGATCTCCCCCAGTCTGGAGATGCCCTCGCCATACATTATGTCGAACTCGGCGCGGCGGAAGGGCGGAGCCACTTTGTTCTTGACGACCTTCACCTTGGTGCGCGTACCGAGCTGTTCGTCGCCGTCCTTGATGCTGGTCGACTTGCGAATGTCGATGCGCACGCTGGCGTAGAACTTGAGCGCGTTGCCTCCCGTGGTGGTCTCGGGGTTGCCATACACCACTCCGATCTTGTCGCGAAGCTGGTTGATGAACACGCAGATGGTATTGGTTTTGCTGATCGTTCCGGTGAGCTTGCGCAACGCCTGCGACATAAGCCTGGCCTGCAGGCCCACCTTCGCCTCGCCCATATCGCCCTCGATCTCGGCCTTGGGCGTCAGCGCGGCCACCGAGTCGATGACCACCATGTCGATGGCGCTCGAGCGGATAAGCGAATCGGCAATCTCCAGCGCCTGCTCGCCGTTGTCGGGCTGAGAAATGAGCAGGTTGTCGACATCGACCCCCAATCTTTTGGCGTAGGAGCTGTCGAAGGCGTGTTCGGCATCGATAAAAGCCGCTATGCCGCCCAGTTTTTGCGCCTCGGCAATGGCGTGCAGGGCGAGGGTGGTCTTGCCCGACGACTCGGGACCGAATATCTCGACGATCCTGCCGCGGGGATAGCCGCCCACCCCGAGAGCCACATCGAGCGCAACCGAACCGGTAGGGATCACCGCCACCTCTTCGATCTTCTCGCTGTTCATCCTCATTATGGAGCCTTTGCCGAAATCCTTCTCGATCTTATCCATTACGGCGCTCAACACCTTGAGTTTATCGATGTTGGCCTCATTTTTCTGTGCCATGGCGCATTTGGGGTTTTAGTGAGTTATGAATTATGAGTTATAAATTATGGATTAAATGACTATATTTATACATATCTATTTAGGACACGTAAATTTATAACTTATAATTCATAATTCCAAATTCTACTGTGCCAGCACTTTGCGTTCGATCTCCTCGACCTGGGCGCGGAACACCCGGTCGGTCTCCATCAGATTGGAGATAGCTTTGCAGGCGTGCAACACCGTGGCGTGGTTCTTGTCGCCGATGGCCGCGCCGATGGCCGTCAAAGGCGACTTGGTGTGCTGTTTGCTCAGATACATGGCCACCTGGCGCGCCTGAGCGATCTCGCGCGTGCGTTTGGGCGAGTGAAAGGCCGCCACATCGACATTCATCTCCTGACAGACGATCTGTTTGATCGAATCGATGGTGATCTCCTTGCGGTGCACCTGGACATATATCTTAAGCACCTCTTTGGCCAGCGAGATGGTGATCTTCTTGCCGAGGAACGTTGCGTTGGCGATCAGCGAACTGAGCGCCCCCTCGATCTCGCGTACATTGGCGCGGATGCTCTCGGCCAGAAAGATGATCACCTCCTCCGAAAGGTCGGCCCCCAGACGGGAGGCTTTGTTGCGGATGATCTTGATCTTGGTCTCCAGGTCGGGTTGAGAGAGCGGCGCCGACAGTCCCCATGCAAAACGGGTCAGCAACCGCTGGTTGATGTCGCTCAGCTCAACCGGAGGTTTATCGGAGGTGATGATCAGCTGCTTGCCCGAGAGCTGCAGATGATTGAATATGTTGAAGAATGCGTTCTGGGTCTTCTCCTTGCCCGCCAGCTCCTGAATGTCGTCGATGATCAGCAGATCGATCATCTGGTAGAAGTTGATAAAGTCGTTGATCTCATGGCGCAACGTGGCGCTGGTGAACTGCGCCTGAAACTTGTTCATCGCCACATACAACACCCGCATGTCGGGATGGCGCTGCCTGGCCTCCATGCCGATGGCATGAGCCAGGTGGGTCTTGCCCAGGCCCGAATCGCCGAATATGTAGAGCGGATTGAAGGCCGTTTTGCCCGGATCTATGGCCACGGCCTTGCCGGCCGAACGTGCCAGACGGTTGCAGTCTCCCTCTACAAAAGTCTCGAGCGTATATTTTGGGTTGAGTTGCGGGTCGATAATTAGCTTGCGGATGCCCGGAATTACAAACGGATTTTCTATATTTGCACCGTCCGACTGGGCGACAATGCGCCTGATGGCCGACGTGTCGCCGTCCTGAGACGAGGGGCCTTTGGCGGCATCGCTCTGGGGGATGATGTAACGCAAACGTATATTGAGACCAAAACGATCGCAGATGATCGGCCGCAGCAGATTCAGACAATTCTTCTCTATATGATAGACATAGCTCTCGTTGGGAACTTTCAACTGCAAAGTTGTGCCGTTGAAATCGAGAGGGACAATGGGCTGAAACCATTTATTGAACTCTTCCTCTGACGTCTTGGTTTTAATGAGAGAAAGACAGTCTTGCCATATCTCGGAATATGTTAGCGGCGCACCCATGTTTTTGTGGTATAAAACGAACTATTTGGAATGTTACTTATTGATTGTCAGACATAAACGTGAATTCACCTCTTCAATCGCCTTACAAATATTGTCTATATTTTTCTCAAAAAAAAACCCAAATTCGTTTGCTTTTTCCCCTAAAAAAGATATGTATCCACAAGTGATAAATTAATCGTTTGATATTGAGAATTCCTAATTTTTTACGTATCTTTGTCTATAGTTTTTTCTTCTAAAGTATCTATCATATTATAAATTTAACCAATACCGATTATGGCTACAGATTTGGAGGCCTTGGCCCTGACCAAGGCGAAGGAATGGCTTGAGGGCAACTATGACGCGGAGACCAAAGACCGCATCAACTACCTGATCACCAACGACAGGAAAGAGCTTACCGAAAGTTTTTATAAAGATCTGGAATTCGGCACCGGAGGTCTGCGCGGCATCATGGGCGCAGGGACCAACCGCATGAACATATATACGGTGGGCATGGCCACGCAGGGGTTGTCGAACTACCTGAAAAAGTGTTTCAAAGGGCAGCAGATCAGGGTGGCCATCGGGCACGACAGCCGCAACAACTCGCGCAAGTTTGCCGAGTGGGTGGCCGACATCTTCGCCGGAAACGGTTTTCGGGTCTATCTGTTCGACGCACTGCGTCCCACGCCCGAACTGAGCTTTGCCATCCGCGAGCTGGAGTGCCACAGCGGCGTGATGGTCACCGCCTCGCACAACCCCAAGGAGTACAACGGCTACAAGGCCTACTGGTCGGACGGCTCGCAGGTGACCGCCCCCCACGACATGAACATCATAGCCGAGGTGGAGAAGATAAAATCTGTGGATCAGATACTTTCGGGCAAGAACAAAGAGAACATAACGCTGCTCGACGAGGCGTTCGACCGCAAATACCTCGACAGGATACTTTCGCTCTCGCTCTCGGGCGATGCGGTGCGCAAGTTCCACGACATGAAGATCGTCTACACTCCGCTGCACGGCGCGGGGGTGCGACTGGTGCCTGCGTCGCTCAAAAATTTCGGCTTCACCAACGTCTCGACGGTCAGGGAGCAGGATATCCTCGATGGCAACTTCCCCACCGTCGAATCGCCCAACCCCGAGGAGCGCACCACCATGCGCATGGCCATCGAGCAGGGCATCCGCGAGAAGGCCGAGCTGGTGCTGGCCACCGACCCCGACTCGGACCGTATCGGCATTGCCGTACCTGACCCAAAAGGTGAGTTCATACTGCTCAACGGCAACCAAACCTGCGTGTTACTGACCTACTATCTGTGTCGTCGCTGGCAGGAGACCGGACGTCTCGACGGCCATCAGTACATCATAAAGACCATCGTTACCTCGACGATGATAGACAAGGTGGCCGACAGTTTCGGGGTGCGCCACTTCGACTGCCTGACCGGATTCAAATATATCGCCTCGGTGATACGCAACTTCGAGGGCACGCGCGAGCAATATATCGGCGGCGGCGAAGAGAGTTTCGGCTATCTGGCCGGCAGTTTCGTGCGCGACAAGGACGGGGTGAGCGCCTGCTCGCTGGCTGCCGAGGCTGCCGCCTGGGCCAAGAGCATCGGACTGACACTCTATGAGTTGCTCAAACAGATGTATGTCGACCTGGGTTTCTACAAGGAGGGGCTGGTGTCGGTGGTGCGCAAGGGTATCGAGGGGAGCGCCGAGATCGCCCAAATGATGGTCGACTTCCGCGCCAACCCGCCCAAAGAGCTCTGCGGTGCGAAGGTGATCACCATCAAGGACTACCTTTCGCAGCAGACGCTCGATGTGGAGAGCGGCAAGACGACTCCCATCGAGATCGAAAAATCTAACGTGCTGCAATTCATCACCTTCGACGGCACCATCGTCTCGGTGCGTCCTTCGGGCACCGAGCCCAAGATCAAATTCTACTTCGGCGTATGCGAGCCCCTGCCCTCGGTCGACAAATTCGACGAAGTAGACGGGCAGCTCGACCGCAAGATCGAACAGATGAAAAAAGACTTAAATCTTATATGAATATGAAACTGCGTAATGTCCTCTTTCTGTGTGCAGCAACGGTCGTACTGGCCGGCTGCGACGTGGTCAAACAAGTGGGCGGCGCCTACACGATGACCCAGTGTACCTATGCCTACAACTCGGTGTCGAACCTCTCGGTGGCAGGGTTCGACCTGTCGAAAAAGCTCTCGCCACTCGATCTGCTGAAGGTCGCTCCGCTGCTCACGGGCAAAGCCACCTCGGTGCCGATGAGCCTCACGGTCGGAGTGGATGTCAGCAACCCCAACAAAATGGAGGCTATGATGCAGGGCATGAGTTATATCCTGAGCGTCGACGGGTTCAAGTTCACCTCCGGCGAGGTCAACGAACCCATCTCGGTGCCAGCCTCGGCGACCAAAACCATGCCGCTGAACCTGAGTTTCGACCTTGCCACGCTGCTCAGCAGCGACTCCAAGGACGCCGCCATGGGCATTGTGAAGAACCTGCTGGGCATGAGCGACAAGGAGAGCAAGGTGAAGTTCGAGATCAAACCCTCGTTCAAGGTCGGCAGCCAGACGCTCACCGCGCCCAACTATATCCCGCTGGAATTCAGCCTCTGACGCTGCCCCAATTCGACAAAACCCTCACCGGAAGACCTTTGGAGTTTTCCGGTGAGGGTTTTATGTACAAGTATCTCATCGAGCGAAAGATAGCCGCCAATAAGGTTGTCTTTATCTGACCCGTATCAGGTTCAGTCCGTCGCGCAGGGGGATGATGACGTTTTCGAGGCGGGGATCCGAAGCAACCATTCGGTTGAACTGCGCAATCGCCTGTGTATGACGATCTGCGGCGGGCGCAGAGCATGAGGGAAGGCTGTCGGCGGCGGCCACTTTGCCATACCATAGTATGTTGTCGGCCAGGATGAACGATCCGCTGTGCACCAAGGGGTTGGCAAACGGAGCATCGCCCAGCGCCATGCGCAGATAGTCGGGATATTCGCGTTTGTCGCCGTCGATAAATATCAGATCGTAAGTACCTTGCGTGTCCGATGCGCTGAACTCGCGCGCCAGACGCGGAGCAACCTCCAACGCCGACCCGATGTGCAGGCGTATCTTCGCGCCATGGGGCGAACGGTCGAAAAACGAACGGGCAATGCCCTCCAGCTCGTCGTCCGCCTCGATCGTGTCGAGAGTGGCCCCATCCTCCAGACCCGCCGCCATGCAGAGGGCCGAATAGCCTGTGAACGTGCCGATTTCGAGCGTCCGCCGAGGCCTGATCATGCGCGCCACCATCTCGAGCAGCTTGCCCTGCAGACGCCCCGAGAGCATCTGGGGATGGGTGGTGCGCAGGTGCGTCGCGCGGTCGAGCTCGGCCAGCAGCTCGTCTTCGGGCGACGAATTGGCGATGCAATATTTCTCGATCGTATCCACTTGAATCAAAGCCGCTAAACAGTATTTACCTGAACAAAAGCGTCGACATGTCGCCGAAGGTGTCGCGGGCCGCTTCCACAAGCTCCATGGCTGTGATATTCTGCACCTTGTGCATGATCTCAGCATGGGTGTCGACCGAGTCGTAGACCAGCATACTTTTGCCCATGCCGAGGTTGCAGTTTTCGTCGTTCTCGAGCGAGAGGGCCATCTGCCCGGCAAGCTGACGTTTGGCCATCGAGAGTTGGCGCGACGATGGCCCGCGTGTGCGCAATCGCTCCAACTCCTTATAGATCAAGTCAAAACACCGATCGAGATTGGACTTTTCGGTGGCAAAATAGATCGTGGCCACCCCCGTGTCGCAAAAAGGGGTGTAGTTGGCTTCGACGGTGTAGGTCAGGGCGTTGCGTTCGCGCAGGGCAACATTCAGTATCGAGTTGGCCGCCGGGCCGCCCAGCATGTTGACCAGCAACGACAGAGCGAGGCGTCGCCGGTCGTGAAGATCGTAAGTAGTTGAGCCCATGATGCAATGGGCCTGCGACGAACCTTTGCGCACGACGGTGTCGAAATGGTCGACCCCGGCAGGCTTGCTGCGTCGAAACGTGCGCAACGAACTTGCCTCCTGTCCGAAATATCTCTCCATCAGGGCAATAAAACGCTCGCGGGAAATGTTGCCCACCGACGAGAAGACCATCGCGTCGGTGTTGTAGGTACGGGCGGTGAAAGAGGCGATCTTCTCGCGCGAGAGCTTCGAGATGGAACTTTTGGCGCCGAGAATGTTGTGCGCCAGTGGTGAACCGTTGAAAATCAACTCTTCAAAGCGGTCAAAAATCAGCTCGGAAGGCATGTCATGCAGGCTGTAAAGCTCCTCGAGCGCCACCTCCTTCTCCTTGTCGACCTCCGCCGCCGGAAAAGTCGAGTGGAACGCCATGTCGCAGATCAGCTCGACGGCCTTGGCGTAATCGCCCTTGAGGGTCATGGCGTGGATGACCGTTTCTTCCTTGGTGGTGAAGGCGTTGAGCTCGCCGCCAAGATTCTCAAGGCGACAGTTGACCTGGTAGGCGTGGCGGCGGGCGGTGCCTTTGAATAGTGCATGTTCAGTCAGGTGGGCAACGCCATGCTGATCAGGCAGTTCGTCCCTGCTACCCGAACCTATGGTCAAGGCGCAGCAGGCCGCCTGAGAGCGCACCCGGCGATGGATACATCGGATGCCGTTGGAGAGGGTGTGGGTATAGAATTCCATGCCGCTACGCCTGTTTCTTAGTCTTTTTCCGCGTCGAAGCTGCCGACACAGGGGGTGTACCATGCTGTTGTCGAGCCAGATAGCAGCCCGTATAACTCGCTTTGCACTCCATGAGCTCCTGCGGCGTGCCCTCGAAAACCACCATACCGCCCTTATCGCCCCCTTCGGGCCCCAGGTCGATCACCCAGTCAGAGCAGCGGATCACATCGGGATTATGCTCGATGACCACCACCGTATGTCCCTTGGCTATCAGCGCATTGAAGGCGGCCATCAGTTTGTTGATGTCGTGAAAGTGGAGCCCCGTGGTTGGTTCGTCGAAGATGAAGAGGACCGGCTGGGCCGAGTTCTCTTTGAGCAGAAACGAGGCAAGCTTAACACGCTGACTCTCACCGCCCGAAAGGGTCGACGACGACTGTCCCAGCCGCACGTAGCCCAGCCCCACATCCTGCAGTGTGGAGAGTTTCTCGACGATGCGGCGGCAGGTGGGGTTTTTGCCCTTTGCAAAGAAGTCAATAGCCTGATCGACACTCATTTCGAGTATGTCATAGATATTGCGGCCATCATACTTAACCTCGAGTATTTCGTCCTTGAAACGCCGACCGCCGCAGGTGTCGCACCGCAGTTCGACGTCGGCCATAAACTGCATACTGATCTTGACAAAGCCCTCACCCTGACACTCTTCGCACCGTCCGCCGGTGATGTTGAACGAGAAGTGCGAGGGGGTCAGGCCGTTGTGCGCGGCGTGAGGCTGTTCGGAAAAGAGCTTGCGTATCTCGTCGTAGGCCTTGATGTAAGTAACAGGGTTCGAGCGCGATGACTTGCCGATGGGGTTCTGGTCGACCATCTCCGCCGACTTTATAAGGTGCAGGTCGCCGCCGAGATTCTCGAAACTGCCCGGTTTGCTGCCCGTGTCGAGCAGGTGGCGGCGCAGGGCCGGATAGAGTATCCCTCTGATCAGCGACGACTTGCCGCTGCCGCTCACCCCCGTTACGCAGGTCATCACCCCAAGGGGAATGCGCACGTCGAGCCCCTTGAGGTTGTTCTCGCGCGCACCGCGAATCTCGATATAGTTGCTCCAGCGGCGCACCTGCTCGGGAGCGACGATGCGTCGCCGACCGAACAGATAGTCCGACGTGAGGCTGCCCTCTGCCCGTTCGAGCTCGTCCAGAGAGCCGCTGAAGACCACCCGGCCCCCTTCGGTGCCCGCCAGCGGACCGATGTCGATGATCTGGTCGGCGGCGCGGATGATCTCCTCCTCGTGTTCGACCACGATCACCGTATTGCCCAGATCGCGCAACTGTCCGAGCACTTTGATCAGGTTGTGCGTGTCGCGGGAATGGAGGCCGATGCTGGGTTCGTCGAGGATGTACAGCGAGCCTACAAGGCTGCTGCCCAGTGAAGTAGAGAGGTTGATGCGTTGGCTTTCGCCTCCCGAGAGGGTCGAGCATGGGCGGTCGAGGGTCAGGTAGCCCAGCCCCACCTCGAGCAGGTAGCGCAGGCGATTGCGTAGCTCGACGAGGATGCGCCGGCTCTTCTGCAGGTCGTAGCTGTCGGGGGTGAAACTCTCAAAAAAGCGATGGAGCTCCTCCACCGGCATACTGACCATACGGTGAATGTCCATCCCCCCTACCCTGACAGCCAAAGCGCTCTTTTTGAGGCGACTGCCGCCGCAATCGGGACAGAGCGTCTTGCCCGTATAGCGCGCCATCATCACGCGATACTGCACCTTGTAGCGCTCGCGGGCAATGAAGTCGAAAAAGTCATTCAGCCCGTGAAAGTATTGATTGCCTGTCCATAGCAGGGTTTTTTGCTCCTGCGACAGCTCGAAATATGGTTTGTGGATGGGAAAGTCGAACTTCGCAGCGCTCAGCACCAGCTCGTCCTTCCATATGCGCATGGTGTCGCCCCGCCAGCACACAATGGCGTCGTCGTAGACGGTGCGGCTCTTGTCGGGGATCACCAGGTTCTCGTCGATGCCGACCACCTTGCCGAATCCTTCGCATCGCGGACACGCCCCCAGCGGGTTGTTGAAGCTGAACAGGTGCTCGGAGGGCTCCTCGAAGGTCATTCCGTCGGCGTCGAGGCTGCCGGTGAAGCGTTCGACCGCCCTCTCCGTCACCACCGCACACTCGCCACGCCCATAATCGAACGCCTTCTCGATCGACTCGCTCATGCGCGAGGAAAACTCCTCATCGTCAGACACCCGGCCCCGGTCGATCACCACCTGCAACCCTTCGGGCATCCGCTCGCCCAGCGTGGGCAGCAACTCCTCGATGGCGATCACCTGCCGCCCGTCGTAGATCCGTTGCAGCCCCTCTTTCATCAACAGGGTGAGCCGCTCGATCAACCCCTGCCCCTGCTCGAGGTTGAGCGGCGCGACGAGGATCACCCTCTCGCCCACCGGTTGCAGCAGGATGAAGTCGAGCACATCCTTGACGTTGTGTATCTTGACCTCGCGGCCCGAGACGGGCGAATAGATGCGTCCGATGCGGGCGAAGAGCAGTTTGAGATAGTCGTAAATCTCTGTGGCAGTGCCCACTGTCGAGCGGGGGTTGCGCGTGTTGACCTTCTGTTCGATGGCGATGGCCGGGGCGATACCCGTGATGCTGTCGACCTCGGGCTTGTCGATGCGCCCCAGAAACTGACGGGCATAGGCCGAGAGGCTCTCAACATAGCGACGCTGCCCCTCGGCAAAGATGGTGTCGAAGGCCAGCGTCGACTTGCCCGAACCCGAAAGACCGGTGATGACCACCAGTCGACCGTGCGGTATGTCGACCTCTATGTTCTTGAGATTATGGACCCTGGCCCCTTTTATGTGAATCGATCCTGCTTTGCTGCTCACGCCTGCTTCTCCTTAAAAGTTGTTCGCCCCACCCCACTCTACCGCAGCTCGATCTGTCCGCACGGGGTGATCTTCTCGCAATAGCGGCACCGGAGCGACAGCTCGCCACTGCCGCCGTTAACCTCGAACGAGGTGCGCACGGGCTGATTGTTGGTTATGCACGTGGGGTTTATGCAACGCACGAAACCCTCGATATGGTCGGGGGGAGCCACATGCAGCTTCTCAACCACCTGAAAATCACGGATAATATTCACCACCGCATTGGGCGAAAAGATGGAGATACGGTTGATCTCCTCCTGCTCGCAATAGCGGTCGTTGATCTTGATGATCGCCTTTTTGCCCATGCGTCCGCTCTCGAGGTTGAGCCCGAAGGTGATGCGATGGGTATCGCGCTCGAGGCCCAGTATCCTGATGATCTTGAACAGGGCGTCGGGGGCGATGTGATCGATCACCGTTCCGTTCTCTATCGCCCTCACTTCAAAGCGTTTGGTCTCCGTAATTGCCATAATTGCCATAATATTTGTCGCCTCGACACCACCCGTCGCGGACGACAGTTTCATTTTTTCACCCCCAGCAGGTAACTGATGATCGCCATGCGGGTGTAGACGCCGTTCTCGGTCTGGCGAAAATAGTAGGCATGGTCGCTGCCGTCCAGCTGCGGGTCGATCTCGTTGACGCGCGGCAGGGGGTGGAGTATCTTCATGTTGGGTTTGGCGCCATCGATCGCGCTCCGGCGCAACACATAGATGTTTTTGACCCGTTCATACTCGAGCGGATCGCTGAACCGCTCCCGCTGCACACGGGTCATATAGACGATGTCGGCCTGGCGAATCGATTCGTCGATATGTTGTTTCTCGATGAAACTCAGCCCCTTGTCTTTCAAAAACTGCCGATACTCGCCGGGCAGCTCCAACTCGGGCGGCGCGACGAACGTAAAGCGGGCGTTGAAGTGCGAGAGGGCCTGCAACAGCGAGTGTACCGTACGGCCGTACTTCAAATCGCCTATGATCATGATGTTTATGTTGTCCAGCCGTCCCTGGGTCTTCAGTATCGAGTAGAGGTCGAGCAGCGTCTGCGAGGGGTGCTGGTTGCTGCCGTCGCCGGCATTGACCACCGGCACGCGGGCGATCTCCGAGGCGTAGCGCGGCGCCCCCTCGAGGCTGTGGCGCATCACGATCATGTCGCAATAGTTGGATATGGTCATGATGGTGTCGTGGAACGTCTCGCCTTTGGAGACGCTGGTGTTGATCGTATCGGCAAATCCTATCACTCTGGCCCCAAGTCGATTGACGGCGCTCTCGAAACTCAGGCGGGTGCGTGTCGACGGCTCGAAGAAGAGCGAGGCCACGATCCGGCCCTCCAGAAGCCTCTGGCCGGGGTTGGCCTCGAACTCGGAGGTGAGCTCCATCAGACGCATTATCTCTCCGGGGTCAAGATCGGTGATCGATATGAGGCTTTTCATCGGGGGTGGGTTTATGGCTGTATCCAAAAATCGCACTTTTAGCTGCAAAGATAGGGAAGTTTTCGGCAACCGGAGCAATAAGCGCTCGAAAAATAAAAGGCGTGCCGATCGATGTCGACACACCCCGAGACAACTCATCAAATTAACAGTTGAAATCGATTTATGTTGTTTGCCAGGACAGACAATAATCGCTAATTATTGATCTGCTATATATTGTCTTGAGGGGAACGGTTTCTTGTGGCTTGTGGCTCGCAGCCAGCGAAGGGACGCATGGCCCAACTTCGCCCCCGTAGCCACAGGCGAAGGGCACGACGGCGATGGATGCGGCCCTTAGCGGGGGATGGCTGCGGGCCGTCGGCCTCTCCGTGGCCGAAAAAACAACGGGAACGCTGTTGCTGCGGAGTCAAGTCTCACCTCTATCTCATGCTGGCTTTTTTGAGCGGGCCATAGCAGACCGGCTTTTCGGCATACCACCGGCAGGGAGTCGGGCCCATCTCGAGCGTCAGCCGCCCGCCGGCGGCGATGTCGCAAAAATCGATGTAACCCTTGTTGTGCGGCGAGCCGTTCAGGCGGATGCTCTGTATGTAGCGGTTGCAGGGCGAGTTGTTGTGCACTGTTATGGTCAGGCGGCGGCCGTCGCCCACATCGATCGTGGCCTCGTCGACGATGGGGCTGCCAAAGAAATAGCGTCCGCCGGCCGGTTCGACCTGATAAAAGCCCAATGCCGAGAGAACATACCACGCCGACATCTGCCCGGCGTCTTCGTTGCCCGACAGCCCGTCCGAAGCATCGCGGTACATCGTCGCAAGTATCTGCCGCACCCGGTCGGCCGCCTTCCACGGCTCACCGAGCATGGTGTAGAGGTACGCCACGTGGTGGCTCGGTTCGTTGCCGTGGGCATACTGGCCTATCAGCCCGCTGATGTCGGGCGAAGCGTCGGCGCCCGGGTCTCCGTCGACCACGAAGAGCGAATCGAGCTTGCAAACGAGCTGTTCCCCGCCGCCGAAGAGTTCGCACAGGCCCTGCACGTCGTGCGGCACGAGCCACGTATATTGCCATCCGTTGCCCTCGGTGTAGTCGTCGGCGCGATGGGTCGAAGCGAACGGATCGAACGGCGTGCGAAACGAGCCATCGGCGAGGCGACCCTGCATGAATCCGTTCGCGGGGTTGAAGTAGTGGCGATAGGAGGCGCTGCGCTGCATGAAATATTTGTAATCCTCCTCATGGTCCATCTTCCGCGCCACCTGAGCCAGCGACCAGTCGGCAATGGCATACTCCATGCAGGTGGCCACCGACTCGGGGTAGAGATCGCTCGGAATGTAGCCATAGCGTTTGAGCAGGTCCAGACCCCGCCCGTCGCCCATGGCCGTACGCACCATCGCCTGCCAGGCCTGATGGTGATCGAAACCCGCGAAATCCTTGAGAATGGCGTCCGAAATGACGTTGATCGCCGGATTGCCCACCATGCAGTCGGTTTCGCATCCCATAAGTGGCCACACCGGCAGGCGGCCCTGCTGGCGATCGATGGCCAGCAGCGAGCCGATCATGTCGGGCATCCGCTGCGGATGAATGATCGTCATCAGCGGGTGGGCGGCGCGATAGGTGTCCCAGAGCGAGAAAGTGGTGTAGGCGGTGAAGCCTTCGTCGCTGTGGAGCAGTTTGTCGGCGCCGCGATAGTCGCCGTTCACATCGCAGAAGAGCGACGGGGCGATCATCGTGTGGTAGAGGCCGGTGTAGAAGATACGCCGGACGCTCTTATCGCCGGTGCGAATGTCGATCTTGCCCAGCTCGGCGTTCCATTTGTCGTGCGCGGCGGCCACGGTGGCGGCGAAATCCCACCCCGGAAGCTCCGTGCACATGTTGAGCATGGCGTTTTCGGCGCTCACCGGCGAAAGAGCCACCTTGACCATCAGCTCGCCCCCCTGCGGCATGTCAAAATCGACCCGGGCGAAGACCCTGGCGGCTCGAAACTGCGTCTGTTTCACTGTTTTTTCGCCGTCGCCGAGCGACAACCGCGCGATCGGCCGCGAAAAGGTCGCCGCAAACCACACCCACTGGTCGTCGGCCCACCCCTTCGAGAAACGATAGCCTACCAGTGTGCTGTCGCTCGTCTGGGCGATGTAGCTTTCCAGAGGAGCGTCCCAGCACTGACCGTCGGCAAGGTCGATGATCACACCCGCATCGCCGCCACTCGGGAAGGCATAGCGGTGCATCCCTACCCTCTCGGTGGCGGTGAGCTCGACCCCTATGCCATAGCGGTCGAGACGTGTGGCGTAGTAGCCCGGCACGGCCTTCTCGCTGGCCCGGCTGAAACAGGACCACTGTCCCGACGCGGGATCGTTCCGATCTCCCCGCCCGAAGGCAACCTCTCCTGTTACGGGCATCAGCACGATGTCGCTCAGATCGCCGATGCCCGTGCCGCTCAGGTGGGTGTGGCTGAAGCCAATGACGGTGGTGTCGTCGATGTGGTAGCCCGAGGTCCAGTCCCACGATTGAGGGATTGAGGTGGGGCCCAGCTGCACCATGCCGAATGGGACGTTGGCCCCCATAAAGACGTGGCCATGGCCGCCCGTGCCGATCCACTGGTCGACATATTGCGTATAATCGGTATCGGTCGCGACGGCGGTCCTCTTCTCTCTGCACCCCGCAAGAAGAATCGCGGCGAGGCACACAAACAGACAGGGTTTCATAATATGTTCGTACGTTTGGTAAACTCTATTATTTCGGGGATGTATCCGAATGAGAGGCCGGTAACGGTGTCGGCGCAGCCATAGTAGACGACATCACGTGGCGGTGGCGCCCTCAGAACTCCATATCGACAAATGACCGCCATCCCTCTCTCGCGCTACGTATCGTGGCGGCTGCCGCTCCTCCGGAGAGCAGCGACAGGGCCACCCATGTAACGAGGATCAGGCGCGAAATACACCGCAAAGATAGATGAAAGACACGTGTAATCTTACTCTATAGTGTTAAAAAATATCGTGCAGTGGCCAGCTGCACGATATTTATTGCCCGGACGAGGCTACTGGCGGCGCGAAAGCCATCGAAACACCGTCGGAGACCTTCGCCCGGGCAGGTTATCGGTATTGCATCAGGGCGCCAGCGTGTAGAGCCCCAGCTGGAAGTCCTTGACGAACATGTAGAGGTCGTAGTCGCCGCCGCTGTTATAGTTGGGATATGTGGGCGTGAGGACACACTTCACATAGCGCCATGTGTGGGTGGCCGACAGGCGGACCAGATTGGGGCTCTTCGGGTCGGAGTTGGTGTTTGCCAGGCCGGTAACGTTCTGCAGATCGGTGTAGAGGAGGTCATCGTCGCTGCCGTAGAAACGTATGTCTTTGACAAGGTTGTAGCGGTATTCGTAGAGATACGAACCTGACGTCGGATTGAAATCCATCTTGTGCGCGATCTGGAAGTAGTTGAACACCGCGGGCGTCCCAAAGTCGACCGTGAAGTAGGCTCCGGTCGACGGAACCCCCTGATTGCCCACTTTGAAGAAGGCCACGCCCGTGTTGAGCGCCGGATCGTCGACCATGTTTGACAGGTCGCCGAAACTGTGAGCGCCAAGGGTCATGTCGACCGGCGAAGAGGTGAGCATCCATGTCGAGGGGTCGAGCGGCGTGAACAGATACTTGACTACGTTGACCGTCGCTGTGACCGCCTTGTTGCTGCCGTCGGTGGTGGTGGCGGTAATATAGGCCGTTCCGCTGCTGAGGCCCGAGATGACGCCTGCCTCGTTGACCGAGGCGATGGTCGGATCAGACGAGTTGAAGCTCATCTTCAGCGAACTGACGTTGCCCGGTTGCACATAGATCGAATAGGCGGAGGAGGCGCCTACGTTGAGAGTGTAGGTGTTGGGCGTTTCGATGGTGAGGGTCTGCGCCGCAGCGCTGAGCGTAACAGAGTCGGCCCTGACCACGGCGACATCGACAGTGAACTCGCCATAGACGCCGCTGCCGTCGGTGGCCGTAGCCCTGATGGCGGTCTGTCCCTCCCATACGGCCGAGACGATGCCCGTTGCCGGGTCGACGGTGGCTATCGCCGGATCGGACGAGGAGAAGACAAGCTCCTTGACCGTTGCATTGGAGGGGCTGACGGTGATGTTGGACTTGGCCGAGTAGGTTGCCCCGCCAGGCGTCTGGGTCAGGGCTATCGTCTGACCGCCCGGCTTGACGTCGATCGAGCCCACCAACACGCCTATGGACTTGACACGGCACGAGGTGGCGATACGCGCGTTGTTGCGCGCCACGACGTTGAGCGTGGCCTCGCCCGCCCCGATGCAGGTGAGCATGCCCGTCTCGTCGACGGTGAACACGCTGTTGTCGCTCGAGTAGCAGGTGAAGTAATATTTGTCGAGATCCTCGGCCGAGGAGGGCGTTGCCGCCACCTGCACCTGTTTGGTCATGGGTTCGTGGCCGCCCAGGATGATCGCATCACCCTGCAGGTTGACGATCTCCACTCCGGTAACTTTTGGCCCCGAGGGCTGGGGCGTATCGAGCTTCACTTTCGAGCAGGAGCACAGGATCGACAGGGTAAGGAGGGCTATGGTTGCCGTCCGTTTATTGATATTTTTCATAGCTTCTTTGCAGATTACCTAAAAATCCTTGTCATAAAGCGGGCCGCTGACCACCGTAGCCTCGCCGAAAAGCACATTGGAGGCATATGAGAAGTAGGCGGACGCATCGTCTTTTGTCAGGTCGTAAAAGAATATGCCCCCGCAGCCATCGTTGATGATGCTCTGCGAATAGTAGGCCAGAGTGGAGGTCGAAGGGGTTCTGTTGGAAGGATTGACCCAGACGGCCAGAGGACAGTATCTGCTCTTGGGAAGACCATACGGGGTATATGAACTGTAGGAACCGTAGCTCCCCTGCATGGCCAGATCCACTGCGTCGGCAACCGCCTCGCCGTTGACGGTCGTGGGGATGGAGCTGCTCAACCCCCAGTTGAAGACGGTCAGCAGCTTGTCGGGCATCGCCTTGCGCAGGGCAAGGACCAGCTCGCCCATTTTCTTGCCGCTGGCGCCTCCCACGGGGCTCGACGAGTTGTAGGACGACCATTCGTCGTCCAGATCGATCCCGTCCAGACCGTAAGCTTCGATGGCATTGCGGCACTCGAGGGCAAATTCGGTGGCGACATCGCCGCCGAGGCTGGCCACACCTGTGAAGTCGTGGTTGCCCAGCACGCAGAGAATCACCTTGATGCCCTTGTCCTGCAGCGGTTTGACATATTTGTCGCGATGGGTGAGGATATGCCGTACGTTCTCGTTGAACTTCAGGTAGGGACGCTGCTCGTCGTAGTTGTAGTTGACGTTGGCGGCAAATATCACAACGATGTCCATCAACTGTTTGCCGCTGGTGGCCAGCGTATAGGCGCCGGTGTTGAGCAGATTGTGGCCATTCACCTCCACATAGCAGAGGGTCTTGTATGGCTTGGTGTTGTCGGGCGCCGGATCGCCCACCGTAATCACATAATAGAGCGTGCTGCCCTCCCGGTCGGAAGATATGCCGCCACCCAGCGCCTCCCGGTCGATGGCGATCGGCAGCAGATATTTACCGGCGGCCAGCGCACCTTTTTCGAGGGTTATGCCCATGGGCAACGAGAGGGTCTGCCACTTGCCCAGCGACACAACGCCGCCGTTGTCGAAGGAGACCTGCGCGGCGGGAAAAGCGTCATAGGTGGTGAAGTTGGTCTTGTTGTAGCTCTCCACGGCGGTCTGGTCGACACTAAGAGTCGTCCGGCAGGGGGTTTCGACCCCTTTGGTCAGCCCCAGGCACACCTTCCTTACGAAGGTGGCCTCGCGCAGCTCGATGCCCGTGGCGCGACGCGAATTGTCGTCGTTGCGCAGGTAGACCGTGCTGTGGCCGGTGTCGTAATCGGCCTCCCTGACGCGGTCGATCGTTATGTCGTCCTTGCAGGCGAGGGTCAGCAGGGCTATTGCGACAGGCAACGCCATGGCGAGCCTGCGTTTTACGATATGATTTCTCATGGCTATTTTTTTGTCTATTCGGTTGCGGGCAATGAGACCTTGACCCATGTCAACGCTTTGTCGGAGGTGGCATTGTTGCCGCTCGGAGAGTGGTCGCGTATGGCCGAGCCGACCCCCTCGTCGCATTTCCAGTAGCCGACCAGCCCCGGCGTGGCGGGATCGATCTCGTAGAAGTTGTCGGCGATCTCCTGCTGGGTGCGCACGACGTTCCATATGCGCACCTCGCACATCTCGCCGTCGAACCAGCGCGAAGCATCGTACGAGTAGCCGATGAAGAACTTGTTGGTGTTCTTGGAGTTAGCGCCCAGGTTGAGCGACGGATAGGTAGCCGCCGACAACGACACGGTTGTGGTCTGCTTGAGCGCTCCGTCGATGTACCACTTCAGTTGGCGGGTAGGCAGATCGAGGGTTATGGCCAGATGCTGCCACTTGCCCGCCTCGAGTTTGGGACCGGCCGAGTTGCCGTTGTTGTAGGCCAGATGCATCTGATCCTGAGGAAAGGTGTCGCCCACGCGCACCAGAAAGTAATCTTCCACGCCCATGATCGAGCTGATGGATTTCCATGCCCGCGGGTGGATCAGCGTCTCGAACGTAACCTGCGTGAGGCCCTGCACCGCGGCGCTGGTGGCCATCGAGGGCATCTTGAGGTAGTTTTCGCCCATGTAGGGAACCGTATTGATGGTCGCTCCCTGGTTCAGGAGATAAAATATCGTGCGCGCGCCCTGCATGACGCCCATTCCCCGCGCCTCGCTTATGGTGATCGGCAGCAGGTAGCGGACGTTGCGCGTCATGGTGTTGAGCTTGTGCAGTTTGAGCGTTACCGAGGTAGAACGCACATCGCCGGCCAAAATGACATCCTCGTTACGCTCCAGAACATAGAGCGAATCGGCCAGCGGGCGGCACTCGATGCCGTAGGCCTTGCGATACCACGCCACCAGCGACGTGTCGGCGGCGTAGGTTAGCTGCACATCGTTGCCGGCAGGCTGTGCGAGGGCGGCCTGTATGGTCTGCAGGCTCACCGAATCTTTTGATTTGAAGGTCAGCGCAACGGTGTTGTCGGTCGCGGCGTTCTGGAGGTAGACCAGATTGGTGAAGTTCGACCTACCCTCCTCCACCCTGTGGCAACGCACAAAAAGCAGCACGGCAAACAGGGCGGCAAACAGTTTTATAGTCGTTTTCATGGTGTCAGGTAGCTTGAGAGTCTGTTTAAAAATATTGAATTTAATGTACTATATCCGAGTTGTTCGAGTTTTTATATTTCGTTTCGGGAATTTTCCGCCTCTTTTCCGCGCTTTTGTCCTGCCTCTCCACCCCCTTGCACAGCCCGCTATGCGCTGGAGAGAGGCAGAACAAAATCATCGAAAACCAGAACAGAAATTCCTCCGAAATATTTTTAAACAAACTCTAAGGGTTCATGATCCTGATGGCGGAGCGGATATATTTGTAATCCCGGTCCGCGTTGTAATAGTCGTCGTTGATGCGCACCACGCCCAGCCCGGCCTTGCGCCAGGAGGAGGGTTGCGCCATCCAGTAGGCGAGCTCGGTTATGGCCGAACAATCCATGCCCTCGACGACAAATATGCCCCGAGGCTCGTCGTCCTTGCCGACCTCGCGCGGAAAAGTCTTGACTATCATACGGTCGGAGGTAACGCCCGGCAACTTGGCCTTGACCGCGACAAACTCCACGTCCGCGACACTCGGCTCGTTTTGAGACTGTATGGCAAAGTAGTGATAGATACTCAGAGCCGTACGGTCGATGACGAACTGGGGATAGCCCTCGAACATGAACAGTTTATCCCGAGAGGCGGCCGCCGCCGCGCTCATTCTGTCGAAGATGATGGCCTGCTGACGGGCGAGGCTGTCGGCCTCGTCCTGCGGCATGAGCAGCGAGGAGTGTCCCTCGTAGAGGATGCTCACCCCGTCGTAGGGATATTTGCCCAGTAGCGCCAGGCTGTTGTCCATGAACTCGGCGGTCAGAGCCATCCAGTCGGGCTCGTAGACTCCGCCTGTGTCGGCCGCAGATTCGATCTGCTTCTCTATTTTACGGCAAAAGCTCTCGTAATCTATGGTATAGATCACCCGGGTGCCTTTGGTCTTGAGCGTGGCAATGTCGTCCAGCTCGGTGGCGGTGAGGTTGTCGGGGCTGAGCAGCGACACCACATCGACGCTGTCGGGCAGCGAGGCGAGACGCCCTGCGCGGCTCGGCGAGCTCTTGCTGCTGTTGTCGAACCACCCCACCAGCAGCTGGTGCCAGCTCTGCTTGTAGACATTCAGATTGTCGAGATAGGCCCGGTAGATGGCCGGATCTTTCTCGCCCATGGTCGGCTCTTTGATAGTCAGGCTCTCGGGCCCGGTCCAGCTGTTGCACGCAGCCAGCGACAGAAGGGCCGCCAGCGCTATGGCCATGTTGTTTGAAATTTTCATGATACCCTACAAGAAAATCATAGTCAGGGCATTGCTCCTTGCGCCGGCACTTTGCGGCATGGCGGGCTGCACGTCCGATTTTGAGAAGATCAACCGCAATCCCTTCGAGGTGAACGATCAGGAGCGCGGCCGCGACCTCTACAACATCTCGGCGGCCATCAAGGGGATGCAGAGTTTCGTCGTCCCGGTCGAGGAACACCTCAATCAGTTTCAGGAAGTGCTTTCGGCGGGCGCTTTCGCCGGCTATATGGCCTGCACCCCCACCTGGCAGAGCAAATTCTCGACCTACAACCCGCCTGCAGACTGGAACCGCGCGCCGTTCAACGACGTCATCGCGGGGGTCTATCCCAAGTGGGAAGCGTTGAAGGCCGCCACAAACGACGAAGTGGCGCTCGCCCTGGGCAAACTGTTGCGCGTGGCTGCCATGCACCGCCTCAACGACGCCTATGGCCCCATTCCCTACTCGAAGATAGGCGCCTCTACCGGTTCGCTGACCGCCCCCTACGATACGCAGGAGGAGGCCTACCGGCACATGATCGCCG
>BNXD01000020.1 GCA_025999315.1 Bacteroidia bacterium | reverse complement strand
TGTGATGAAGTTCGGAAAGATATTTCACCGCGCCGAGACCCCCCTCGGGCAGCAGACGGTCGCTCCGGCGGTCGCAGAGCAGAGCGGGCAGATCACCCCGGAGGTCACCCCCGAGATCGTTGCGGCCATCGGCGTCGCGCTGAAACAGTATCAGGGCGCGCTCCACGACGCCGAGTCGATGGTGCTGACGATCAATCGTGTGGCAAGGGTCTACTCGCCATGGAACTCCAAGATCTATGGCGTAATGAACGCTCTGCCCCCCAGAGTTAGAAGATAAACTCTATTACCGGACTTCAAGCAAACAGGCAAGATGAAAGAATATAAGATGAAGATCAACGGCAACGATTATCATGTTGTCGTATCGACCCTCGAGGGCAACCAGGCAACCGTTGCGGTCAACGGCGTGGAGTACACGGCCGAGCTGGAGGGCGTGGCGGTCAAACCCAAGACCCCCCAGATAGTCCAGCAGCCCGCAGCCATGTCGACCGACTATCATCCCTCGACGGCGCGCACCACACCCCAGGAGCCTCCGCGGGGCAAGGGCAAGGAGACGCCGGTCAAATCGCCGCTGCCGGGGGTTATCCTCGACGTGCTGGTGGGCGTTGGCGACACGGTCAAACGGGGCCAGAAGCTGATGGTGCTCGAGGCCATGAAGATGGAGAACAACATCGACAGCGATGTGGAAGGCGTGGTGCGCAGCATCGACAAACGCAAAGGCGATTCGGTGCTCGAAGGCGACTTGCTGCTGACGCTGGGGTAGGGGCTTGGAAGAATTTTTGCGACCGAAGAGCAAGAACGTGAAAACAAATTCCAAGCCTTCTCTGAAACGTTTTAGAGTTGCAGGGAGACAACGTAACATTTTTTTTCGTATGTTTGTGAAATAATTAAAAAACGCCTCTCGCATGAAAAGGATTTTGGTTATGATGGTTGTCGTGCTGTTGGCCAGCGTCGCCTCTGCCCAGAGCAAGAAACCGTCGTTTGCCGACATGATGAACAAGGCCGTGGCCGAGAAGGTCGTTACCTCCGACCAGAAAGACCTTCTGATGGAGATCAACACTCAATTCAACAAAGACAAGTCTCAGATCGCCAAGTCGGACAAGAGCCAGCAGGAGAAAAAGGCCGAGTTGCAGAGGGCCGAAGGCAAGAAAAACGCCGAATTCAAGAAGATCGTCGGCGACCAGGGATGGGCGGGGTTTGTCAAGTTCCGCGAGGAGTTCCGGAAGAACAATTAAGGCTCCCTGACAGCCCGCCGGCAGACCCTGAAAAGTTATTACACACCCTCCAAAACCGGTTTAACATTTCCCCTGTTTTTATCTCTAAAAAGCGCAACAATAATCCTAAATTTTTACTGCGATGAAAAAAGTAATTATGATGATGGCTGCCGTGCTGATGTTCAGTGTGGCTTCTGCCCAGCAGAAAAAGGCTCCCACGTTCGGCGAACTCGCTACCAAGGCCGCTGCAGCCGGTGTGATCACCGCCGATGAGAAGAGTCAGATGCTGGAGATCAATCAGAAGGCCAACAAAGCCAAAGAGGATGTCAAAAAGAGCGGCAAGGACGAGGCCGAGCGCAAAGCCGAGAACAAAAAGATCGACACCGAGAAGACTGCCGAGTTCAAGAAGGTGCTGGGCGACAAGTGGGCCGATTTTGCCAAGTTCCGCGACGGGCTGAACAAGGGCGAGTAGCTCGATGAAAAAACTTTTGATGCTGGTTGCCGCCATCGTCCTCGTGGGCGCAGTGTCGGCGCAAAACCAGAAAAAGGTGCCGCGCATGCCCGAGGTAGTCGACAAGGCTGTCGAGGCCAAGGTGATCACTCCCGCCGAGAAGAAACAGCTCATGGCGACTTACAAGGAGTTCACCGCACAGAAAAACGAAGTCGACAAGTCGGACAAGACGCCCCAGCAGAAAAAGGCCGAGGGCAAGAAGATCGACGAGGCCCGCGTTGCCAAATGCAGGGAGATTCTGGGCGGCGAGGAGCGCTGGAACGAGTTTGTCAAGTTCCGCGAGGCCCTCATCAAGGACGAATAACGGTCGGAAGGCCCGACACTTCAGTCAGGCGACACGCATAGATATGTGTGTCGCCTCTTTTTTTGTCCGGATATTCGTATATTTGTATAAATGCGAATTAACAGTTGAAATTTACCATGTCATGCTGAGCGAAGTCTACCCGACGCTGCGAGCGAGGGCAAAGTCGAACTTGTTAGAGCTATGCCGAGCCGCGAGGAGAAAGCCGGAGGCAACCATCTCCGCCCATGTCATGCTGAGCGAAGTCGAAGCATCTCATGCAGTATTGCCGAGACCCTTCGACTTCGCTCAGGGTGACATGAAAAGAGTTTAGTTCAGGGCGCATGACATAAAAATTGATTAAGCAATAAATATTGATAATCAAATATAAGTTTCGACCGTTAATTCGTATTATAAATAAAAAGATCATGCCGCGAACCGATACAGACCCCTCGGAAATATTAACGCACCCCGATATAATGAAACGTTTTACGATTATGGTCGTTGCCGCCGTTTGCGCAGCGACGGCCGGTCATGCGCAGGACGATTTTGCCGTCATTCGCGATCATGACGGCTATGTCAATGTACGCCAGGGAGATGTGCAGTCAAAGATCGTTGGCCGTATCACACGCCGACAGCCCTTCGACTGTTGGAACGGCGAGGACGCAGGCGGCACAAAGTTCGTCGACATGGTCCATGTCAACTATTTTGATTACGTTTCGGGGCGTCCCTTTGCTTCCAACTCGCAGACCCAGAGGCCACGGGTCGGGTACATCCATCGCAGCCGCGTGCAACGCCTGCGCGAGATGCCCGCCCTGAAACTGCGCTCGGCGACCGATGCCCGCGCCGTGTACGCCAACGACAGTCTTAGGGTCACCATCGAGACTGTCCCGTTCGACGCCGCCAAACACAAGCTCGGACGGGGACAATATGGGGTCGAAACCATCGACGGCGCACGGTTCTGGGGTACGGACGGCGGGGTTCCCCGTCGCCAGGTGCAATCGGTTGGCATCAGCGGCAGATCCGTCCCGGTTTTTGGCCGGGGGGCGACGCCTGGTGGCCGAAGTGCGACATCCGACAGCAGGGAGACGACGCTGATCTTTCCGCGGGAGAGCATCGGGGATTTGTTCGACCTGTCGCTCGACACGGCCACCATCTGCATCGGAGCTGAGGGCGAGCTCTACCTGTGGCTGCAAGGAGGCGACGGCGCAGCGAGCTACCATGTGATATGGATCGTGGCCTCGGGCCGGATCGTCTGCCGCTACGTCGCGCTGAGTTTCTATGTGTAGATTCCGACGTTGTCAAGTCGTGTGCCCCAGTTGACATTTGTAAAAATTAGCGACCCGCTCCATAAACTATCCATAAGCGCAGGAGAGTTGGTGCAGGTTTTTCGGCCCGCAGGCGGTGGATAGATGCCCGCGATGAACGTAGTTGAGACGGAGTCGAGATTGTTTTGACACTGCCATAGCGTGTCGAGATCGGGCAGGAGTCGATGGAGGGCTGTCCCAAAGTCGTAGATGGGCGCCTGCCAACTTAGGGCGTGTTAACATTGAACGATGGGCCAAACTGAAACAATAGCGTGTCGTTGGATGTCATTGCGGCTCGTAGAGCCGCGCAGCCCGCAGCCGCCCCCAGCGGAGGGCTTGCACCTTTTGTCCTGTACGCCCTCGCCTGACGGCATCGGGATCAGCCTTTTCGGACAGGCCACCGCCGGCTGCGGGCTGCACCTTTTGTCCTGTACGCCCTCGCCTGACGGCATCGGGATCAGCCTTTTCGGACAGCCCACCGCGGGCTGCGGGTCGCGGGCCGCAATCGCCGCCAAGTTAAGCGCTATCAAGCCGGTTTGCTTTGACACTTGCCCTCTTGACCGGGGATTTCCGGTCGGCAGGCCAGAGGTCGCCAAAAAACCGCGGAATGGGACTTGACAAAAAGTGTAACACATCCAAGGTCAAAGCAATAATCCTTTTAGAATGGCGATTGTCGCCACTCTAAAAGGATTATTTTTTGCAGTCCCCCGGTC
This sequence comes from Bacteroidia bacterium, assembly GCA_025999315.1. GTDB lineage: Bacteria > Bacteroidota > Bacteroidia > Bacteroidales > Rikenellaceae > JAIRQC01. Next base: position 20,658 of record BNXD01000020.1, on the reverse strand, counting down.
CCCCCAGTCTCCCGGCAACCTGCACTATCTCATATAACTGCTTCTGCTGTGCCCACTACTGCCTGCTCTCTCCGACCGGCAGATACATTTCCGGTCTCTCTTCACATGGCTGTCCTCACACTCTGAGGTTGTTCACTTCTCGAGCCTCTATTTTTTGGCCCCGCGGCCTCGCGGACGGGGTTTGGGGGCGGGGGCGTTGGCGATCATCTCGCGGGCCTGCGCTTCGGTGATCTCCATGGGATCGGTGCCTTTGGGGATGCGGTAATTCTTGCCTTCGCAAGCCATGTAGGGGCCGTAGATGCCCTTCAATATGTCGATCCGCGGCTCGCTCTCGAAACTTTTGAGGGGTGTCTTGCCTCCGGCTGCTCCGCCCGTCTCGCGCGAACGGATGATCTCCACCGCTCTCTCGATGGTTACCGTATAGGGGTCGTCGGTCTTGTCCAGCGAGGTGAACTTTTTGTCATACAGCACATAAGGTCCATACCGCCCCAGCCCGATCACCACATCCTTCTGCTCGTGCTGCCCCAGATTGCGGGGCATGTCGAACAACTCCAACGCTTCCGACAGGGTGATCGATTCGATGAGTTGTCCTTTGCGCAGGCTGGCATAACGGGGTTTTTCGCCCTCTTCCGCCGCCTCGATCTGCACCATGGGGCCGAAACGCCCGATGCGGGCCGAGACCTGACGTCCCGTAGTGGGATCGACGCCCAGCACACGCAGGTTGTTGCGGTTCTGAGGCGTAGAGTCCATGGCGCTCTCCACCGTAGGGTGAAAATTCCTGTAGAACGTCTCTATCATCGCCACCCACTGCTCTTTACCCTCGGCTATGTTGTCGAACTCCTGCTCGACGTTGGCCGTAAAGTTGTAGTCCATGATAGCGGAGAACTGCTCGGTCAGATAGTCGGTCACCAACATGCCGATGTCGGTCGGGAAGAGCTTGTTTTTCTCGGCTCCGGCGTTCTGTGTCAGGCTCTTCTCGCTCAACTTGTCCTGGGCGGCGAGGGTGATGCGAAGGTAGGCGCGTTTCTCGCCCTCGCGGCTGCCCTTCTCGACGTAACCGCGGTTGATGATGGTGGTGATGGTCGGGGCGTAGGTCGACGGGCGTCCTATGCCCAGCTCCTCGAGGCGTTTGACCAGTGATGCCTCGCTGTAGCGCGGCGGAGCCTGGGTGAACGACTCGGTGGCCGTAACTTCGTCCCTGGTTATCCCCTGGCCCACCTTCATGTCGGGCAGCAGGGTGTTGTCGTCGCCCTCGGCGGCGGCATCGTCCGACGACTCGGAGTACAGACGCAGAAATCCGTCGAACCGGATCACCTCGCCCGTAGCCGTAAAACGCTCGGGACGCGAGCTGACGTCGATCACCACCACCGTCTTTTCGATCTGCGCCGATGCCATCTGCGAGGCCACCGCCCGCTTCCAGATCAGCTCGTAGAGACGTTTCTCGTCCGAAGAACCCTCGATGGTGTGGCGGTCGGCATACGAGGGGCGGATGGCTTCGTGGGCCTCCTGCGCCCCTTTGGTGGAGGTTTTGAAGTTGCGCACCTGCGAGTAGTTCTCGCCGAAGCGCGAAACGACCTCCCGTTTGATCGAGCCTATGGCCTCGGCCGAAAGGTTGACCGAGTCGGTACGCATGTAGGTGATGTAACCGCTCTCGTAGAGTCGCTGGGCCACCGCCATGGTGCGGGCGACGCTCATGCCGAGCTTGCGCCCGGCCTCTTGCTGGAGGGTCGAGGTGGTGAAGGGCGGCGCGGGCGATTTGGTGGCCGGTTTACGCTCCGAACTGAGCACCGTATGGCTCGCTTCCACGCAGGCGTTCAGAAATTCGAGGGTCTGCTCCCGCGTGTCGAAACGCTTGCCCAGCTCGGCCCTGAAGATGTTCTTCGGAGCGTCGGGCAGAAAGAACTGCCCCACCACGCGAAAGTAGCGTTTGGAGGCGAAGCCGATGATCTCTCTCTCGCGTTCGACGATCAGCCTCACCGCGACGCTCTGCACCCGGCCCGCCGACAGATGGGGCTTGACCTTCTTCCACAGCACGGGCGAAAGCTCGAAACCCACCAGACGGTCGAGGATACGACGCGCCTGCTGGGCATCCACCAGGTCCATATCGATGCCGCGGGGATTGTCTATGGCCGCGAGGATGGCGTTTTTGGTGATCTCGTGAAAGACTATGCGGCGCGTCTTATCGGTCGGCAACTTCAGCACCTGCGAGAGGTGCCACGCGATGGCCTCTCCCTCGCGGTCTTCATCGGAAGCCAGCCAGATGGCCTTGGCGCCGGAGGCGAGCTTGGCAAGCTCGCCGACCACCTTGCCCTTGTCGTCGGCCACCTCATACTGCGGGGCGAATCCGTTCTGGATGTCGACCCCCAGGCCTTTGGTGACCAGGTCGCGCACATGGCCGTAACTCGACCGTACGGTATAATTCTCTCCGAGGAACTTTTCGATCGTTTTTGCTTTGGCGGGCGACTCGACAATCACCAGATTATCCTTCATCTGCGTATCGCTATTTTACAAGAGTATAAGTCAATATGACCTTTATCGCGCCGGAGTCGATGGCCGTAAAGGCGTCCGTGAAGACATTCTCAAAAGAGTAGTAGTAGCCTGTATAGTAATCGCTTATGGCGGTGGGCATCATGCCGAGATATATCTCTCTGGGGGTGGTCGACGCGCCGGTGGCCAGACGCTGGGCATAGGATGTGATGTCCATCGAGTAGTAGCTTTTGGCCCGCTGCAGATAGCCGCCGTAGTAGCTCTCATACCCCGCGCCGTAGGCGTTGAAGACAAAGTCGGGCATCGGTGAGTAGGTGTTGTAATTGTAGTACATCCCCAGTCTCTGCGGCGAGCGGTTGAGAAACGGGATCGTGTTGTCCGCAACGGGAATCCGTATCTCGGCGCGGTTGATGGCCAGCGAGCCGTACTGCACCCCGTTGTGGGTCATCATCCCCCGCAGCGTTTGGGTGAAAGCGTCGCTAAAGCGCAGCATGGGTGTCGCCCCTGCCGGCGAATGGCTGTAGACCACAGGCGAGACGGTCGTCGTGCCGTTGGCCAGGGCCGCCTGCACGGGGGTGCCCGTATAGTCGTGCGAGAGCGAAGTGACCGATGCGTTGACCGAGGTGAAGAAATAGTATCGCGTCAGAGTATCCTTGACAACCGCCGGAGCGCTCTGGTCGAAGTTGCGGGCATGGACGGTCAGGTAGCTGTCATACTCGAGGCTGCTGTAGGTTATGCTCGGATAGATGTAGCAGATGGCTCCGTCGGCAGGGGTAGTGGCCGGGTCGGGGGCGATCCACAGCCCGCCGAACTTGTTGTGAAACGTCTCGGCGCTCTCGCTGTCCTCGGCGGTTACCTGCGTCAGACGGTCGAGGAACGCCTGCCCCTCGGGGAGGATGTTGGCCGGATCGGTGAGGTTGACCCTGTAGCCCAGATGCGCCGATCCGCTGAAACTGAAACGGAACAGCGGGTTGGGATGGATCGCCGTCGAGGGGTCGAAAAAGGCGTAGTAGGTCGAATCGTAGCTTAAAGCCCCCTCTTTGATCTCGTAGATATAGTAATCCTTCGCCTTGGCCAGTGTGGTGTCGCCGACAACGTTGTAAACGACCAGCGACATGAACACCGAGTCGATCACCGGATTGTAGCCGAAGGTGAGCCCCTTGTCCTCGGGCAGGAACTGCATCCCCCCCGAAGCGGTGGTCGCTCCGGCGTCGGCGCTGCCCATAATGCCGCACATGATGTAGCCCTGATTGCTGGTGACCATCGAGTCGGGCAGCGTCTGGTAGCTCTCGATGCCGATGGTCAGCGTGTCGATCAGAATTATGGCCTGCTGATCGTCGGGCACCAGGTCCAACCCCAGCTGATCGTCGACCGAGACACATCCCGCCATATAGATAGCCGAAAAAAGGGACATGGCAGCCCCTCTAATCCATGTTTTGCACTTGCTCATAGAAAATCTTATACTTGTCCCAATCTTCTCTTTCGACGCCGCTGCGCTCCATGATCATGCGTCCCGAATCCTTCACCAACTGTGCCAGTTGCGGGTCGATCGGCTCCTCGAGCACCACCCCGTCCACAGAGCGCAACACGCAGGCGATCAGATTGGCATAGGTGGGATCGTCCAGCGTTTCGAGCCTTTCGCTCGCGACGCCCTCCGCCTCCATCTTGGCACGGAAACCACTGTTCAGCGCGCCCGAAAAGCCGTTGTCATAGAGCGAAAGGAGCACTTTCACATCCCTGAACATCGGATCGTCGGCAAAAACGCTGCGCAGATAGATGGGCACAATAGCCGAGAACCACCCTACACAGTGTATGAAGTCGGGTTGCCAGCGCAGTTTTTTGACCGTCTCGACCACCCCGCGGGCAAAAAATATCGCCCTCTCGTCGTTGTCGGCAAATGGCTCGCCCTGAGGGTCGATCGTGGTGGCTTTGCGCGAGAAATAGTCGTCGTTGTCGATAAAATAGACCTGCGCGCGCACCGATGGTATCGAAGCCACCTTGATCACCAGCTGGTGGTCGTTGTTGCCGATAATGAGGTTCATCCCCGAGAGCCTGATCACCTCGTGCAGCTGGTTGCGGCGTTCGTTGATGCAGTTGTACTTGGGCATGAAAGTGCGCACCTCGAACCCCCGCTCATAGACGGCATGCAACAACTCTCTCGAACCGGTAGCAATGGCCGAGTCGGGCAGATATGGCGTCATCTCCTGGCAAACAAAGAGGATCTTGGGCTGACTCATCGGGTAGAGGTATTCTGCAATCGGCTGATAAGATAAGAATTATACAATCTATATAATTATGTGTGTTTTTAGTGTAGCCCCGGCCAGGCCTCGTCGACCTTTCCGCGCCTTTCCGCTTTGGGGGGTGCAGGACTCGACCGGTCGGAACTCGAAACGCCCCCTTCCGAAAGGACGCTCCACGCCCGTCCGGCGTGCAATATCAGTGTAAAGGTACGAAAAATAAAAACCAAAATCAAAATTTGCCGCGGAAAGCGACGAAAAGAGCGGGGAAATTTCACACAGACCCTTACAGAATGAGCATCGCATCGCCGTAGGTGCCGAAGCGATAGCCCTCCTCCCGGGCCACCTTGTAGGCGTTCATCACCCGGTCGTGGCCTCCGAAGGCCGCCACCATCATCAACTGGGTCGAGAAGGGCAGGTGCAGGTTGCTCACCATGCTGTCGGCCACCTTGAATTCGTAAGGCGAGACGATGAACTTGTTGGTCCACCCTTCGATGGGTTTGAGCCTGCCTTCGGTGGAGACCGAACTCTCGATGGTGCGCATCACCGTCGTACCGATGGCGCAAACGCGACGCATGGCCTCTTTGGCAAGGTTGACCTCATGGGCTGCCTGCTGCTCGATGACTATCTGCTCCGAATCCATCTTGTGCTTGGTCAGATCGTCGACATCCACCGTGCGGAACGAACCCAGTCCGACATGAAGCGTTATCTCGGCCGTCTTGACGCCCTTGATCTCCAGCCTTTTGAGCAGGTGCTTGCTGAAGTGCAATCCAGCCGTAGGAGCGGCCACCGCCCCTTCGTGTTTGGCGTATATGGTCTGATAGCGTTCGCGGTCCGACTCCTCGACCTTTTCGCGCACCCACTTGGGCAGAGGCGTCTCGCCCATGCGGTAGAGCGTCTGTTTGAACTGATCGTAATCGCCGTCGAACAGAAAACGCAACGTCCGACCCCTCGAGGTGGTGTTGTCGATCACCTCGGCCACCAGCAGGTCGTCGTCGCCGAAATAGAGCTTGTTGCCTATGCGTATCTTGCGCGCCGGATCGACCAAAACGTCCCACAATCGCAGATCGCGGTTGAGCTCGCGCAGCAGGAATATCTCGATCTCTGCGCCGGTCTTCTCCTTGTTGCCGTAGAGGCGGGCGGGAAACACCTTGGTATTGTTGTAGATGAACACATCGTCCTGCTCGAAGTGGTCGATAATGTCCTTGAATATTTTGTGTTCGATCTTGCCCGTGTCTCGATGCAGGACCAACAACCGTGAATCGTCACGATTTTCCGTCGGATACCTGGCCAACATCTCGGGCGAGAAGTCATATCCGTACTGCGATAATTTCATCTGGTAAAGGTATTTTCTGAAAAACGACAAAAAACAATTATTATACGTAAAAAAAGCCGGTTTGTTTCACCGGCCATGAAGATTTTTCTACTTTTCGGTTCTTTTTTCGAGCAGACGACCAATGGCCATGCCCGCGCAGCGAAAAAAGAGAGCGTGCGGGTAAACGCCTCAGAAAACGATCGACTTGAGCCGGAGGCCTTCGTGCTGATCGAGGCCGAGCATAATGTTCAGGTTCTGGACCGCCTGGCCGCTGGCTCCTTTGAGCAGGTTGTCGATGATGCTTAGTATCAGAAGTTTATCGCCGTGCTTTTCGACGTGGACAAAACATTTGTTGGTGCCCACCACCTGTTTGAGGTCGATGTTGCGATCGCTGACATGCGTAAAGGCGGCGTTGCGGTAGTACTCCCCGTAGAGCGTCGTCGCTTCCTGCTGCGACAGCGCACAGTCGACCACCGTCGAGGCCATGATGCCACGCGGAAAGTCGCCGCGGCAGGGGATGAAGTTGATCGCGGCATCAAAGGCGGGCATCAGGCTGCGAAGGCTCTCCGTGATCTCGTGCAGGTGCTGATGCTCAAAGGCCTTGTAGACCGACAGGTTGTTGTTGCGCCAGCTGAAATGGGAGGTCGGCGAGGGTTTCTGTCCCGCGCCCGTCGAGCCGGTGGTGGCGGTGATGTGTATCTGCCCGTGCAACAGCCCCGCCGCCGCCAGCGGCAACAACCCAAGCTGCAGGCAGGTGGCAAAACACCCCGGATTGGCAATATTGCGCGCCCCGGCAATGAGCTCCAGATTCATCTCCGGCAGGCCATAAACAAACCTCCGTCCGTCGACAGCGCTGCTCTCCCTGAGCCGGAAATCCTGGCTCAGATCGACAACCCTGACGCCCTCGGGCACTTTGTTCTCGGCGAGGAACTTGCGTGCATCGCCGTGCCCCACGCACAGCAGCAGAGCGTCGACCCCCCAGTCGAGACGGTCGGTAAAGCGCATAGCGGTGTCGCCCAGCAGATCGGCATGAACCTCGCAAAGCATGTTGCCCGCATTGGAGTTGCTGTGCGCATAGGCCAGCTCCACCGACGGATGGTTGAGCAAAAGCCTGATCGCCTCACCACCCGTATAACCCGCCCCTCCGATAACCGCTGCTGAAAATTTCTTCATTTCTTTCATTTTTTTGTTCTCTTTTGGAAAAGAGAACCAGAATTATCTTAGGAGTGAGGGCAGAGTCATGCTTGCATGAACTTTGCCGAGCTTTCGACAGATAGTCAGCGAAGCTAACCTTTTCGGCGATACTGCGCACACGCATGATTTTGGTCGGTGCAGGGATTAACAAGTGGCGGGCCGCACTTTAGTGCGGCGCTTTGCTCTTGACAATTTGGGGCTTCCAAAAGCAAGCTTTCGAGCCCAAATTGTCAAGAATAAAGGCTGCCTGGCTTCGCCCGCCGCCCACTTGCCAATCTTTACATAAGCCGCCGCACCCGAACAGTTAAAAATTATTTGCCCAGTTTTGTTGAAAGAAAGTTGGCGCCCCGCGCGTAGCGGGGAAAGCAAACCCCCAACGCACGAAAGGGCAAGCTATTTCTTTTCGAGGTCCTTGTTGATCAGGTGGTACATTTTGTTCTGGTAGCCGAAGATCTTGCCGAAGCCCTTGACATCTTCGGCGCTCCAGTCGCTCATGGTCTCGCCGTAAGCGCCGAAGCTGGTGTTGAACAGATCGTGCGGGCTGGTAACGCCCACGATGACAAAGCGGTAGGGGTGCAATTCGACAAAGACCTCGCCGCTCACCGTGCGCTGCGAACTCTCGAGGAAAGCCTCGATGTCGCGCATGACCGGGTCGTAGTATTGTCCTTCGTGGAGGTAGTTGCCGTAGAAGGCGGCGATCTGATCTTTCCAGAACAACTGCCATTTGCCGAGGGTGTGTTTCTCGAGCATGTGGTGGGATTTGATGATGACCAGCGGAGCGGCCGCCTCGAAGCCCACGCGCCCTTTGATGCCGATGATGGTGTCGCCCACGTGCATGTCGCGCCCGATGGCGTAGGGGGCGGCCAGACGTTGCAGCTGCAGGATCGCCTCGATGGGGTTTTGGGCCCGTACGCCGTCGATGCCCACCAGCTCGCCCTTCTCGAAGGTTAGGGCGACGTTGCGCGGCTTGCTCTGGGTGAGTTGCGACGGGTAAGCCTCCTCGGGAAGGGTGCGGTTGGAGGTGAGGGTCTCCCTGCCGCCGATCGACGTGCCCCAGATGCCCTGATTGATCGAGTATTCGGCCTTTTTGAAGTCGAAATCGACGCCGTGCATGCGCAGGTATTCGATCTCCTCGGCCCGGCTGAGCCGCTTCTCGCGGATGGTGGCCAGCACCTCTATCTCGGGAGCTATGATGTTGAACACCATATCGAAACGCACCTGGTCGTTGCCTGCGCCGGTGCTGCCGTGGCAGAGATAATCGGCCTGCAGTCCCCGGGCATACCCGGCGATGGCCGTAGCCTGGGCTATGCGCTCCGAACTGACCGATATGGGGTATGAGCCGTTCTTGAGCACATTGCCGAAGATCATGTAGCGAACGGCGGTGCGGTAGTACTCCTCCCGTACGTCGAGAGCCACAAAACTCTTCACGCCAAGGGCGTATGCCCGTTTTTCGATGGTCTTGAGCTCTTCGGGCGAGAATCCGCCCGTGTCGGCAAGAGCGGCGTGAACCTCCAGTCCCAGCTCTTTGGACAGATAGACAGCGCAGTAGGACGTATCCAATCCGCCGCTGAACGCCAATACGACTTTTTTCATGTATACGACTTTTTGTTAAGTTGCCGCAAAGGTACGTTTTTTTTAACAAAAATCGGGCCCCCGAAACCCGGAAGCCCGAATAAATCCAATCATTACAACCTCCGGTTTTGTACGTCTCGGCATCGGCCGGTCGGCAAAACTCTCTCCTGCCCTGCTTCTATGCGTCGGTGTCCTGCACCTTGGCCTTGTCGACCGCCGGATCGAAGAGCATGGCTGTGCAGAGGCAGTTGCGATGCTCCTTGCTCTGGAGTATGTTGAAGTTGACGCAACTCTGGCATCCTTTCCAGAACTCCTCGTCGTCGGTCAGCTCCGAGTAGGTTACCGGACGGTAGCCCAGATCGTTGTTGATGTTCATCACGGCCAGCCCCGTGGTCAGCCCGAAGAGCTTGGCCCCGGGGAACTTTTTCTGCGACAGGAAGAAAGTCTTGGTCTTGATGGCTCTGGCCAGGCCGAGCTTGCGGAATTGCGGGTTGATGATCAGCCCCGAGTTGGCCACATAGTTGTCGTGGCCCCACGACTCGATGTAGCTGAACCCGGCCCAGGTGCCGTCCTTGTGGGTGGCGATGACCGCCTTGCCCTGGCGTATCTTCGAGATGATATACTCGGGAGAGCGTCTGGCTATACCCGTGCCACGAGCCTTTGCCGACTCCTCCATCTCACTGCAAATCTGCAGGGCATATTTGGTGTCATCTTCGGTGGCAACCCTTACCACGAAATCGTCTATTGTCATTGCGGCTTTCTCGGATAGTGATTTAGCTTTAAGTAATCTTCAATTTTTCGGTTTTTCTGAGTTTTTCAAGTTCTTTGCCCTCTCTGGCGAGCCTGTTTTGTCTTTTCTCTTAGTCATTTGGCCCGCCAAACTCCCTCGAGAGGAGACAAAATCCATCTCACCATAGAAGGCAAATAACATGACAATAATAACTTCAGATTACTTATAAACGACAAAAGTATGAAAAAATTATATATGTGATTCGCCGACGGGCGAAAAACCGCGCACTCCCTCGCCGTTACATCCTCTCGGGAAGCTCGATGCCCAGCAGCGACATCCCCGTCTCTATGGCGCGGGCGACCTGCCGGGAGAGCTGCAGCCGAAACCCTCGCACCGCGGCATCCTCCTCGCGCAGGATCGAGTGGTCGTGGTAGTAGCCGTTGTAGGCGCGGGCCAGCTCGTAGACCCAGGCGGCCACTGTCGAGGGCGAGTAGTCCGCCGCTGCCGAGGCGATCACCGCCGGAAGCTCGCACAGCTGTTTGACAAGCTCCACCTCCTGGCCGACCATCGCCCGATAGCCGGATACATCTTCTGCCGGGGGGGTGATGCCCGCCCGGTCGGCCTTGCGCAGCAACGAGCGGATGCGCGCACAGGTGTATTGGATGAACGGCCCCGTGTTGCCGTTGAAATCGATGCTCTCACGCGGATCGAAAAGCATCGTCTTCTGGGGGTCGACCTTCAGGATGAAATATTTCAACGCCGCCAGCCCCACCATGCGCGACACCTCTTCGGCCTCGGCCTCTGTGGCGCCCTCCATCTTGCCCAGCTCGAGCGATGTGGTCCGCGCCGTGTCGATCATCCCGGCGATCAGGTCGTCGGCGTCGACCACCGTACCCTCGCGCGATTTCATCTTGCCCTCGGGCAGCTCGACCATGCCGTACGAGAGGTGGAAGATGCTGTCGGCCCACTCGCGATAGCCCAGCTTGGCGAGGATCAGCTTGAGCACCTGAAAGTGATAGTTCTGCTCGTTGCCCACAACATATATGATGCCGTCCAGACGGTTGTCGGCAAAGCGGCGGTAGGCCGTCCCCAGGTCCTGCGTCATGTAGACCGACGTGCCGTCCGAGCGCAGCAGCAACTTCTCGTCGAGGCCGTCGGCGGTCAGGTCGATCCACACCGACCCGTCGTCGCGACGGTAGAACACCCCTTTGGCGAGCCCCTCCTCCACCAGCGACTTGCCCAGAAGGTAGGTCTGCGATTCGTAGTACATCTTGTCGAAATCGACCCCCAGCGCCTTGTAGGTCTGCTCGAAACCCTCGTACACCCAGCCGTTCATCTTCTCCCACAGGGCGCGCACCTTCTCCTCGCCCTCTTCCCACTGCCTGAGCATCTGTTGCGCCTGCCGCATGATGGGGGCCTCGCGCTCCGCCTGACCCTGCTCCATGCCCGAGGCGACAAGCTGGCGCACCTCGGCCTTGTAGTGTTTGTCGAACTCGACATAATATTTGCCCACCAGATGGTCGCCCTTCATTCCGCTCGAGGCAGGGGTCTCGCCGCCGCCATAGAGCTGCCAGGCTATCATGCTCTTGCAGATGTGTATGCCGCGATCGTTGACCAGATTGGCCTTGATGACCGTCTCGCCCGCCGCCTCGAGTATCCGCGCCACCGAGTAGCCCAGCAGGTTGTTGCGTATGTGGCCCAGGTGGAGAGGTTTGTTGGTGTTGGGCGAGGAGTACTCCACCATCAGCGTCCGGTGGGTGGGCGCGCCCCGGCCATAGTCGGCCGAGTTGACGATCTCGCCGAACCGTGCGGCCCAGTATTCGCCCGCGAGGCTGATGTTCAGAAAGCCCTTGATGACGTTGAAACCCGCCACCTCTTTCGTGTCGGCCGCCAGACGCTCGCCGATAAGACGGGCGCTCTCCTCGGGCCCCTTGCGGGTGAGGCGCAGCAACGGAAAGACCACCAGCGTATAATCGCCCTCGAACTCCTTGCGCGTTCGTTGCACCTGTATGGCGCCCCGGTCCACCTGGCCGAACAACGCCTCGACGGCGCGGGCGATCCGGCATGAGAGAAACTCTTCGGTATTTGTCATCGGATTGGATTTGCGGGCAAATATAACTATTTTTGGGGCAAATTACGCCACCCGATGCACATAGGACCTGTCGACCTGGGAGAAAAACCCCTGCTGCTCGCCCCGATGGAGGATGTTACCGATCCTTCGTTCCGCTACATGTGCAAAAAATTCGGCGCCGACATGGTTTGCACCGAGTTTATCTCCTCGGACGGCCTGATCCGCGACGCGGCGGGCTCGCTGGCCAAGTTGCGCATCGACGAGCAGGAGCGTCCCGTGGCCATTCAGCTCTACGGCCACCTGATCGAGCCGATGGTCGAGGCGGCGATCATGGCCGAGAGGGCGCGTCCCGATGTGATAGACATCAACTTCGGCTGCCCGATGAAAAAGATCGCCGCCCGGGGCGCCGGCAGTGGCATGATGCGCGACGTGCCGCTGATGGTGGAGATGACACGGCGAATCGTCGACGCCGTCAGGCTGCCCGTAACGGTCAAAACGCGCCTGGGCTGGGACGAGGAGAGCAAAAACATCGTGCAGATCGCCGAACGTCTTCAGGATGCGGGCATCAGCGCCCTGACCATTCACGGCCGCACACGCGCCCAGATGTACCGCGGCGCAGCCGACTGGACCCTCATCGGCGAGGTGAAGAACAACCCCCGCATCCGCATCCCCATCATCGGCAACGGCGATGTCTCGTCGCCCCAGGCCGCCGCCGAAGCCTTCGACCGCTGGGGCGTCGACGGGGTGATGATAGGCCGGGCCACCTACGGCCGGCCGTGGATATTCGGCGAGGTGCGCCACTTTCTCGACACGGGCGAGTTTCTGCCCCAGCCCACAGTGGCCCGGCGTGTGGCCATCGCCCGCGAACACCTGCTCAAGTCGGTGGAGGTCAAGGGTCCCGTGGTGGGCATACTCGAGATGAGGCGTCATATGTCAAACTACTTCAAGGGGCTGCCCGACTTCCGCGCCACCCGCCTGCAACTGGTTACTCTCACCGAGGTCGACCGCCTGCTGGAGACCCTCGGGACGATCGAGGAGCGATGGGGCGATTTCGACATGAGCCGCGCCGTCCCCACTCCGCTCGGAGGCGGGAAAATATAGGGGATGGCTGCCGCATTCATAGTCATCTCAAGCGAAGAGTTGGCGCGGTCAAGGCGGCCCGCAGGCGGCGGGGGATGCCTCGAAAAGGCTGATCCCGATGCCGCAGGCGAGGGTGCGACAACAAAGGGGATGTTGGCAGGCAAAAAGACGCCTGTCTTTCTCCTCCTTGCGGGGCATAGTCTGCAAGCAGCTTCTGCTCCCGCTTTGTTCGTCGATTCGCACCTCGGCAGAGTTTTCGAGCGAGCTCGACTCTGCGCTCGGTTTGTCGTTGGTTGTGGCTCGGAGCCAGCGAAGGGCTGCCGCAAAAGGCTGACCCCGATGCCGTAAGGCGAGGGTGCCACAACAAATGGTTGCAGCCCGTAGCCCGGGGTGGCTCCGGGCCGCCGGCCTCTTCGAGGCCGAAAAACAGTCAGCGCTTTGCCTTAATCTTAAGTTTGTCCGTTGTCAAAGGCCTTTTGAGTCCGCTACGCGCGGGGCGGTCCTTTTTTATAAAAAGGACCAAACGACGCCAAGCCGAGCGCCATCCGAGCTCGCTCGGTAATGGCCGAGGCGCGAAGGAGAAAGGCGAAGCCAACGAGGAGTAAGGCGAGCGTCTTTTTGCGAGCCAAAGTTTTGGCGTCGCAGCGAGGAGCAAGACAATTTAGCCCGTCGCTCACCGCCGGGCGGTTTTTGTGCCACTTTTTGGCGGCAACAAGTAGCGAGGCTCCAGCGCAGCGGCTGGAAAGACCATGAAGTTGAACCAAACATGCGGTCTATTGACTTGACATTCGTATTTTGTCAGAACCAGACCTTAAGTTTAGTTCATGTTTCGTGGCATATTGAGTACCGCTGCGCGCGGGGCGGTTACTTTTTTATAAAAAGTAACCAAAAACACCCGGCTGTTCGCCTCGGCTACTCGCCTGGAGAAAATTGAGCTACGACGCCAAATCTCCTCCTTTTAGTCCCCTTCAGGGCCTAACGTCGTCAAACAAGTGGCGTCGCTTGACGCTCAATTTCCTCCGCTCGCTTAACGCCTCGGCTCAATGCCGGGGTTATTTCGCCCCTGTGGGGCGATGAAGATCGAAAGAGTGTTCAAAAAGCGCGAAGCCCGGCCGCCATTGCGAAGAGGCGTAAAGCGAGGCGCGGCAGTCGCGAGCGTCAAGCGACGAGGGTTAAGGAACCCGAGGAGTAGTGAGCGACAGCGCCGAGTAGCCCCGCAGCACAGGCGGCGATTGTTGGCTCGCAAAAAGACGCTCGCCTTACTCCTTCGCGCCTCGGCCATTTCGGGCGAGCCCGATGGCTCTCGGCTTGGCGTCGTTTGGTTCTTTTTACAAAAAAGAGCCGCCCCGCGCGTAGCGGATTCAATGGACCTTTGACAATGACCAAACCTACGGTCTGTGCGCAGGCAAAATACGGAGGCCAAGTCAATAGACCGCATGTTTGGTCCAAATGCAAGGTCTTTTCAGCCGCTTGCCGCTGGGGCCTCGCTACTTTTTGGCGGCAAAAAGTAGCACAAAAACCGCCCGGCTGTTCGCCTCAGCTACTCGCTTGGAGAAAATTGAGCTACGACGCCAAATCTCCGACTTTTAGTCCCCTTCAGGGCCTAACGTCGTCAAACAAGTGGCGTCGCCGGGCGCTCAATTCCCTCCGCTCGCTTAACGCCTCGGCTCAATGCCGGGGATGTTTCGCCGCTACGCGGCGATGAAGATCGAAAGAGTGTTCAAAAAGCGCGAAGCCCGGCCGCCATTGCGAGGAGGCGTAAAGCGAGGCGCGGCAGTCGCGAGCGTCAAACGACGAGGGTTAAGGAACCCGAGGAGTAGTGAGCGACAGCGCCGAGTAGCCCCGCAGCACAGGCGGCGATTTTTGGCTCTTTTTCTAAAAAAGAGCCGCCCCGCGCGCAGCGGTCTCAGTAGACCTTCGACAAAGGCCAAACCTACGGTCTGTGCGCAGGCAAAATACGGAGGTTAAGTCAATAGACCGCATGTTTGGTCCAAATTCAAGGTCTTTTCAGCCGCTTGCTGCTGGGGCCTCGCCACTTGTTGGCTCGCAAAGAAACGCCCGCCTTTCTCCTTGTCGTTCGGCAGAGAGTTAGAGCAAGCTCGACTCTGCGCTCGGTTTGTCGTTGTACGGCAAAAAGAGCGAAAAACCGCCCGGCGGTGAGCGACGGGCTAAATTGTCTTGCTCCTCGCTGCGACGCCAAACCTCCTCCTTTTAGTCCCCTCGCGGGGCCTAACGTCGTCAAACAGGTGGCGTCGCCGGGCGCTCGGACCTGCGACAATTTTTGAACCGCCCCTCGCTCAATGCCGGGGTTGCTTCGCCCCTGCGGGGCGATCGGGATCAGCAAAAAGACAAGTCTTTTGTGATGGGTGGAAATCAACCTCACAAACGCTCAGCGGCCCGTTTTCGACATTTTTCCGCATATTTTTGTGATTTTATCGTAAAAACTATAGTATTTTTGTACGAATGATCGTCAAACGGCGACTAAATCAATAATGTCATGAAAACACGGCTTTTTCTTTGTATGATGCTCCCGGCCATGCTGTTCTCGTGCGCCAAACTCGACAATATAACGCAGGAGAATCGAATCACTTCGTTCAAGATCGAATACCACCAGCCGCAGAAGATAGTCATCGACGATGCCGTCATCGAGGGCGACAACATCTACATCCCCATTCTGTATGGCAAGTACGACTTTCCGATGCACTTGAGGGCTTCGGTGGGCGTACCGGCCGGCATAAGCCACATCAAGGGGCTCGATTTCTCGCAGGAGCTCACTCTGGACGACATCGACTCGGAGTTGCAGTTCTTCATAGTGGCCGCCAGCGGCACGACCCGGGCCTACACCATCCGCCCGAGGGAGATGCCGCTGAGCGAGAACAACTATATCCTCGACAGGGTGAGCTACTCGCTGCGTTCGCCCGAGGCGACGGTGCTCTCGCCGGTGGTTCACAGGGTGGACTCCAACACGGGTATCGAGCTGCTGGGTGTCGATCTGCAGTGGCCGGTGACCATCGTGCCCGAGTTTCAGGTCGCCGAGGGCTCGGGGTTCGGCGCCATCTGGGAGGGCGACGACCGCTCGAAAGCCATCGCGTTCCAGAACGGTCGCACCACGCTCCGATTCACGGACGCCGACGCCATATATACTCTGATCGTGCTGTCGCAGAGCGGCCTGGAGCGGGAGTGGAAGATCGCCCTCAAAAGCTGCGCCTCCCTGCCGACGGGCACGGCTGCCGCCGTGTCGAAAAACACCGTCGTGGAGGGCAAGCAGCTCAAACTGACCGCGGAGCCGACCGGGGGACAGAGCCCCGTGGTGATCGACGAGACGATGGTCGAGAACGACCGTTACGCCATCACGGCCATGATCTCTGCTCCGGACGCATGGCCGGTCAGCATCAATGTCAAATATCCGGCCAGAGGCATGGTGGATTTGATAGACATGGAGCGCGACACGACGCTGGTGTTCGCCGGATGGAATGACGTGAAAGAGTTCTGGCTGCTCGATTCGGACGAGTACAAGGCCCGCAAATGGAGCATCGCCGTCAAGGAATTCACCCCGCTCCCCGCACAGCGCGGCGAGGAGGCTTATCTTACGGGGCTGACATATACCCACACCTCTTACACCATACAATATAAGAGCGGAATCCTGGATCTTGGCCGTTCTTACGGATCGTCGCTCAACATGTCGGGCAACGTGGCATATGTCTATCCATCGGAAAAGAGAGTCGATCTGATCTACAACTCTTTCCAGGATGACGCCAAAGCCACCGGCACCATAACCGGCTCGGCCAACTCGGCATGGTGGCGGGTAACGATCAGGATCGAGGGATGCACTTTCAGCAGCAACACGGCCTCTCACACCATGCCTTCTTTGCCGTGGACCATCGATCTTGCCGCAACGGGAGCCAATCAGGCGTCAGCCCTCATGAACGGGATGCGCAGAACATTCTCGGTGACCTCCGACGACGGTACGGTGTCGGAATGGGAGATCGTGCTCAAATCGACAAACAGCGCTATCGCCCCCCGTTCGGGATGCGACATCTCGGGGATGACCATTGCCAAAGTGATCCCCAACTACACCCTCTTCACGGCCAACCCCGTAACGGTCGACGATGCGCAGAGCGAGATCGTCATCGCCCTCGCCAAGGACGACGGATGCTATCCGATGCGCATATTCCCCGCCTGCAACATGTCGCCCGGGGCCTCCATCCTCTCTCAGAACTATGGCAACGACCCGCTGGTCTTCGACACCCCCACCTCGACGCAGCAGGTGACGGTAACCTCCGAGGACCGGGCCAACAGCCGCACCTACACCGTCAGGCTCGACGCTCCCGAACAGGTGGACGGATCGGATATTCTTGAGTTGAAGATAGCCAACCTGCCCCCGGGCTTCACCACCAACGGCAATGTGATCATCGACGCCGAAACGGGCGGCATAACCATCCCCGTAACGAGCCTCGATGCGCCGTTCCCGCTCGATGTCGAGTATCGCGACATGGAGATCACCGAAAACGCCACGGCCTCCATTGCCGACCGCGGTACACTGCGCTTCGACAACTGCAAACAGGTCAAACAGGTGGTCGTAACCTCCAGCAAGGGGCAGAACAGGACGTGGTATATACGCCTCGACTATCGTCCCCAGCTGCGCAACTGGAATCTCAATTCGTGGAACGGCACCTCGCCCCTGCCGGCCAACTACTGGGCCAACTCCAACAACAGCTTCACCACCAACATCAACCCGGTGGCCGGAAAGTCGGGCGCGGCGGGCGACCTGTGCCCCGAGATGAAGTCTGCCAACGTGATACTGGTAGGGCTTGCGGCAGGCTCGTTCTTTGTCGGATGGTTCGACACCGCCAATGCCATATCCTACGGCGCGAGCGACCCCGTGCGACTCACCTTCTTCGGGGTGCCGTGGCAGACTACGGCTACCATCAAGGGCATCATGCTCGACGTCAACTACCACCCCGGCGAAGCCAACGCCGACTGGGGATCGATAGTCGTGAGCCTGATCAACTGGAACGGCAACGGCACATATGTCTACCACGGCACCCGCCCCGGCAGCGCTCCGCCTGCCTCGGGAGGGTTTCATCCCGACAACACGGCCACTCTGGCCGCCGAGGGGAAAGTGCTGGTGGGGACCAATACCTCCACCAGCTACGGACAGCCCGTAACCCAATTGCCCGACGGACAGTGGGTGTCCGATCTCTTTATCCCGGTCAACGGCAATGTCGCGTACACCCACCTGGCGGTGGTCTGCTCCTCGTCGTGTTATGGCGACTACTTCATAGGTAAGGCGGGCAGCACACTGAAGGTCGACAATATAAGAATAGTATATGAATAGCATGAAAATGACGGCAAAATGGTTGCCCCTCTGGTTCACTCTGTCCGTCGTGTCGTGCGCGGCCAGCACCCCGGACCAGGCGGGCGACCAGAATTCTGATGAGATCGCCTCTGTCGGCAATGGCGACGCATCGTCAGCGGCGTTGTCAGCGTCGGCAGCGTCGGCGGGCGAAGAAGACGCAGTTGCGCAAGAACCTGCAATATATGCGGCGACGCCAGCTCCCCGCGCGGCAAATGCCAATGCCGGGCCGCAATACGCCGTCGCGCCCGTCGGCAGGCCCGCGCCCGCGTCTGCGTCTGCGCCCGACAACGATGTGATGCCGTCGCAGGCTGCGCCTGTGGAGGCGATCGCCGACGACGCTCCCGCGCCTGTCTCCACAGGAGCGTCCACCGGGGTCTCCACTGAGGCGTCCACCGGAGCGTCCACCACCGAGGTTGAGACGGTCGATCCGGGGCCTGCTGCGACAGTCTACCATGCCCTCAAAAAAGAAAAAGCCGGGCCTGCACCGACTGCGACGGTTTCGGAGAGGGCGGTTTCAGGTGAGGATAACATGACAGGTGCGAAGGCCGTTTCGGACAGCAAAACCACCAAAAAAGCCTGCAAATGGCACCTGGGCATCCACACCGGCCTCGATTTGGGCGGCGCAATACCGTGGCCCCTGTCGGACGCCATAAGCAAGGGCGACAAGATGAATGTCGTGCCCAAAATATCACCCGCGCTGGGAATGTCGCTCGAGTATGACTTTTTGCCTCGCTGGGGCGTAGTCCTCGAGGCCACGTACAAGACGGTGGGCATGGACGCCTCGATAATCACCCTCAACGGAGGCCAGAAATTCAGCGACGACGGGATGGATGTCATCTTCTATGGTCGCGCCAAAACGTCGATGTCGTTCACCTCGTTCGAGACCCCGCTCTATTTCATATTCAGGATCAGCGACCACAACAGGGTTTTTGCCGGAGGATACTACGCCTATGTCCCCTCGAGCAAATTCGTGGCTTCGGCCCTCGACGGGCACGTGGTGAACCCCGATAACGGCGCAATTTCGGTGGTCAATCCCGCATCGCCCATCGATCAGGATTTCAGCGACACCATCAACGACTGGGATGCCGGATGGCTGGTGGGCTATGAACGCCGGATACTGTCGCACCTCACCCTGTCGGGACGATTCTCGATGGGGCTCAACGACATATTCAAGCCCAACGAGAAATATCTCGACTATGGGATGATCCATATGCGCGGCACCGTTACGCTGAGCTACAGGTTTTTCTGACAGAGCGGTTCGAGGGAGGTTTGCAGTTAACCGGGAAGGGGATATATTTATACTCACTGTTCTGCTCCCAAATTTTTCCAAACGGGGTGTCTCGATCTTTGAGATGCCTCGTTTGGGTTTGCCGGAGGTCCGTGTAAATAATCGGTGCGATTAAAGCAGCCCGCGACCGGCGGGGGCTGCCCTGCAGACATTGATCCCGATGCCGTAAGGCGAGGGCGCACAAAACAGAGGGCTGCAGCCCTCCGCGGGGGCGGCTGCGGGCTGCCGGCCTTGCCCGGCAAGGCCGAGTTGCGAGAAAGGAAGCGGCATAAATGTATAACACAATAGAAAATCATGCAGAAAATAGATAGAACATTCGCCGGGGAGATCGACTGCGAGGGAGGTTTTGTGATGGCGGTGGACAAGCCTGTGGGGTGGACCTCGTCGGATGTGGTCCGCAAGGTGAAGTTCCGTCTGCGCAAGCGGGGCCACCGGACGGTCAAGGTGGGCCATGCCGGTACGCTCGATCCACTGGCGACGGGGGTGTTGCTGGTGTGCGTCGGCAGGGCGGCTACGCGGCGGGTGGAGGAGCTGCAGGCCGAGCGCAAGGAGTATGTTGCCGACATTGTGCTGGGGGCGACAACTCCGAGCTACGATATGGAGCATCCCGTCGACGCAACCTACCCCCATGAGCATATCACCGGGGAGGCCATCGAACGGGCGCTGGAGGAGTTGTGCGGCGAGCGGCTGCAGGAGCCGCCCGTCTACTCGGCCAAGATGATCGAGGGTCGCCGGGCCTACGAATATGCCCGCGAGGGCAGTCAGGTGAAGATGCGCCAGGCGATGATCACCATCTACTCGATGAGCGTCGAGGAGTACGACCATCCGAGGGTCAGGGTGCGCATCCAGTGCAGCAAGGGGACCTACATCCGCTCCATCGCCCGCGAACTGGGCGAGAAGCTCGCCAGCGGAGCCTACCTCGCCTCGCTTTGCCGCACGGCCAGCGGCGAATTTCTGTTGGAGAACTGCCTGACGGTGGACCAGGCGCTGGAGTTGATTTAGACGCCGCGCAGGTTTTAGAGAGAGGCGGGGTAGTCTTTTTTTCGACTCCCTCGCCCATTGTTTGTGCGCCCTCGTCTGACGGCATCGAGGCACGTTCACATGGCAGCCTTCCGCCGTCTGCCGATAAGACCTCAATCTCAGAAATAACGCTTTTTAGCCAGCCTTTAAATGCACAAAGCGGGAACTCTGCCGAGGTGCGAATCGACGCTCGAAGCGAGAGCAGAGACCGCTCGCGGGCTATGCCTCGCAAGGAGGAGAACCGAGCAGCGTTGCGAGGGCCGCAGACCGCTTGCGGGCTACGGCCGAGGTAGCGCGAGGAAGGC
>BNXD01000019.1 GCA_025999315.1 Bacteroidia bacterium | reverse complement strand
GCGCCCCGCGTTGAAAAAGCTATTGTAGCTGATCGGAGTGTTTTTGAAATGTAACGATTTGATGGCGTGCTATATGTGATCCGTTGCCGGGATAAAAATGTAGCGCATCCCGGGCGTCGCGCGTCCCACATGCGGCTCCGGGTATCTCTTTCTGCAGACTTCATGCCCGTTTGTGCGCCGCTACAATCACTCTTCGCCGGCATGGATGTATTGGCCTAATTTTCAGCATTATGATTGCCCGGGGGATTTTTTTGTAACTACATTAGTCGGGACAATGGGTCGACAAAACGAAAAAAAACGTAATTTTATCAATCACTAAAAACACTCGAACGCCATGCCGACACTGCCCGTCAGAACCATACTCTCCTCAGCGGCCATGCTCTCTCTGCTGGGGGCGAAGGCGCAAAAACCCAACGTGGTTTTCATTCTGGCCGACGATCTGGGCATAGGCGACGTCTCGGGGATCAATCCGCGATCCAGGATCGAGACTCCCGAGCTGGACGCCATGTGCCGCTCGGGGATAGTCTTCACCGACGCCCACGCGGCCTCGGCGCTCAGCACCCCCTCCCGCTATGGCATACTTACAGGGCGATACTGTTTCCGCACCGCTCTCAAAGAGGGCGTGCTCAACGGTTTCTCCGCGCCGCTGATCGCCGCCGGACGTCCGACCGTCGCATCGATGCTCTCCGCCTGCGGCTATGCCACCGCCTGCATAGGCAAATGGCATCTGGGCTGGAACTGGACTTACCGCGAAGGCGGCAACAAAGATGTCGATTACTCTTTACCCATAACCGAAGGGCCCACCACCCGCGGGTTCGACTATTTCTACGGCACGGCGGGCTCGCTCGACATGCCTCCCTACGTCTGGGTGGAGAACGACAGGGCCACCTCCATACCCGACCGCACCGCCCCGGAAGGCAAAGCCTACAAACTGTTGCGTCCGGGGCCCCAGGCTCCCGACTTCGAGCCCATCGACGTGCTTCCCGATCTGACAGCCAAGGCGATAGAATATATCAAAGGGCAGAAGGGCAGCGGCAAGCCTTTCTTCCTTTACGTTCCCCTCACCGCTCCCCATACCCCGATACTTCCAACCCCGGAGTGGCAGGGCAAATCGAGGCTGATCCAGTACGGCGACTTTGTGATGATGCTCGACAACATGGTGGGGCAGATCGTCGCCGCTCTGAAAAAGAGCGGGCAATATGACAACACCATCGTGGTGTTCACCTCCGACAATGGTTGCTACCCCGGCGCGGGCGTCAATGAAATGGAACGCAAGGGACACTATCCGAGCTATATCTACCGCGGTTTCAAATCGGATATTTACGAAGGAGGCCACCGCATCCCGCTGATCCTGACGTGGGGCAAAAAGGTCAAACACCGAACCGAAAAAGGGCTCGTTTCGCTCATCGATCTCTATGCAACACTTGCCGATATGGCGGGGCACAGGATGTCTCAGAGCGAGGGCGAGGACAGCTACAGTTTCTGGCCGCTGCTCAAGGGCAAGGGCGCCCCGGCTCGTGAGGATGCGGTGTTTTCGTCGGGCGACGGCAGTTTCTCGATCCGCGAGGGCGACTGGAAACTGATCTTCTGCGCCGGGTCGGGCGGCTGGGGGTACCCTTCTCTTCCGCGCGACAGGGATTATATCGCCACCCAGCCCAAGATGCAGCTCTACAATCTGAAGGACAATCCCGAGGAGACGCGCAACCTTGTGGGCGAGCATCCCGGCATCGTCGAAAGGCTGAGCGCAAAGATGAGGCGATATATTCTGGACGGGCGTTCGACCCCCGGCGAAAAACAAACCAACGAGACCACGGACAAAGAGTGGAAACAGACAGCGCTGTTCATGCAAACAATCTGAGACGATGAATAAGATCACGACGAATCAGGGCCTGAGAGTGGCGTTTTGCGCCCTCTTGCCCACGGTCGCAGCAGCAGCTCCCGAGCGCAGCCTCAAATCGGCCAATAAAGATCCCCGCCCCAATATCATCGTGATCCTGGCCGACGATCTGGGCTATTCCGATCCGGGGTGTTACGGGGGCGAGATCGAAACGCCCAACCTCGACGCTCTGGCCCGGGGAGGGATTCGCTTCAACAGCTTTTTCAACGCGGGGCGCAGTTGTCCCACCCGCGCGTCGCTGCTCACAGGCCTCTACCAGCATCAGGCAGGCATCGGCCGCATGACATTCGACGAGCATCTGCCGGGCTACCGCGGAACGCTTTCGCACAATGCGGTAACCATAGCCGAGGTGTTGCGGCAGGCCGGTTACAACACCGGCATGGTGGGCAAATGGCATGTGGCCGAGACGCCCCTGCTTCCACATGAGGAGCAACGCCAATGGCTGGCCCATCAACTTTACCGGCCGCTTTTCGCCCCGCCGGAAAACTATCCCACACAGCGCGGATTCGACGATTTTTATGGTATAATATACGGTGTGGCCGACTATTTCGACCCCTTCAGTCTGGTCGAGGGCGAAACCCCGGTGCAGCAGGTGCCCAAGGGCTACTATATCACCCGGGCGCTTTCCGACAAGGCGGTAAGTTATGTCGACCGTTATGCCAAAGGGGACAAGCCTTTCTTTCTCTATCTGTCCTACACCGCGCCGCACTGGCCCCTGCATGCTCTGCCCGAAGATATTGCCCGCTATGAGAATAGCTACAAGGCTGGCTGGGAGGCTGTGCGCAACGCCCGCTACGAACGCATCCGCAAGCTCGGCATATTTCCCGGCGCAGACAACTTTCTTTCGCAACGCCAGTTCAACGACAGCTGGGACGACAACCCCACATCGGAGTGGGATGCCCGGGCGATGGCCGTTCATGCCGCCATGGTCTACCGTATGGATCAGGGGATAGGCGAGCTGACCGAGGCGCTGAGGCGCAATGGACAGCTGGACCGCACGCTGATACTCTTTCTGTCGGACAACGGTTGCAGCAACGAGAATTGCCAGGACTACTCGCCGGGCGACAACGACCGTCCCGACATGACCCGCGACGGCGAACCGATCGTTTATCCCCGAAAAAAGGAGGCCATGCCCGGCCCCGAAACCGTGTTCGCCTCGATAGGGGCGCGCTGGGCCAATGTGGCCAACACCCCGTTCCGCTTCTGGAAGGCCAAGTCGTTCAACGGCGGCATCTGCACCCCCATGATAGCCCACTGGCCCGACGGCATCTCCAAAAAGATGCGGGGCAGGGTTACCTCGCAGATGGGCCATGTGATGGATATAATGGCCACGTGCGTCGATCTTGCGGGGGCCGATTATCCCGAAGTTTATGCGGGCAATGCCATCATACCGCTCGAGGGCAGGAGCCTGGCGCCCGTTTTTGCCACCGGCGTCCGTCGTGGTCACGACTGCCTGGGCTTCGAGCACTTTCGTCAGAGCGCATTTATCACCCGCGACGGCTGGAAGATCGTCCGTCAGGGCGGCGATGCCCGCTGGGAACTGTATGACCTTAAAAACGACCCCTCCGAGATGCACGACATGGCGGCGGCTCAACCCGAGAGGGTGGCTTCGATGACCGCTCTCTACGGGCAGTGGGCCGACAAGACGCTGGTGGAACCCTCCCCGGGCCGCAAATAGATTTTTTGCCATAATTTGCCCGTTGTGCATTTAAGCGTTGGGTTTTCTTATACATAGCGAATCTCTTCCCGCGCATAGCGGTCTTCGGCAGGCTTTTGACTGTGGCCAAACTTAAGGTCTATCGTAAGACGTTGCATGTGGTTCGGCCTTGCTCGGCAAGGCCGGCAGCCCGCAGCCGCCCCACGCGGAGGGCTGCAGCACTCGTTTATGCTCGTAGCAGCCCACCGCCGTCTGCGGGCCGCCAAACGCAACCAAAAAGGATTTCAAACTCGATATGACTGTTTTAACCCAACCATTTAAACGCACAACGAATCATAACTTATAGCCTTTTGAAATGAGAAAAATCATCCTTTTCGTGATTCTTTTTGTCCTGAGCGGCGCAGTGTGCACGGCGCAGGGCGCACATGTGAAGAACAGCCTGCGCGCACCGGCCTATCCGCTGGTTACGATAGACCCATACACCAGCGCATGGTCGATGACCGACAATCTTTACGACGGTCCGGTGAGGCACTGGACCGACACGGAGTTCCCGCTGGTGGGGGTATTGAGAGTGGACGGGGTCTGCTATCGCTTCATGGGCAAAGAGACTGTGGAGGACACCCCGATCGACCCCATGGCTTTCGAGAGGGAGTGGCGCGGCAGCTATACTTTCTCGCCTCCGGGCAGGGGATGGGAGCGCCCCGGCTTCGACGACAAGGGGTGGGCGCAGGGCATGGGAGCGTTCGGCACTCCCGGGACGGGCAATGTGGGCACCGCGTGGACTTCGGATGATGTATGGGTGCGCCGATATGTGTCTATCCCGGTCGAATACAGGGGAAAGAGCGTCTTTTTGAAGTATGTTCACGACGACATTGTGGAGATATATGCTGACGGGACCGAACTGGTAAGGCAACGCTTTATGGGAGGGAAGGAGATACGCCTGCCCCTTCCGCAAGAGCTTACGGACAGGGTGGCAGGAGGCAAGATCCTTCTGGCGGCACATTGCCGCAACACGGGCGGGGAGGCTTACCTCGATCTGGGGCTTTATGCCGAAGCCGCGTCGGCTCCTCTTTTCTCCACTACGGCGCAGCAGCTTTCCGTCGATGTTCAGGCCACCCGCACTCACTACCTCTTCGGATGCGGCCCGGTGGAGATGAGCCTCGTTTTTACCGCCCCCCTGCTGCCCGGAGATCTCGAAATGATCTCGCGACCGGTCAATTACGTCAGCTACGACGTGCGTTCGCTCGACGGCAAAAAGCACGACGTTCAGATATTTTTCGAGGCCGGACCGCAATGGGCCATCGATCGTCGCGGTCAGCAAACGCTGGCCGAGGGGTATTGCCGGGACGGCCTTCTGTCTCTTCGCACAGGGAGCGTTTCACAGAAAGTCCTCGGCCGTTCCGGCGACAACACGCGTATAGACTGGGGATATTTTTATATGGCATGCGCCCGCTCCGGCGCACAGGGGGCGATCGGCGAACAGGTTGTCCTGCGGCGCGCGTTCGCCGAAAAGGGGGCTCTGCCGCAAAAGCTCGACGCCGAAAAGGGGGCGTCGCTGTTCATCTCTCAAAATCTCGGCAAAGCGAAAAACGCCTCGGGCATGGTGATGCTCGCCTACGACGATATTCGTTCGGTACGCTATTTCGGCGTCGAGCTGCGTCCATGGTGGAATCGCCGCGGCGATCGCACCATCGACGCCGTGTTGCGACAGGCGCAAAAGGAGTACCCGCGTCTGATCGGTGAATGTGAGCGTTTCGACGACGCGATGATGGAGGAGTGCGCCCGCGCAGGAGGGCAAAAATATGCCGAACTCTGCGCTCTGGCCTATCGTCAGGCCGTGGCGGCCCACAAGCTGGTCGAATCGCCAGAGGGCGAGCTGCTTTTCCTCTCAAAGGAGAACAACAGCAACGGGTCGATCGGCACGGTCGACATAAGCTACCCTTCGGCTCCGCTCTTTTTGCGTTACAATCCCAAGCTGGCCAGGGGCCTGCTCAACCACATATTTCATTACAGCGAGAGCGGCCGCTGGAGCAAGCCTTTCCCCGCGCACGATGTCGGCACCTACCCGCTGGCCGACGGACAGACCTATTCGTTAGACATGCCGGTGGAGGAGGCGGGCAACATGCTTATCCTCACGGCCCTCATCGCAGCCGTGGAGGGCGATGCCTCCTATGCACGCAAACACTGGCCGACACTGACCGTGTGGGCCGATTATCTTGCTGCGAACGGGCTCGACCCGGAGAGTCAGCTCTGTACCGATGACTTCGCAGGCCATTTGGCCCATAACGCCAACCTGTCGCTAAAAGCCATCACAGGGGTGGCGTGCTATGCCCGCCTGGCCAGGATGCTCTCGCAGCCTGCCGTGCACGAACGCTATGATTCCCTCGCCCGCGACATGGCCTCGCGATGGATCGCGATAGCTTTCGACGGCGATCATTACAGACTGGCGTTCGACCGTCCGGGAACATGGAGCCAGAAGTACAATCTGGTATGGGACAAGATGCTGGGTCTCGGACTGTTCCCCGATTCGGTGGCTCGCGCCGAAGTGGCCTGTTATCTTGCGCGACAGAACCGCTATGGCCTGCCGCTGGACAGTCGCCGCGCCTACACCAAGGCCGACTGGACGGTATGGAGCGCCATGTTGGCCGGGGACAGACCGACCTTTGAAAAATTCATCGACCCGCTATGGCTCTTTATGAACGAGACCACCGACCGGGTGCCCATGTCGGACTGGTACCATACCGACAAACCCGCCCATGTCGCTTTTAAGGCGCGCTCGGTGGTGGGCGGATTCTGGATCAGAGCGCTCGACGGAAAACTCTAAAAATTCGGGGCGCGGCGTGGTTGCCGGCCCGTGGTTGTCGCTTGTCGGCCAGCTCGCGCAGGATACTCCGGCCGGCTGGCCGACATGTCGTTTCGCCCTGCGGCGGTCGGGTTTTTTTAGGATAATGTAGCGACCTGCGGGCGTGTTTATGCTTGTAATGAGTTGTTTGCGCCCGCAATTCCATAAAACTGTGTAGTGGGTGAAGTCCCGAAATCCCTGTTTTACCCCATCGGGCATGGTCGTAAAGGCGCACTACATTATGGGGGTAGGCCGGGTTTGATCATATGTGTTGTTATAGAGCCAATTATCGTGTTTTTTGTATTACGCCCCACTACATTCGCCGTTGGGGGGCTATGTCGATTTGAAAAAAGAGATAATCTTTGATAAAAATTTCGACGCATAAACCGGATGACAAATCTCTACTCTCTCCTTTCCTTCTCGGGTTGCATGGCGCTGTCGGGAGCCATGGCAGCCGCTCAGCCACGCACCGGGCCCAGGGCGCAGGATAGCGCCGTGCCGCTCCCGAATTTTGTCATCATCATGGCCGACGACATGGGGTATGGAGACATAGGGTGCTTTGGCAATAAAACCATCCGCACGCCGGCGCTCGACCAAATGGCGGCCGAAGGCATGTTGCTTTCGGACTACCACTCGAACGGCGCGGTCAGCACCCCGACGCGCGCAGCCCTGCTTACGGGCCGTTACCAGCAACGCGCCGGGCTCGAAGGCGTGCTGCTGACCACCTCGGAAAAACACCGCCGCTCGGGACTGCAACCCCAGGAGGTAACTTTTGCCCGGGTGTTGTCGGCCAACGGATACCGCACCGCCATGTTTGGGAAGTGGCATCTGGGTTACCTTGCCAAATATAATCCCGCCACGGTTCACGGTTTTGGCGAGTTCACCGGATTTCTGTCCGGCAACGTCGACTACAAGGCTTTTCTCGACTCGCAAGGGCGTTACGACTGGTGGCATCGCGACTCGGTGGAGCAAACGGCAGGCTACCTGACCGATGTTATCAACCGTTCGGGCGTCGATTTCATACGTCGCAACGCCGGGGAGCCTTTCTGCCTCTATCTCGCCCACGGGTGTCCCCACTCGCCCTATCAGGGGCCCGATGACCCCCCGGTACGCACACGGGGATCGGCCGGAACAGGCGATGTGCCGGGCAAAAGCCGCGAAGAGTGTTACAGAGAGATGATCGAACGCCTCGACCTGGGGATCGGTCTGGTGATGGAGGCTCTTAAGGAAACGGGCATCGACCGCAATACGCTGGTGATCTTCGTCTCCGACAACGGCCCGACGGTTCCCGGCTCGGCAGGCGGTCTGCGCGGCGCCAAGGGCGACCTGTTTGAGGGCGGACACAGGGTGCCGGCCATCGTCCGTATGCCTTCGACGATAAAAGCCTCGAGTCGAAGCGCTCAGACGATCCTCTCCATGGATATTTTCCCCACCATGCTCGACATGGCCGGGGTGCGTTTCGAGGCGGGCGACAGACCGCTCGACGGGCTAAGCTTCGTCCCGGCGTTGCGTGGCGACAGGATGCCCGCCCGCACCCTGTTCTGGAGGAGCGGGGGCATGAAGGCGGCCCGCGAAGGGCGTTGGAAATATGTCGAGGTCGAAACGGGCCGCGGACCAAACAAAAAGAGCGAGCAGATGCTCTTCGATCTGGATGTCGATCTTTCGGAGCAGAACAATGTGATCGGGACCAACCGTGGGGTAGCCGCCTCTCTCAGGCAAAAACTGGACGACTGGCAGAGGTCGGTCGACTCCGACGTGCCCGAACAGACAAAATGAAACAGATGATCCGAAGTTATGATCGTCGCCTGTTGCGTACTTTAAACATTGGTTTAAAATAGTCAAATAAAGCCACGCTCAACTGTTCAAAATCGCGGAGCCGCCGCCATTGCGAGGAGGCGTAAAGCGAGGCGCGTGGGTCGCGAGCGTTAAGCGACGAGGGTTAAGGAATCCGAGGAGTAGCGAACGACAGCGCCGAGGTTGCTTAGACTTCGGCGGAGAAGTCTAAGCAACCTCAATGTAGCCCCACAGCTCAGGCGGCGATTGTTGGCTCGCAAAAAGACGCTCGCCTTACTCCTTCGCGCCTCGGCCATTTCGGGCGAGCCCGATGGCTCTCGGCTTGGCGTCGTTTGGTTCTTTTTACAAAAAAGAACCGCACCGCGCGTAGCGGATTCAATGGACATTTGACAATGACCAAACCTACGGTCTGTGCGCAGACAAAATACGGAGGCCAAGTCAATAGACCGCATGTTTGGTCCAAATGCAATGTCTTTTCAGCCGCTTGCCGCTGGGGCCTCGCTACTTGTTGGCTCGCAAAGAGACGCTCGCCTTACTCCTTCGCGCCTCGGCCATTTCCGAGCTGGGCTCGGATGGCGCTCGGCTTGGCGTCGTTTGCCGCCAAAAAGTAGCACAAAAACCGCCCGGCGGTGAGCGTCGGGCTAAATTGTCTTGGTCCTCGCTGCGACGCCAAACCTCCTCCTTTTAGTCCCCACTTGGGGCCTAACGTCGTCAAACAAGTGGCGTCGCTGATCGCTCGGACCTGCGACAATTTTTGAACCGCCCCTCGCTCAATGCCGGGGTTATTTCGCCCCTGTGGGGCGATTTGGGATGGATTTTTTGATTATAAAAACCCAACGTTTTAAATCCACAACAGGCTGACAATTACTTAAATTTATAAACCGCAATACCTATGAGAAAAAGAAAATCTACAAGAAGAAGAATGTTGCGTGGCTGGACGCAGCGCCTGCTGTGTGGCCTTTTGATCGCCACGCCGCTGGCGGGCTGGGGACAGGCCGCCTCGCCGGAGGAGATCACCGGCATGGTCACCGACCAGAATGGCGCTCCCCTGCCGGGCGTCGTGGTAAACATTCCCGATCAGAACCGCACTTCGGTCTCCGACCGCACCGGAACCTTTCAGATCACCCCCGCGACCCGGGGACAGAGCGTCAACCTGTCATTCTCATTTTTGGGCTATCTGACAAACAACATGCAGGCCGCGCCGGGGTCCAACATCAGCGTGAAGATGGAAAGCGATGTGATGATGCTCGACGAGGTGGTCGCCATAGGCTACGGATCGCAGACCAAACGCGAGATCACCGCCGCCATCACCTCGATCAATGCCGAGGACCTCAGCGGTTTTGTCGGTTCGTCGATCGAACAGAGCATCGCCGGTCTTGCGCCGGGCGTTCGCATCCAGACCTCGGACGCAACGCCGGGCGGCGACATCGACATAGAGGTGCGCGGCGTGGGTACGGTCAACGCCGGAGCCCAGCCTCTTTTCGTCGTCGACGGGGTGCCCTATGACGGAGGACTTTCGTCGATCAACCCCGACGACGTGGAGAGCATACAGATACTCAAGGATGCTGCTTCCACCGCGGTGTACGGTTCGCGCGGCGCCAACGGCGTTTTCATCATCACCACCAAAAAGGGCAAGGCCGGCACGCCCGTGGTGAGCGTCAACACCACCACGACCATCGCCCAGGCGGCCCGCAAGTTTCAGGTGATGAGCACCCCCCAGCTGCTCGAGTGGCTCAACGACAAATCGGTCTCCGACCGCTACAGATACACCACCAACCAAAGCCAGGACTATTATCCCTTCGATGCCGGGCTGAACACCGACTGGCAGGACGCCGTATTCCACAACGCGGTGCAGCAGAAATACAACATCTCGGTTTCGGGCGGCGTCAAGGATTTGACCTACCGCGTCTCGGCCGAATATTTCGACCAGCCGGGCGTTGTGATCTATACGGGTATGAAACGCGCAACTTTCCGCGCCAACATCGACTATAACGTCCGCAAGTGGCTCAAGATGGGTTTCAATATCGCCCCCTCGTCCACCGGCGTCCGCAAGACCCGCGAGGGAGGGCCCGGCTCGAACGGCGTCATCCGCACCGCCCTGGTCAATTATCCCTTCTTCCCGGTCTATCTTCCCGACGGCAGCTTCTTCTCGCTGAGCGAGTACAGCCTCGCACCCAGCGCCAACGCTATTGTGGCGGGCGTGGACCCCGATACGGGCAAATTTCCCGACAGTTCGCTCTCGGGATCGCCGCTGCAAAAGTCCGAGGACAATCCGGTGTTCATCGCGCGCGAATACAAAAACCTTGCGAACGCTTTCCGCACCACCGGCAACACCTATCTGCTGTTCAACATTGCCAAGGGGCTCACGTTCAAACCCTCGTTCAGCATCGAGCTGTGGTCGCAGACCCAGAGCGAATGGTACCCCTCGTCGATAGGCAAGACCCGCACCGACTCTTCCGCTTCGCTCACCTCGGCAAGGCGCAGGATGTGGATGAGCGAGAACATCCTCACGTGGGACAAGAGTTTAGGCAACCATAAACTGTCGCTGATGGGAGGCGTAACCTGGCAGAGCATCGAGAACGAAGTGTCCAGGACCTCGGCCTACAAATTCGCCACCATGTCGCTGCCCTCCATCAACGGAGGCATCGTCAACGGCGGCAGTTATGACGACAACCCCGAACACCTCAACTCCTTCGTGTCGAGGGCCAGCTACAACTACAAGCGCAAATATCTGCTGCAGGCGGTCTTTCGCATCGACGGATCGACACGCTTCGGCCCCAACTACCAGTATGCAAGTTTCCCGTCGGTTTCGGGCGGCTGGGTGATGAGCGACGAGAAGTTCATGCGCGGGATCAAGTGGCTCAGCGAGCTCAAGTGGCGCGCCAGCTGGGGTATTGCCGGCAACAACAACATCGGCCTGTGGAATTACCAGACCAAAATGGGCCAGAAAACCTACGTGATCGACGGTCAGATCGCGGCGGGCTGGGCGCCGGACAACATCGGCAATCCCAACCTGCGCTGGGAAAAGTCGGTCCAGTATAATGCGGGGGTCGACCTGGGGCTTATTCGCAACCGGGTCTACATCCAATTCGACATCTACCGCTCCACGACCGAGGACATGCTCCTGAACACCACCGTTCCCGGCACGCTGGGCGTAACCAGAATGCTGCAAAACGTGGGCTCGGTGCGCAACGACGGTATCGAGTTCAATATCGTTTCGCGCAACCTCACCCGCAAGTTGCAGTGGACCACCACCTTCAATATCTCGGCCAACCGCAACGAAGTTCTGGCTCTGGGCATCGACTCCGAGGCCATCTACGCGGGCGACAACGAGTCGAACATCACCAAGGTGGGCTATCCGATGGGTATGTTCTACGGCAGGGTCTTCGGCGGCATCTACCAGAGCCAGGCGGAGATCGACGCCCTGCGCAACGATCCCTACTCGGGGCTGGCGTTCGATCCGAACGTCCGCCCGGGCGACTGCAAGTGGTACGACCTGAATGGCGACGGAGTGTATGACGACAACGACCGCGCCATTGTCGGCAACCCCTATCCGCTCTTCATTGCGGGTATGACCAACACGTTCAGGTGGCGCAACTTCACGTTCAGTTTCCAGCTCAACGGGCAGTATGGCAATCAAATATACAACTATGCCCTGCATCAGTTGCTGGACAACGGCAATACGGGGATGAACAAATCCATCCTGCTTGTCGACCGCTGGAGACCCGGCCATCCCGGCAACGGCATCGCCGACCGCACGACGACCTCCAACGACGTGAAGCCGACGGCCGACATGAACAAATTCTCGAACCGCCTGCTTGAGGACGGCTCGTATCTCACCATCAGGAACATGCAATTCTCTTATGCGTTCGACAAGCGGCTGATCAAAAAGATCTCGCTGCAGAGCCTCGTTTTGAGTTTCAATGTCGACAACGCCTATACCTTCACCCGCTACACGGGTCTCAACCCCGAGTCGAGTTCCGAGCGTAGCGCCGCCGTTGCCGGGGATAGACAGGAGTCGACGACGCCTGTAGCTTCATCCGCTACACGGGCCTCAACGTCACCCACATCGCCGGGGATAGACCGAATGGGATACCCCATCTCACGAAACTATTCGCTGACGGTGAGCCTTAAATTCTAAATGAGACGAATGTCATGAAAAAGATAAAATATTCACTGCTGCTCCTCGTCGCCCCGTTTCTGTTCAACAGTTGCGATTTTATGGACCTGGAGCCCGATACGACCCTTACGGCGGATAATTTCTACCGGTCGCCCGAGGATATGCTCTCTGCGCTCTATGCCACCTATTCCGCACTTTCGGATGGGGGCATCTACGGCGAATCGATATACCTGATGGGCGATGTGCGCTCGGATGTGGCCTTCCCCAACCAGAACAACTACATCGCCAACATGTACCGCCATGAGATCGAGAATTTCACCATCTCCTCGACCAACAAGGGCACCCAGAACTACTGGGCCCATCACTACCGCGCCATAACGCGCGCCAACATAGTGATACTGAGGGGGGGAGAGAAGTTTCCCGACAATCAGGACGTGCGCCGCTACATTCAGGAGGCCAAGGTCATGCGCGCGCTGTTCTATCTCAATCTTGCGAGGGCTTTCGGGCCGGTGCCTCTGGTTACGGACATACCTGAGAAGTATGCCGACTCTCGAGACCATGTCCGCGCCCCGATGAAGGATGTCTACAAATTCATGATCACCGACCTTCGGGAGGCCATCGCCGCCACTAACGGAGCCGCGGCTCCCCTGCTTTACGACAAGGCCACCGCGCCCAGAGGCCGCGTAACGATGCAGGCGGCCCTGGCCCTGCTCGGCAAGGCGTTCCTCTCGATACCGGACGAGATCACCGCCACGGCCTGTCCCAATGTCGATGCGTGGAAGAACATATCGACGAATGATGAGATCACCGCCCTCTTTCCGCCGGGATGTATCAACAAGTGGCAGGCTGCCGAGTTCTACCTCACCCAGGTGACCGGATGCTCGCTCATACCCGTCTACTCCGACCTGTTCAGGCCCACCAACAAACACAGCGCCGAGTCGATCTGGGAGGTGGAATATCTCGGAGGCCAGACGGAGAATCTGGGAAGCCCGTTCTATACCCATTTCACGCCACAGAACTACACGCCCCGCAACACGGCCAACAGCCACAACTACACCCCCGCGGCGTTGGCCAACAAGGGGCAGGGCAACTGCAGCCCCACCGGATATTTCATGGACTTCACCAAGTCGTGGGATTCGATGTACCCCGACTATAACTACCAGGTACGCTACTTCAACGGAGCGGTTTACAGCGACAGCCGCATCAGCGACGGCGCCCTCGACCGCGGCGTAAATCCGGTGCAGCCCATAAATTCCAACACCGACTACCCGCAATCTTCGACCTGGCCCTACGATCCCTATACGGGCTGCTCGTGGCGCACCACGGTGCTGGGATTCGACGACGACAAGCAGTTCTTCTGCGGCAAGTACCAGTCGCCCTCGCCCTCCAGACAGGCCGATTCGGACGACAACTGGTATATCATACGTTATGCCGACGTGCTGCTGATGCTGGCCGAGGCCAAGGCGCGCAACAACGGCGGAACGCTGACCCAGGCCCAGATGGATGCCACGATCAACCTCGTGCGCCAGAGGGCGGGGGTCATACCCTACAGCGCCACGGGCAACTCGTCCGACGAGTGGGTGCTCAACACCGCAGCCAGGACCATCAAGGCCATCTTCGACGAACGGATGCTGGAGCTTGCCTTTGAAGGCCACCGCTGGTTCGACCTGGTGCGTTCCGGCACCGCGGTCGATGTGATGAACGACCATTTCAACTCTTTCTACGAGGCTTTCACATCCAACTCGGCCTCGACGACCAACAACTACTACATGAAGAACCGCAAGATAACCATCGACGAATATTGCACCCTTTTCCCGATACCCACCACCGAGCTTCTGGTCAACCCCAGACTTACTCCCAACGAAAAGGCCAGATAACCGTCAAAAAAGAGAGACAATGAAAAAGATATTTTTTGCGCTCCTTCTTGCCGTCGCCGCCCTCTCGTGCACCCGGGTGGGAATGGACTATACGATCGAGCACAAGCAGCTCAACATCGAGCAGGCCATGATATTTATCGACGGCTTTTTGCAGAACAACGTCCCGGTCTATCAGGGAACGCCGGGCGATCCCGACGATCCGGCAGACCGTCTGGCGATCCCCGTCACCAGCGCTTTCGGCAAGAACCTCAAGTTCGTTTTCCTTGACAAGTCGGACCGTTACGGCTTCAAGATCAAAAGCGGCTACTTTCAGACTGCCGACAATGCCGACAAGCAGTATGCCTACTTCGCCATTACGGGTACGCCCACCATCACCAGCGCGGATAACGGCGTGGTGCCCATATCGTTCGACGTTCTCGACGAGGACGGCAACTCGATGTTCGGCACCATAACCAAAACCATCCCCGTCTGGAAACAGACCGACGCCCGCCCCCCGCGCGAGCAGATACCGACGGCCGAAAAGCCCTTCGTCTTCATCAAGGCCGAGGTGAATTTTGTCAATCAGGACAATATCTCCACCCCCGCCTACATCTATGCCATGAAATCCTGGCCCACCACCAGCTTTGTGGTAAACGGCGTAACCTACAACACATCGGTCAATATCCGCTATCACTCCATCCTGATCAACTCGGGAGCTCTGATCCCGGAATTCACCCCCACGGAGGTGAGCGGAGTTACGCAGAATATCCTTACCATCATCTATCCCACGGCGGAGAACCTGGCCGAGCATCCCGACTGGTTCGTCCTTTCGGATGGCTTTACCACCTCCTCGCCATGGGCGACGGGCGATCAGTTCATGCACGGCAAGAACTCGAAGCCGATCGCGGTGGGCATGTACAATCCGTTGGCCGCCAATGTTACGAGCGGAGCCAACGTCAGTCGCCCCTTCTCTTCGCTGACCTGGAACATCACCACCAAATCGGGGACAAATCCCAAGGGCACCTACGTCAGCCAGCCGGGCAGGTACAAAATGTATATCAAGTATATCAACAACGACTCGGCCAACGACTTCGCGCAGTATCTGCCCGAACATCCGTCCAAAAACGGCGAGCATGGCTGGGTCCCCTACGAATTTGAGGTGAAACCCAATCCGATGCCCGGTCTGGCGCTGAATCCCGCCATCGACAACGCCGACTGGCAACCGACAGCAACCATGCCCATCAAGATGATCCGCGCTGATGTGGTCAAGAACGATGTGGCATATTCGTTCCCTGCCACGGTCGCTACGCCCAACGCTTCGGTACACCTGCGCTTCTGGTTTGCACACTACCGCGAGCCCAACAACGATGCATACCTCCGCTACAGTTTCAAATTGCAAAACGACGCCAACGTAACGGCCGGTTTCAGCAATTCGGATGTGGAGGCGGCGGCGGGCGCGGGCGCCAAGTTCGGCGGCGGCACGGCATCGAAGTGGACCGATGAGAGCACTCACTACTTTGCCGACCCGGCGATCAACGACCAGTTCCTGCTTTCGTACGTCGATTTCTGGGTCGCCAGCGGCGCAGTGTTCCCGGCGGCAGGCACATTCGACCTGACGGGCGAGATAAAGGCCGGCTCGGGGGACAATACGCCCAAATTCCCTTACGATCAGCCCATTCCGGTGCAGGTCAGCGTAACGCCATAGCCGGAAGGCTCTGAAAAGCATTGCGGCGAATCCCCGTTCGAGGATTCGCCGCAATGCTTTTTTATAAAACGCGCGAGTCGGTAGCTGAAGACGGCAACTGATATTCAATGGCTTACGATGCTCCGTTTTGTATAATATGTCACCCTGAGCGAAACAAAGAGATCGAAGGGTCTCGGCGATACTGCTATGCCAGTCATGTTGAGATGCTTCGGCTTCGCTCAGCATGACAGATTGTGAGTATGAGTTCGACTCTTAATGTTATGTCACCCTGAGCGGAACGGAGAGATCGAAGGGTCTCGGCTATACTGCTATGCCAGTCATTTTGAGATGCTTCGCCTTCGCTTCGGCTATGCCGTCGCTTCGCTCAGCATGACAGATTGTGAGTATGAGTTCGACTCTTAATGTTATGTCACCCTGAGCGGAGCGAAGAGATCGAAGGGTCTCGGCCATACTGCTATGCCAGCCATTTTGAGATGCTTCGGCTTCGCTCAGCATGACAGATTGTGAGTATGAGTTCGACTCTTAATGTTATGTCACCCTGAGCGGAACGGAGAGATCGAAGGGTCTCGGCTATACTGCTATGCCAGTCATGTTGAGATGTTTCGACTTCGCTCAGCATGACAGATTGTTTTGCTCGGCATGACATGGTAAAAACCTCCTTTCATGTCACCCTGAGCGGAGCGGAGAGATCGAAGGGTCTCGACTATACTGCTATGCCAGTCATGTTGAGATACTTCGACTTCGCTCAGCATGACAGATTATTTTGCTCAGCATGACATTTTATATTTCAACTGCTGATCCGCATAAAATCCGGCTTTAGCAGTCTAAAGCCGCAACCGGCAAAAACAAAGCGGCGACATCTCTGTCGCCGCTTTTTGTGTTGGGGTGAGTTGACACCGCTCTGGCTGCAATCGGCCCGGATCGGGCCATGTCTCAGATGGACAGGGTCTTGATGATGTCGAGTTTGTCGCGATCGATCTCTTTGTCCATATGCAACGCCTTGGAGAAGGGGACGTAGACGATCTGACGGTTCTCGATGCCGATCATTACGTTGCGCTGGCCGTCGAGCAGCGCCGTTACGGCTGCAGCCCCCATGCGGCTGGCCACGATGCGGTCGTTGGCCGTCGGCGAACCGCCGCGCTGGATATGCCCGAGGATCGTTACCCTCACGTCGTACTGTGGATATTCCGTCTTGACCCTTTCGGCCAGCCCCATGGCGCCGCCGGTGATCTCGCTCTCGGCCACAAGGACGATGCTGCTCTTTTTGGATTTGCGGAACCCGTTCTGTATCAGGTCGGCAAGCTGATCGACCTCGGTCGCTATTTCGGGAATGATGGCCCCTTCGGCTCCGGCGGCTATCGCCCCGTCCAGGGCCAGAAAACCGGCGTCGCGCCCCATCACCTCGATAAAAAAGAGGCGGTCGTGCGAACTGGCCGTGTCGCGTATCTTGTCCGTAGCCTCCATGATGGTGTTCAGCGCGGTGTCGTAGCCGATAGTTACATCGGTGCCGTACAGATCGTTGTCGATGGTGCCCGGAAGACCCACGACCGGAAAGTCATAAACCCCGGCAAACTCCCTCGCCCCGGAGAGCGAACCGTTGCCTCCGATGACCACCAGCGCATCGATGCCCTCCCGCTGCATGGTCTGCCACGCCGTCTGCATCCCCTCGCCGGTCTGAAACTCGGCGCTGCGGGCGGTCTTGAGTATCGTGCCGCCGCGCTGGACGATGTTGCTCACATCC
Organism: Bacteroidia bacterium; assembly: GCA_025999315.1. Lineage (GTDB taxonomy): Bacteria > Bacteroidota > Bacteroidia > Bacteroidales > Rikenellaceae > JAIRQC01. The sequence continues at coordinate 10,468 of BNXD01000019.1, read as the reverse complement.
TGCGTCTTGAGAGAGACGACTTCGCCCGTTATCAGCCCTTTGTAGCCGCGGACAATCCCCTTGACCTCGATCCCGTTGTAGATCGACGCGCGTGTTACGGCTCTGATGGCCGCGTTCATCCCCGGCGAATCGCCTCCCGAGGTGAGCACCCCTATGCACCTGATCTCGCCCATTTTATAGCTATTTTTTGCCGCCTGTCTCCTTGGGTTCGGCCGCCTTGTTGGCAGCATATCTCTTGTTGAGCCCCGCGACCACCTCTTTGGTGATGTCGAGCAGAGGGTCAGCGTTGAGAATGGGACCGGCAGCGGTGGTGCTCATAATGGCGGCATAACGGTAGTCGGAGTTGTACTCTTTCAGAAACTCGACTATGCTGTAGTGGATCTGGTTGAGCAGCACCTGCTCCTCCTCGGCCAGCTCGCCCATGGCCCGTTCGCGGAACTGCATGAAGTTCTGCTGTTTATTGCCCAGCGACTCCTGCATCTGAGCCGCCGTCGAACGGGTTACCAACCCCTTGTCGATCTTCTCCTGGAAGTCGGCGATCTCCTTCTCGAGGTTACGTCCGCGCGAGTTGACATCGTTCTGGGTGCGCGTTACCTTCTTCTCGTATGCCGCCCTCAGGTCGTGATACATGTCGTAACTCGCCGTCAGCGAGTCGAGGTTGACATAGGCGATCCGTTCGCTTGCGACCCTCACCGCGGCGCTGTCCGCCTGAGGCAGGTCGCTCTTGTTGCCGCTCTTCGTGTTACATCCGGCCAATATCACAACAGACAAAGCGGCCGCTGCAAAAAATCTTTTCATAGTACTGTTTGTTATTTCCCCGGCAAAGATAATGATTATTCTGGGGAAGTTTGCTATTTTTGTCTTCAATAATAACATGCAGATGTACGAATACATTAAGGGCGCCATCGCCGAACTCACCCCGGCCTGCGCGGTCATCGACGCAGGGGGCGTGGGCTATTACCTCAACATATCGCTTCACACCTACTCGCAACTCGAAGGACAGACCGAGGCCAAGCTGTTGGTGCACTTCATCGTACGCGAAGACGCTCAGATATTCTACGGGTTTTTCTCGCGCGAGGAGAGAGAGCTTTTCCGGCTGCTGCTCGGCGTGTCGGGAGTCGGGGGAGCCAGCGCGAGGATGGTCCTGTCGACCTATTCGCCCGAGGAGCTCCGGCAGATCATCGTCTCCGAGAACGCCTCGCTGCTCAAAAACGTCAAGGGGCTGGGGCTGAAGACCGCCCAGAAGATCATAGTCGACCTCAAGGGCAAGATAGCTTCTATGCCCATCGGCCCGGGCTTGTCGCCGGGCATGGTGGTCGGCCCGGGCGACTCGCGCTACGACGAAGCGCTGGCGGCGCTCTCGATGCTGGGATTCTCGCGCAGTTCGTCGGAGAAGACGGTGCGCACCCTATGCCGCGAGAATCCCGATGCCCAGGTCGAGGAGATCATTCGCATCGCGCTCAAAAAACTGTAGACTCGGCGATTTGGGGCGAACCCAATGGAGGTTCAGCTTAGGGCGTATTAACATAAATCGGGATAGTCGGATTTATGTTAATACGCCCTAACTTGTTGTGCGTTTAAGTGTTGGTAAAACAGTTGTCTCGAGTTTTAGAGTTTGCCGGGGGGCCCTCCGCCAAAAAACGCAGAATGTGGCTGCGGGCTGTGCAGGGTTGTGCAGACGCAAAGACAATACTTCCCACTATTAGATTCATCTTGCAGTTTTGCCTGTCAAAACTGCCGACTCCCCGCCCGCCCGGTAGCGGCTTTTAGCCGCTGGGGGGCGGGGAGTCGAAAAAACAGGTTGTCGATCGCGGGGCCGTAGTCTGTCGGCAGCCTTAAGCTCCCGCAAAGTTAACTTCATCAAAAAGACGATCCGTTTTCCTCCTCGGCCATTTCCGGGCGAGCTCGATGACGCTCGGTCAGTTGCGGCCCGGAGCCGGCGAAGGGTTGCCGCAAAAGGCTGATCCCGATGCCGCAGGCGAGGGCGCACCGACAATGGGCTGCAGCCCGTAGCCCAAAAAGCGCCAAGAAGCGCCAAGAAGCGCAGAGAAGCGCAGAGTGTGGCTCCGGGCCGCAGGAACAATATCACCGACAGCCGAAACGCACAATCGACTCGTTTCGCTCGAGATGCCGGTCAAAACAGTCCCACACCCCACAACACAACGCACTGCGGGGCAGTAACCATGCAATGGATGGTTACTGCCCCGCGATTTTCAAGGACGCATGCCGCGCGTTCAGAACGGCAGATCGTCCGGGTCGTCCAGTTGGGTCTCGGCGGCCGACGGCTGGGTTGAAGCGGCGGCGGGCTGTGATTGAGCATACTGCCCACCCGGTTGGGCGGCATACTGCCCGGCCCCCTGAGCTCCGGGGGCGGTCTGCTGGGCTTGCGTCCCCTGACCATAGCTCTGCTGCTGACCGCTTTGGCCAGCCGAATCGGGACGGCGGCCCAGCAGTTTCATCTCGTTGGCCACGATCTCTATGCCGTAGCGTTTGTTGCCGGCATCGTCGGTCCATTCGCGGCTGCGGATACCCCCTTCGATATAGATCTGGCTCCCCTTGCGAACGAAACGGTCGGCGACATCGGCCAGGTTGCGCCACAAGGTTACGTTGTGCCACTCGGTGAACTCTTTGGCCTCCTTGGTCTCGCGGTTGTAGGATCGTTCGGTGGTCGCCAACCGTATGCGGGCCACTTTCACCCCGCCCTCCAGCGAGCGCACCTCGGGGTCGGCGCCCACGTTGCCGATAAGGATAACTTTGTTCAACATATTCGTTTTGAATTATGATCAGTCAAGGTCAATGCCACTGGTTTTCTGAAAATCCGCGACAGCGTCGGCCCTCTCACAACGCCCGCACCATTTCGATGAAGAGTTTGGTCATGTTGACGGCAGCCTTTGCCCCTTCGACCTGGACCTCCTCGTGGGTAGACTTTTCGCCCGAGAGGCCCACGTTGGTGATCACCGAGACGCCGAAGACCGGTATGCCCATATGACGGGCGGCGATCACCTCCGGGGTGGTCGACATGCCCACCGCGTCGCCGCCGATGGCCTTGAAATAGCCATACTCCTTCTGCGTCTCGAAGGTAGGCCCCGTGCCGCCCACATAGCAGCCATACCTGAGCGCGATCCCTTCGCGGGCGGCGATCTCCCGCGCCATGTCGATGAGCGAGCGGTCGTAGGCCTCGCTCATGTCGGGGAAACGAGGCCCCAGTTCGGCCACGTTCGGCCCGATCAGCGGATTGGGAATAAGGTTGATATGGTCGGTTATCACCATCAGGTTGCCGGTCTTGAAGTCGGTGTTGACCCCTCCGCTGGCGTTGGAGACGAAGAGGTATTCGATGCCCAGAAATTTCATCACCCTCACCGGAAAGACCACCTGGTGAGGCGTATAGCCTTCGTAATAGTGAAACCGCCCCTGCATGGCCACCACCCGTTTGCCGCCCAGCGTGCCGAATATCAGTTGTCCCTTGTGCCCTTCGACGGTCGAGACGGGAAAGTTGGGTATGTCCGAATACCTGAGCACGCTGTGCACCTCGATGCTGTCGGCCAGCGAGCCGAGCCCCGTGCCGAGGATAATGCCCACCTGGGGACGAAAGTTCACCCTGTCAGAAATGAACGATGCTGTGTTTTTCATTAGTTCTAACATACTGCTTGAGTTTTTGGACAAACACTTTTTCCTGCCCCGCCGCAAACTTTATACCAACCGAGGTGTAATAGAGCCTCGAGGCTATGATGTCGGGTATGCGGCGACGATTGGTCAGTTTGACGGCGTCTTTCTCGGTGGTAACGATCGCCACCGAAGCCGCCTCGCCCGCTATGGCCTCCTTCATGCGCGCCAGATCGCGGATGACATAGGTGTGATGGTCGTCGAATATCAACTTGTTGACCACATTGTAACGGCTTTGGAGATAGCCGAGCAGCGGAGCGGGATTGGCCACCCCGGCCATGGCTATCACCTGGTTGCCCCGCGGCAGTCTGAGCGGCACGGTGTCGTGGAAGAGCGCCATAGGGGGTTCGTTATAAAGCCAAGTGAAGAAGATGCTCTGGTAGGGATACATGGCCAGCGATTTGCGCACGATGCGCATCTCCAGCGGAGAGATGTTCTCGGGACACTTGGTGATCAGCACAATGTCGGCCCGACGCAACTGTGAGACGGTGTCGCGCAGACGCCCCAGCGGCAGGGGGTGATCCTGGTAGATGGGGCGGCCGTAATCCATCAGCACGATATTGGCGCGCGCCTTGAGGCGGCGGTACTGAAACCCGTCGTCGAGCAGGATCATATCGACTTGGGGATGGTCTCTGCGTATCTGATCTACCCCCTGGCGGCGATCCTTGCATACGGACACCACGACGTCGGGAAACTTGAGTTTCATCTGTTTGGGTTCGTCGCCCACATCGCGGCAGGGCGATTTGGTCTGCACCTCAACGTAGCCCCTCGTACGGCGGCGATAGCCGCGCGAAAGGACGGCCAGATTGTACTCCGCGGCCAGGTGTTCGATCAGAAATTCGCACACGGGCGTCTTGCCCGTCCCTCCCACGGTGATGTTGCCCACGCATATTATGGGAATATCATACTCCTTCGACTTTATGATGTGCCAATCATAAAGCATGTGCCTGAAGCGTATAGCCAGGCTATAGAGCGCTGCCAACGGGGCAAGAAGAAGCTTACGCATTCACGCGGTCGGGAAACTGGTATTTTTCAAAGGTAACGATTTTTACATGAAAAAAGCAAATTTTAGTGATAAATGTCGCCTTTGGCCCGTGAGATGCCACAAACCGCTCACTGCCGACGGGCAAATCTCTGCCGCCCGCCCGCTCTCGCGCATGACCATGCTGCGGAGTGTTTTTTGCAACAAAAATCGGGGCAGCGAGTGCGGTTTGTCGACTATTTTTATTAACTTGCTTAGCCGTTGGGTGTTTAAAAGGCCGGGGGGGTGTCATATCGAGTTTGAAAATCTTTGGGTCGCGTTTGGCGGCCCAAAGACGGCGGGGGGGATGCCTCGAAAAGGCTGATCCCGATGCCGCAGGCGAGGGCGTGCTAACAGTAAGATGGCAGCCCTCCGCCCAAAAAGCGCTCAGAAGCGCACAAGAAGCGCAGAATGTGGCTGCGACCTTGCGCGGCTCGCAGAGCCGCGATGACAATACTTCTCATATTAGTTTTGCCTGCCAAACTGCCGACTCCCCCGCCCGGCAGCGGCTTTTAGCCGCTGCCGGGCGAGGCGGGCGGGGAGTCGAAAAACAGGTAGCGTTCTTGTTTTGACCTTAAGCCTGTCCGTTGCCAAAAGTCTTTTGAGACCGCTGTGCGCGTGGCGATCGGAGATAAGGCGCGAAACATTTTGTGATGAATAAAACCCAACGTTTATATACCCAACCGGCGTTAATTTACTCTTAAAAAACATACTGTCATGGAACGCACACTGACCATCATCAAACCCAATGCCGTCGCCGCGGGGGCTTCGGGCAGGATTCTGGATCGTCTGATCGCCGAAGAGTTTGTGATCGTGGCCCTTAAAATGATTTTTCTGAGTCGCAACGATGCTTCGCGTTTCTACGCCGTGCATCGCGGACGTGCGTTTTTCGCCGATCTGGTCGACTTCATGACCTCGGGGCCGGTGATCGTGGCGGTGCTCGAACGGGAAGATGCGGTGGCTCGTCTGCGCCGCGTGGTGGGCGACACCGATCCCCCAAAAGCCGCCGAAGGGACGATCCGTCGCCTTTTCGGGGTCGACAAAACCCAAAACGCCATTCACGCCTCGGACAGCGCCGAAAACGCCTGCGCAGAGTGGCGGCAATTCTTTGCGGAAGAGGAGATTATGATTCCTTGACGAGGGTTGCGCCAGACAAACAGACCGGCCCCGGATCGATCGTCGGATCAGAGTCTGCAATATTCGGGCTGCCTGTCAGTCGGACAACTCCGAAGAGGGAGCGTAGCCGCTGTCCTCGGCGAGCTGTGCGCCCTGGGCTGCCGCGACGGCCAGAGCGTCGCAACGTTCGTTCCCGGGGGTGCCGTTGTGCCCCTTGACCCACACAAAACGAACACGATGCCTGCGGTACACCGCCAAAAAACGTATCCACAGGTCGGGGTTCTTCTTGTCCTTGAAACGCTTACGCTCCCAGCCGAAGAGCCATCCCTGCGTTATGGCATCGACCACATATTTTGAATCGGAGTAAACCGTTACCTCACACCCGTCGACCCGCAACGCCTCCAGGGCCACACACACCGCCATGAGCTCCATGCGGTTGTTGGTCGTCAGCCGAAAACCACCGCTGAGCTCCCTGCGGTGGTTGGGCGGCGCAAGCAGCACCACCCCGTACCCCCCCGGCCCGGGATTGCCGAGCGCAGAACCATCCGTATAGATCGTTACCGAAGGCATTTTTTGTCTGTTTTCTCTGCGCGCGCTAAGTTTGCTTTTCCCGCTGCGCGCGGGGCGCCCGCTTTGTTGGCTCGCAAAGAGATGCTCGCTAAGTTGGCAAGCAGAGGGACGCTTGCCTTCCTCGCGCTACCTCGGCCGTAGCCCGCAAGCGGTCTGCGGCCCTCGCAACGCTGCTCGGTTCCTCCTCGTTGGCTTCGCCTTTCTCCTTCGCACCTCGGCAGAGTTTTCGAGCAAGCTCGACTCTGCGCTCGGTTTGTCGTCGATTGCGGGGCATAGTCTGCGAGCAGCCTCTGCTCCCGCTTCGAGCGTCGGTTATAAGAAAGCGGGGCAAAGAATCTTCGGAAAAGTTTAGCTCCGCTGATCATCTGTCGAAAGCTCGGCAAAGTTCATGCAAGCATGGCTCTGCCTTCGCTCCTAAGATAATTCTGGTTCTCTTTTCCAAAAGAGAACAAAAGATAAAACAACGCCAAGCGGAGCGATCGTGATAAAATCACCCTGTCTGGCGTTAAATGCGTATTCTCGAAGCCCTCCTCACTCAAAACCCCCACACACAATGCGGCTCACCCCCGGCGTTGTCGGGCTCAGGGTCATTTGCCGCGATCTTTGGCCTCGATGCACAGCGTGGCGTGGGGCACGATCATCAGCCTCTCTTTGGGGATGAGCTTGCCCGTCTCGCGGCAGATGCCGTAGGTCTTGTTCTCGATGCGCATCAGGGCGGCCTCGAGGTGCTGGATAAACTTGAGCTGCCGCTGAGCCAGACGCCCGCTCTCCTCCTTGGAGAGGGTGGCGGCTCCCTCTTCCAACACTTTGAATGTGGGGGAGGTATCCTCGGTATCGTTGCTCGAGGAGTGGGTGATGGTCGAACGCAGCAGGTTGTAGTCTGCCTTGGCTTTCTCGAGCTTGTCGAGAATGACGGCCTTGAACTCCGCGAGCTCGGCGTCGCTATATCGTGTTTTTTCGTTTTCTGCCATGGCCGTGATGTTTTATTCGATGAAGTTGGTCCAAACCTTCGGCATGAAGATTTAAACAGCCTCTTAATTAACTTCCAAGGTATGACAAATTCTTTTAAATTGCAAAAAATATTTCGGTCGACAGACAAATTTTTCTAAATTCGGTCCGTCATAGCAATGTCGAAGACCGCAGTTCACACTTTGGTGATGGCCAGCCAGAGCGGCTGTTCGTCGATCTCTATTTGGGCGACAAACTCTCCTTCGGGCTGCTGGCCCACAACCACCTCTACGGCAAGGGTCTGCGCGGCGATATAGGCGCCGAAACCGGCCACGGCCCCCGCGGTGCCGTCGTTGCTCTGCACCGCCACCCTGATCTTGTCCGTAACCTCCAACCCGCTATCCTTGCGCAGGTTCTGGATGCGGTTGACTATCTCGCGGGCGCAGCCCTCGCGGCGCAGCTCGTCGGTAACAGTGATGTCGAGGGCCACCGTGAGCCTCCCCTCGCCCGTCACCAGCCACCCGGGCATATCCTCCGAGGTGATCTCCAGATCGTCGAGGGTCATCGCGATCTGCACCCCGTCGATGGTGGCGTTCATGCCGCCGTCGGCCTCTATGCGAGCTATATCCTCCTGACCGAGAGCGCCTACGAGCGTCGAGATCTGCTTCACCTGCGGCGGGCACCGGGCTGAGCAACCACGAGCTCAACCAGCCGGGATGCTATCGCGACGTGAAGGACACCACGTGCACGGCACAGTTCAAAGTCGTGCGCAACAGCCGGAGCGACAGCCTTTTCGGCGACATGCCGGGCGATGTTTACATCCTCGCCTGGACCACGACGCCCTGGACGCTGCCCTCGAATACGGCGCTGGCCGTGGGCGGGGCGATCGACTATGTGGCTGTCAGGTGCAATAATCCCTATACCGACACCCCCCAGACGGTGATCCTCGCCCGGGAGCGCATGGAGGCATATTTCGGCAAAACGGTGCAGGGCGAGGTGATCGGCCAATTCAAGGGGCGCGACCTGGAGGGGCTGACCTACGAGCAGCTGATCCCGTGGGTGAAGCCCACGGGCGATGCTTTCCGTGTCATCGCGGGCGACTTCGTTACCACCTCTGACGGTACGGGCATCGTGCATATCGCCCCTACGTTCGGCGCCGACGACGACCGGGTGGCGCGCGCCTCGGGCATTGCAGGGCTGATGATGGTCGACAGGGCGGGCAAGACGCAGCCCATGGTCGACCGCACGGGCAAGTTCTTCGCCCTCGACGATCTCGATCCCGCCTTTGTGAGGGACAACGTCGACAATGAGCTCTACGCACAGTGGGCGGGCCGCTACGTAAAGAACGCCTACGACCCTGCGCCGCGCCCCGAGGGCGAGACGCTCGATGTGGATATTGCGGTGATGCTCAAGGGCGAGAACAAAGCTTTCAGGATCGAGAAACACGTCCACTCCTATCCCCACTGCTGGCGCACCGACAAACCGGTGCTCTACTATCCGCTCGATTCGTGGTTCATCCGCACCACCGCCCTGCGCGAGCGGATGATGGAGCTCAACGCCACCATCGACTGGCGCCCCGCCTCGACAGGCACGGGACGCTTTGGCAAGTGGCTCGAGGGGCTGGTGGACTGGAACCTCTCCCGCTCACGGTTCTGGGGCACGCCCCTGCCGGTGTGGGCCACCGAGGACCGCTCGGAGCTGCGCTGCATCGGTTCGGTCGAGGAGCTCAAAGAGGAGATAGACAAGGCTGTGGCGGCGGGTCTGATGGAGGAGAATCCTCTGGACGACTTTACTCCCGGAGACTTCAGCGGCGAGAATTACGCGAGTTTTGACCTGCACCGCCCGTGGGTCGATCGCATCGTGCTGGTGTCGGCGAGCGGACAGCCCATGATGCGCGAGAGCGACCTGATCGACGTGTGGTTCGACAGCGGGGCGATGCCCTATGCTCAGGTGCACTATCCGTTCGAGATGAGCGGCAGCGAGTTTCGCACCATATACCCCGCCGACTTCATTGCCGAGGGGGTCGACCAGACACGCGGCTGGTTCTTCACCCTGCACGCTCTGGCGGTGATGCTCTTCGACTCGGTGGCGTATAAAAACATCATCTCCAACGGTCTGGTGCTCGACAAGAACGGCAACAAGATGAGCAAGCGGCTGGGCAACGGCGTCGATCCGTTCGAGGTGATGGGCCGGTTCGGCCCCGACGCCGTGCGGTGGTACATGATCTCCAACTCACAGCCGTGGGACAACCTCAAGTTCGACGCCGAAGGTGTGGACGAGGTGCGCCGCAAATTCTTCGGCACACTTTACAACACATACAGTTTTCTGGCCCTCTATGCCAATGTCGACGGCTTTCGGGGCGACGAGCCGCAGGTACCCGTGGCCGAGCGGCCCGAGCTCGACCGCTGGATCATCTCGCTGCAAAACTCGCTGGTGCGCGACGTTACGCGCTATCTGGAAGATTACGACCCCACGCCCGCGGCGCGTCTGATACAGGAGTTCGTCACCGAAAACCTCTCCAACTGGTACGTCCGTCTGGGGCGCAAACGCTTCTGGGGCGGCGAGATGACCCGCGACAAACTCTCCGCCTACCAGACCCTCTACTCGGCCCTCGAGACGGTAGCGCAGCTGGCCGCCCCCTTCGCGCCGTTCATCGCCGAACAGATATTCTGTGACCTGAACGCCGTCAGCGGTCGCTACGGCGACGGGTCGGTGCATCTGGCCCCCTGGCCCGAGGCCGACCAGACGCTCATCGACTCGCAGCTCGAACAGATGATGTCAGTGGCGCAGCGTATCAGCTCGATGGTGCTGGCGCTCAGACGCAAAGTCAACATCAAAGTGCGCCAGCCCCTCTCGCGCATCGTCATGCCGGTGGGCGACCCCGAGCTGCGCCGTCAGATCGAGGCGGTGCGCACGCTGATAATGAACGAGGTCAACGTCAAACAGATAGAGCTCATCGAGCAGACCGCCGGGGTGATCACCAAACGCATCAAACCCAACTTCAAAACCCTCGGCCCGCGCTATGGCAAGCAGATGAAGCAGATCTCGACGCTCGTAGGCGCTCTCGGTCAGGAGGATATAGCTCGCATAGAGGCCGACGGCGGCATGAACGCCACCATCGACGGGGTGCAGATCGCGATGACCCTCGAC
>BNXD01000018.1 GCA_025999315.1 Bacteroidia bacterium | reverse complement strand
GGGACGGTGACCAACACCAACGTCAAGCTCAAGAACCTCTATGCCCCCAAACAGGCTACCTATATCAAGATCCACGCCCGCAATGTTGCGGTAACGCCCAACGAGTCGGTGATCTATACCTTCTACCAGGGCGCAATGGTCCCAACAGACATTCGACAACGGACAAACTTAAGTTTAAAGCAAAAATGCTGCCTGCTTTTCGGCCTCGAAGAGGTCGACAGCCTGCAGTCCCCCCCCGCCCCCCCCAGCGGCTAAAAGCCGCTGGGGGGCGAGGGAGTCGGCAGTTTTGACTGGCAAAACTGCAAAATGAAAAGTATTGTCTTTGCGGCTCGAAGAGCCGCGCACAGCCGCAGCCGCACTCTGTGCTCCTTGGGTGCTCCTTGGGCGCTTTTGGGCGCTTTTGGGCGCTTTTGGGCGGAGGGCTGCAGAATATGCCAGCACGCCCTCGCCTTACGGCATCGGGTCCGACCACCACAGGGCAGCCCACCGCCGTCTGCGGGCAGCCTTAGCTTTGACTTGACGCATTTAAACCAACCTTTCAAATAGCACAACCGGTAGTTTCTAATATGGGAAGTATTGTCATCGCAGCTCGCAAGCGGCGGCGGGCATACAAAAAGCGGGCGGCGGTGGAGAAAACAATTTCTCCACCGCCGCCCGCTCGTCTATTTTTGGGATTACAAACCTTTTCGCCCCGTTTTACAATCTGAACACATAATTCATAACCACCTCATAACTCAGAGTTCGAGTCCAGCCACATCTTAAACGGCTCGGCTTTGGGGGAGGGGATGGACTGGATCAACCGGAACAGTTGCTCTACATCGGCGACGTCCGTCAAATATTTTTTCCCGTCGGCAGCAGGCAGTTTCAGTTGACTACAATTTGTAGCCAACTCGCTCCCTTCAGCTTTAAGTCGTGTTTTAAGCACACTCCAATACTTTCGAGGTCTGTCGCTTTCGGTCAGCACCTCGATCACATCCACTATGGAGATATACTATTTCCCGGTCTCGGCATCCCAAACGGAACGAACATGCCTGTCCTCGAACACCTGTATGGCATCTTTCCTTGCCATGGCGATCACAATTTCTTCTCCGTTTTTTCCAGCCTTGCCCCGCAACTCGGACACACCGGTTCCGCCATCCGTAACGTATCGTGGCGCATCGAGCAACTCCGCAACCGGAACGTCCAAGGCCGTGGCGATTCGGGTTCAGCAGGGGGCTACCACGTCAGCGTGGCGCCGCCATCTCCCGGCCAGTTTTTGGACAGATAGTAGGACTGATAGGATGACCCCGGGATTTTGACCTGCGCACCCGAGGGGAAGGTCTGCAGTCCTGCCTCCAGTGTCGGAATCGCCGCCGAGGTGGTCCACGGTACATTGAACGTCGTGATGCCCGTACCGTAGAAAGCATATGCTTTCAAGTCGATTACGGTCGAGGGTATGGTACATGTGCCCGAGAGGCCCGAGCAATTGTAGAAAGCATACCGCGAGATGTCGGTCAGCGTCGAAGGCAGCGTGAGCGTCCCCGAGATCAGATTGCAGCCCCTGAACGCCATCGTATTGATGACTTTCAGATCTGTGCCGATCGACAGCGAGCTGAAACGGCAGTTCAGGAAAGCGGATCCGCCAATAGCGGATATTTGGATATTAATATCACTTTCGTAAGTGTGCGTACCGAAATTACCTATCGTGAGCGCGCCCGTGAAACCGCACCCGACAAAAGCTTCGTCTCCGATGGTGTTGATCCCGTTGGGGATGGTGAGCGCACCCGCAAAGCTGCTGCAATTTTTGAAGGCCATATTGCCAATGGTGCGTATCGCGCTCGTAGCTTGGAATGTCAGCCCCGAGAAGCCTTTGCATCCCTCGAATGCCCGTTCGCCAACGAGCTCCGTACTTGCCGGGATATTCAGCATAGTTGGCGTGCCTGACACCAGGCCCAACTTTTCGCAACCATAGAAGGTATTGTTGTTGATCCGGGTAATGTCTGAGGGCAGCGTCAGCGTACCTGCAAGGTTCTTGCAACCGAAGAATGCGCTCGCGCCGATCCCGTTACCGCTACCGCCAACGCTGTCGGGCAGTGTCAGCGACGAGAACCCTGTGCAACCGTTGAAGGCATTGGCGCCGATCGTTATGCCGGAGTAGGTAATGTTCAAAGCGCCGGTGAGGCCCGTGCACCCCTTAAAGGCCATTGCCCCTACCGAAGCTATAGCGTTGCCTATGGTGAGCGGACCTGTCAGCGAACCACAATCCTCGAAAGCGCTAATTCCGATCCCCGTCAACGACGCCGGGAAGTTGAGCGTGCCGGTCAGGCTGACGCATCCCACGAAGGCGTTAGTTCCGATTCCCAGAAGAGTGCTGGGGAACATGCTGTCCGATACGCCCGGCGTAGATACGGAGTAAAGATTTGTGCAGTTGCCAAATGCGCCGTCAGCAAGATTCTGCATCGACGCTAACGAGGGCAGTATCACAATCTGCAGCGAAGTATTGCTGGTGAATATACTGCTGGGGATGGCATTAGGTTTGCGATTCTGCCCAATCCCAACTGTCGGAAGCGCTGTTACTCCGCCCAGATCGATCTGCGCCAGGTTGGGCAGGTTGGCGACCCCGAGCTGAGTGAAATCGTTCGCATTCATCGGCCCGGTGATCTTAAGGTTGGTGATGTCGGCTCTTGCGGTTCCGCAAGCGTCAATTTTGGCGGCCATATCGCCGAGAGCCGACTTCTCTATGAGCACCTCACTGCCGATAAGGTTCTCCGCCGTCGAGGCGTCGATGTTGACCACATATTTCTTGCCGCGGAGGAAGTTGATGCCCGTCTTGGAGAGTCGTTTGACCTGCCCGTCGATGGTCATGCGTATGTCGAGCGACTTGCCCGTCAGGTCCGACGGGTTGATCACCATGTAGAACTTCTTGGCGTCGGCGTACGATGCCGGAGAGGTGAGCGCCGTCGAGGGAACATTCAGTATCACGCTTTTGTATTTGACAACTCCGGTCCCCGCGAGAGGGATGGTGTAGTTCGAGCCCGAAGCAGGGGCCGACGGCGTCAGGCTGATCGTGGCCCCGGTGAAGGCCAGCACATCGTTGGCGTCGGCCGACGAGAGGTTGACCCTCGAGATATTGCCGCTGCCCTTGATGCGGAACTCTATCATGCAGAACACCCTTTTGAACGAGAAATGGACCTTGTTGTCGGGTGTGCCGCCCCAAATGGGATCGGGATTGACCGTGGTTTCGTGAGCGATCAGAAAGTCGTGGTCGCTCACATGGGCCGGGTTGCTGCCTGCCGTCTGGTTCTGGACCGGCTTCACCTCGATGGGCACCGCTGATTTGGCCGCATCTGTCGCGCTGTGGGGATAGTAGGCGTAGAAGACGTGATCGGACGAGTTGTTTTTCCAATACATCGTGCCGCTGAAGGCGCTGGCGCCGTTGTTCGAGACAGCGGTCAGGGGGAAGTTGACAACCTTGTATGGGGAGGAGACATCGCCGGTGTCCTCGCCCACGTCCGCGATGCGGGCATTGTCGCTGAACACGCCTATCTTGTCGCCCGCAACCCACTTGGTCGACAGTCCGTCGATCGAGGTGCGGGTGTCGCCCGTCTGGTCGACAGCCCTGAAGGCTTGCGCGGCCTGCTGGGCCGGATCGGTCTCATCGCCGGGCGCAGCCTCGAAGCCTGCATCGAAAAGTATGACGTCGTTACCCGCGGGATTGATTATCTCGGGCCGTTGGGAAGTGGGTGTACCTGCCGGCTGGGCATCGTCCGAGGCGCAACCGGTCAATATCATCATGCCGAGAGCCGCGGCCGCCAGCCCCTGCGAAATATTGTTGAGTAATGTTTTCATAAGTCCTATGGCTTTGCTTTCTTAACTCGTGTACTTTGCTCGATCGCCCGGTCGCTACCAGGTCTCTTCTACCCAAGGTTCAATGTCGTCTGCATAACCATTGGGATTGGGGTTGGTGGTCTGGGCAAAGCCCGCCTCTAAAGCAACCTCGACCACCTCCACCTGTGGAGCGAGGTAGCAAGCGCTGTTTTTGAATGTGATTTTCATACTCTTTCGGGATTTATGTCTAAACAAAAACCGTTGTGCATTTTGAAGAGGTTGGTTTAAAAGCGTCCTTTTGTTGTGCTTTGTTGGTGCATGAATCTCAAGTTTGATTCATGTTTTGATGCCTATTGAGTCCGCTACGCGCGGGGCGGTTACTTTTTTATAAAAAGGACCAAACGACGCCAAGCCGAGCGCCATCCGAGCTCGCTCGGTAATGGCCGAGGCGCGAAGGAGTAAGGCGAGCGTCTTTTTGCGAGCCAACAATCGCCGCCGGTGCTGCGGGGCTACTTTGAGGTTGTTTAAACTTCTCCACTCTCGTTCTTTGCGGCTCTTTCGTCCTCTGCCTGCCTTGCCTCCTTGTCGCATAGCGGGAGCTATGCTCCGCGTCGGCAAGTTGTCAGAGGCCAAAATAGCTCACAAATAACTTCGGCGGAGAAGTCTAAGCAACCTCGGCGCTATTCGTGAGGCTGCTGCGCCGAACTCGGGCTTTTAGTCGCTTACGCGCCTAACGCCCTCGAACAGCGGCTCGCTTGGGCCTGCGGCCCAACCGCCTCACTCTCGACGCGCTCCGCTTTACGCCTCCTCGCAATGGCGGCCGGGCTTCGCGCTTTTTGAACACTCTTTCGATCTCCATCGCCTCGAAGAGGCGAAGCATCCCCGGCATTGAGCCGAGGCGTTAAGCGAGCGGAGAAAATTGAGCGTCAAGCGACGCCACTTGTCCGCCGACCGTTAGACCCGCAGGGGCTAAAGGGGAGAGGTTTGGCGTCGTAGCTCAATTTTCTCCAGGCGAGTAGCCGAGGCGAACAGCCGGAAGTTGTTGGCTCGCAAAAAGACGCTCGCCTTACTCCTTCGCGCCTCGGCCATTACCGAGCGAGCTCGGATGGCGCTCGGCTTGGCGTCGTTTGGTTACTTTTTATAAAAAAGTAACCGCTCCGCGCGTAGCGGTCTCAAAAGACTTTTGACAACGGACAAACTTAAGGTCAAAGCAAGAACGCTGCCTGTTTTTCGACTCCCCGCCCGCCCCCCCCCCAGCGGCTAAAGCCGCTGCCGGGCGAGGGAGTCGGCAGTTTTGGCAGGCAAAACTGCAAGATGAATCTAATATGAGAAGTATTGTCATCGCGGCTCACACATCCGCACACTCGCCACACACTCGCGCACAGCCGCAGCCACATTCTGTACTTCTGGGCGCTTCTGGGGCGCTTCTGGGGCGGAGGGCTGCCATCCTTTGTCAGTTTGCCCTCGCCTTACGGCATCGGGTCTGACCTCCACAGAGCAGCCCAGCGCCGGCTGCGGGCCGACGACAAGACTTCTTCCTCAGAAAAAAATGCTTTTAAATCAATCTTTTATAGATGCACAACGGGTATATCTAAGTTCTAAATATAAACGTCGATCATTGTCGTTTCATTGTCTTTTGCGCCGGACAGGACAGGCGGTCAAAACAAATTTAGAGGCGTATAAAACAAAATTATAACTTTTTTTGATAATATCCTCACATTTTGCGGCATCTGCCGTATAAAAATTTTGGATCCGGCGCAATTCTGAGCGCTCAGAATTGCGCCGGACCCAAAAATGGATAATGACGTCAAAAATTTGTTCTATCCCTCACTTCACCGGCGCCCTTCACGGACACCCGGCGCTCGCACCCTCACTTCACC
This sequence comes from Bacteroidia bacterium, assembly GCA_025999315.1. GTDB lineage: Bacteria > Bacteroidota > Bacteroidia > Bacteroidales > Rikenellaceae > JAIRQC01. Next base: position 22,440 of record BNXD01000018.1, on the reverse strand, counting down.
GGCGCCCTTCACGGACACCCGGCGCCCGCACCCTCACTTCACCGGCGCCCTTCACGGACACCCGGCGCCCACACCACGCACTGCGCACCCGGCCGCGGATCACTGCTCGGATATGCAACGTATCGTTCGAGCCGAAGCGCGCGAGGTATAGGTGCCGGTCCCGTTACCGGTAGACATGTTTAATGATGTGCTCTGTGCCCACAGCAGCACATTGGGCATATAATAATTGGATTCACCGTTGTATCTCCATGGGGTGGCGGAGTAGAGGTTCACGTGTGCATTAACGTTGAGCATAGCGGCCGTGCTACCCTCATTCCTCGTGCCGGAAGCCGGGAAATATATCCGTCCGTCGACCGGATAGGTGCCGTTCACATTGACGCGGGGCCAGTAGCGCAATCCCGTTTTGCCGTCTCTGGTCCAGTCGAGCCCGCGGTCGGGAGCTATCGCATTCTGTCCGTAAGAGAAACCAAGGACGGGGTAGTTAACCGGCGGTATCTTCCACCCGTAAGGGCACGGGTCGTAGATACTTTTACTGCCAAAGACCGTCCAGTTCATCGGACCGCTAAAATTGCTGAATTCAAAGGGTATATTCTTGTCGTGCCAGAGACAGAAGTTAGAGCCCGCGCCGATAGGATTGATGGCGGTGTTGTTTTCCCCTACGGGCATGTCATAATTGGAGGCCCAGTTGTCATAGTACTCAGTGGTATAGATAAACGTCAGCGGCTGTTTGACCGCATCGGCAATACCGACATTCATTGTGCGACCTCCCTGAACATAGCGACCCTCGACCAGACCTGTACCCGAGTCCCCATCATTCATACCCGGCGTACTCGGAAGATAAGCACGGGCATAGGGGATGGCCCCCGAGAGGTCATAGAGGTTGACCTGGCCCGGGAATGGGTCTTTGCGGCCAAACTGAAAATAGAGGTACCCCTTGTTGTTGTCGCTGATGGTGGAGACCGCATTGACGGGATAGGACTCGCGCTGCCCGAGATTGCGGTCCATCATGAAACTGTTCTTGTACATGTCGCCGCCGTTATAGGCATTGTATTGGGCAGTGAACGTGTTGCTCTTCCAGTAAGAACCGTCATAGCGGTGCACATCTCCGCCACCTACCGGATAGACAAATCTTGTATTGGAGGCTACGAGTTTGCTCAGATCGGGGTTGTAGTCGGTCACCCACAGATGCCACGACCAGAGCGGCGTCTTGGTCCCGTCGGCGGTCTTGTAGACGTAGACCACAAAACTGCCCGTCTTGGCCGTCCTGGGCACCCTGACGGTGAAGTAGTCGTTCACACCCGTACCGGTGCTCTTGGCCAGGCTGATGTTGGCTCCACCGGCCGTGGTGACCAGGTCCTGCTCGTCCATCCACAGCACGTCGGCCGTCCAGGGAGTGCTCTCGCCCAGCACGTTGGCCGGGACGCTCTCGTAGCGCTCGCCCCAGAACAGATCGACCTGCGTGGGGTAGATGCGATAGTTGACCACCGCGTCGGCCACCGGTGGGTTTAGAATGTAGCAGTTGGCCATCTTGTCCTGGAAACTCACCACGCCCCGGTCGTCGATGCGACTGTCGATCACCGCGTCGTTCTTGCCGTTGATGGTGATGGTCATCTGGTAGTTGCCGTTGGGCTTCAGGTCGAAGTTGTTGGTCAGGTTCTCGCCCGGGTAGAAGGTATAGATCACCGACTCGTTGGGCGTTACCGCAACATTGCGGGCGTGGATCTTGATATAGGTAGCCTGTTTGGGGGCATAGAGGTTCTTGAGCTTGACGTTGGTGTTGGTCACCGTCCCCTGCTGGTTCTGGGGAGTGTACCAATAGAGCACTTGGGTCCAGCCACTGGGGAGCGGGGCATTGTAGGGATCATAATTGACATACGTGCACGCCCCCGATGCCGGATAGGGCGCCGGGTAGGTGTTCATGGGCGTGAACAGGTCCAGACGGGTGGGCACGTTGCACAACTGCACCGCGTCGACACTTATGTTCGAGGCGGCAGTGCAGGTGAGCGTCAACTCCACGCGGGCCACGACATGCTTCATGGGGATATTGAGGGTCGACGCGCTGGTCAGCGTGGCGGCCTCTCCCACCATGATCAGATTCGCGGAGCCATAGAGGTCGGCCTCGGTGGCGATCGTGGTATATTTTTTGATCAATTCGTCGTAGGTGGTCTGGTCGGAGGTAGCGTTCCACTGATAGTTGGGATTGTTGGTGTTGGCCACGACCACGATACGCTGCAGCGTCGAGCCGCCGTCGGCCAAAGGCGGGCTGTTGACGGCTAGCCCCGACAGATAGGTCGGCGGTGCGATCAGTGTGCTCGTAGCCGCAGTGCCGTTGAACTGGAATATCCAGACATTGTCCACCTTCTGCTCCATGGCGTTGTTCATGCCCGAGGCGCGGGTCTCGCCGCTCGACTCGAAAGCCGTGGCGTTCCAGTCGTCCTCGATGGTATATTTGAACCTCGGGCCCGAATTGCCATTGCCGTAGGTCTCATCCAGGTCGGTCTTGACGCACGAAGCCGCCACGAGCGACAGAGCCGCCAAACCATATATGTATCTTTTCATAACCATTGATATTTTCTATGGCGTATTAACACACCATGAATGGATATTTTCACAAAACTCTCTGTCGCCTAATTGGCCACGATCTTTACACAGCGGACAGCCATGGCATGTACCCTTGATGTGTTAGTGCCAGAGCCCATGCTGGTGGTCGAGTAGCCTGCAACTATGGAACGGCCTAAAGTCTGGCTGTTGGGAAGGCCCGACCACAAATATGTGTTATTGAGTATGTTGCTCATGTTGAAAATTGTTACGTCATGGGCGACTATGAAACCTGAGGCGGGATAGTATATCTCGGCTTCGGGCATCCCCGTTCCGGGAAAGTATCGCAACCCTATATAGTTGTCCTTAGTCCATGTCAATCCGCGCGAAACCGAATTCATCGTGGAGCTGGGGCCGAAGTATTCTCCGCTCGAGGCATTGCTGCCGGTTGCGGTGAAATCGGCCCACGTGTTGTTGTGGGGAAGCTGCCACCCGTAGGGACACGGATCGAAAAGGCTCTTGGCCGTGGAGGTTGTAATGTTTACATTCAACAACTTGTCCTTCCATATGCGCAAGGGTATCTCCTCTTCCTCGTCCCAATCCCTGGTGGCGCTGTTAATGGAGGTGAAATATGTCAGCGGCGCCGAAAGGCTGCTCTGTATGCCGACTCCCGTTCCGGGGCCTCCGGGCGTTTTGGCGATCGATACGGCGCCTGCGCTTATGCCCGGTGCAGTGGGAACATAGAGCGGACAATAGAGGGCCGGGAAAGGATCCTTGCGACCGAACTGGTAGTAAAGCTGACCTCTCATCGCCTGATTTATATACTCTCTGACCTTGAAAGACCCCAGGTTGCGGTCCATGATCACGGCATTCGCGTAGATGCCAGAGGTCCACAGCGTACCTCCATAGCGGTGTACGGCGCCATTCTTGGCGGCATAGACATACTGCGAAGGCGAGACGACCACCTTCACGTCGGGGTTGTAGTCCGTTACCCAGCAGTGGATCGACCAGGTGATGGGCTCGTTGATGTCCTGTATCTGGTTGCCGTCCTTGTTGTCGAAGAAACCGATGGTGAAATTCATCGGCTGCACACCTGCCGGCACGACCACCTTCAGCGCCATATCCTCGCCCCTGAGCTGCGGATCGATCACCACGTTGACCTTGGTCATGTCGATGGTGGGCGAAGCGTTGTGAAAGACGACAGGGCTGTCCTGCAGATCGCTCCACACCACACGGGCAGTCCAGCGTTGGGGGTCAGTGTTCGCCACCGAACCGATATATGCGTTCGCCGAGGGTTCGTATCCGTCGACTACGTTGAAGAACGTGTTGATCTGTTTGGGATAGATCAGGTAGGTGCGCGTGGTGCCCGCGGATTCCGGCGGGTTGATGATATAGCTGTTGGCCGACTTGCCGAAAGTGTCGACGATGTCGTTTTTGGTGACCCTCTCGTCGATGTTCGGATCGCCCGGGCCGTTGAGCGTTACTCTGGTGACGTAGCGCGTATTGGGCAGCAGGTCGAAGTCGTTGGTCATGTTGGCGCCCAGGTAGAAGCGGTAGACATAGTTATCCCCTGCCGCGTTGCTGGCGATGATCTTCACACAGGTCGCGCCGGGCCGGGCCAGGCGGTTTTTCAGTTTATGATCGGCGTTGGCCGACGCTGTGCCCGTCTGTCTGTTCTGGGGCGTGTACCACACGAAGTTTTGCAGGGCCCCCGGAGCTATCGTAACCGTCTCCACGGGATAGTCTATGTACGTGCTGCCGGCCAGGCCGGGATAGACGGTGTTTGCCGCGATGGTGATGTCGTTGGCCAGCAGGTCCAGGCGCGTGGGGATGTTGCACAACTGCACCGAACTGATGGTCAGACCCGAGCCGGTGGTGTTGGCAATACTGAAGTATATCTTGGCATCGTTGCGTTTGAGCGGGAAGGTGATGTTGGCGGCAGAGTTGACCGTCCCCGTCCAGATGCCGCTCAGGAGGAGCCTGCTGTGGTGATAGTTCTCGCTCTCGTACATGACGGTGGCGGCGGCGGCCTTCATATCGGCGTATGTCGTTACGCCGGGGGTCATTTTCCATTGATAGCCGGCGTTGCTCATGTTGGCAATGGCCACGATGATGTTGTTGGTCGTCCCCTCGAGTAACGACACCGGCTGGGTGAGAGCCGTGCCCGTAAGATACTGGGGAGGAGCGACGAGTTTGGCGGCGTCGGTCGTTCCGTCGAACTGCAACAGCCACGCGTCGGTCACCGTAGCGCCCTCGTTGATGCCCGTCTGCGGGGCGCGGGTCTCCTCGACAGCCTCGACAGGCTCGGCATCGCCCTGGAAATCCTCCACCACGAACGACACCGGCAACTCGCTCAACTCGCCTTCGATCTGCGGCGTGGCACGCTCGTCCAGCTCCTGTTTCAAACACGAGGAGAAGGTCAACGCCAGAAGAGCCGCAAGCGGGATAAATATTCTCTTATTCATAACTGTCGAAAATTATATCGAAGCCGGATATTTGTAACTAATGTAAATTAACAGTTGAAGCTTGGATCTGATTATAAACACCTTATCGCCTCATCAATTTTATCTTACGCCACCTTGAACGAAGTTTTTTTCATGTCACCCTGAACGGAACCCTTTTCGTGTCACCCTGAACGGAACCCCGTTCGTGTCACCCTGAGCGGAACGAAGTGTAGTCGAAGGGTCTCAGCAAAATTGTTAAACCAGTCTTTTTTAGATGCTTCGACTGCGCTCCACTTTGTTGCGCTTCGCTCAGCATGACATGGGGTAAACTTCAACCCCGATTCGCATAACTAATAACGTAGATCAGTCGACCGTGGTATCCTGTCCGCTGTCGGTCCATCCCGAAAGTATGGGGAACGACCCCAGCGTCCTGGTGAAACCGGTCGAGCCGACCGTCAGATCGCTGCCGTTGTTGAGATCGTCCCATCCGCCCGGGACAGGCATGGCCGTATAGGTTACGGTCAACAACTTGGAGGTTACATCGACATGGAAGAGATACTCCATATTGGGCTCCATGTTGATGGAGACCGGAATGTCCTTGGTCATCGGACCGACGCCCAGGTCGATGTCGAAGCGGATGACAAGGCTGATCACCGACTCTATCGAGTAGTCGGTCGGGAAGACGGGCACCATCGACGAGGTCTTGTAGAGGACCGGAGGCGTTCCGGCCACAATGTCGAGCGGCGATAAGGTCGCCTCGCTCTGGTTCAACACCTCGTTGAGTTTCAGCACGGGGTGATAGACCGCCTCGGTGCCAAGGAACAGCACCTGGCCGTTGGCTATCGTAAAAGCCCCCGCCTTCTGCTCGAACTCGATGCCCACGCGCGAGATCAGGTTGATGAACTTGACCGGCGGGATCTCGATGGTGCGGTAGTTGTTCCTGTCCCTGGAGCCCGGAGGGATGGCTGCCGCCCAGAGGTTGAAGATGAACGGCGCTTCGCACATCTGCAGGGGCGCGGCCAGCGTGTAGCGTATACGCTGCGAACCCATATAGGTCTCGGCGGCGAGCCCCGGCGAGAACATATAACATTTCAGCTCCTGAGAGTAGAGGTTGTACAACCCGACGCCCTTGGTGGGGTCGTAACTGTCGGCCGGCGTGGCAACGCCGAGGGCATCGGTTACGCAGGGGATCAGCATCGAACGCTCGCCCGGGTCATAGCGGTACGTCCCGGTCGAATAGAGACCGTCCGTGCTCTCAGTATTGGTGCTGTAATAGACCATAAAACCGAACGTCGTGCCCACTGTCGGAGGCGCCTTGGTCATGTCAAAATCGATCTTGATCTCCTCTTCCGACTGTGCCGGCGCATCATTTTTGGCACACGAGGCCGACATGGCCACCGCAGCCATCAGCACCATCGCATATCTTATATTTCTGTTCATAGCGCAAGCTATTTTTATACAATTTCGTTTCGCACCGGGGTAAAAAACACTGTCATATCTTGATGTTGATCGTCTGTCCGCCCCAGGGTATCACATCGGGATAGTCGAAATTGATAAACCTCAGCGACGGGTCGAACTCCATGGTCATAGTATATCTATAGCCTGCCGTAAGCCCGTATGACCCTCCTGTGGTGGTTGTGCTGAACTTGGAGAGGTCCAGTATGATCGGACCGGACTCCAGCGGAGCGGGTTCATGCTTGTTGAGATAGACGGTCATCTTCAACTTGCGGTTGGTGGCGGTCGATGTGGTGGCTATCGGCGGCAATATGATCTCGGGGCTATAATTGGAGCCTCGACTGTAGCCGCCGCTGCTGTTCATATAGCCGTAGAAATAAACAAGATCCGTATTATATGAAAATTCGATCTCGTTGGTATACTGCAACCCCGCCGTGTTTATGGTCCCGTTGGTCGCATTGAACGTGCCCTTGTAGGGTATCCAACTGCCTCCGTCCTCGGTCTCCAGTTTGATCTTGCTGACGCAATAATTGCCGATCGCTCCGGTAACCGTATTGAACAAGGTGCGAATACTCGACATGACATGCCTGTAATTCGGAGCAAACGCCATATCCGCCGCGGTCGCCGGATTGCAGTTGGTCTTGGCAAAATACATGTAGTCGTTCAACGCCGAGATATTGCCGCGCATCTCCGTCATGTCAAAAGGCACATTGGTCGGCGAAGTCTGTCCTGCAACATATGGAAAATAGCTGTAGAAGTCGATATTTCCGCGGTCTTTGTATAACGGTATCTTGACAGTGGGTTTACCGGCATCATAATCGCTCCTGTACACCTTCCCGTCAGGAAGGTGTATGTTCCAGTTGCGATAGGCGGAAGTACCTGTGGTGGGGCGGGTAAGTTGGGCAAGGATGTTGGTATATCCGTCGGCATGTTCCTGCGTGGGGGCGGAGGTCTTCATGACGAATATTCCCAAATCCCAACTCGGCGGATAATAACCCATATAATCAGCGCTCCAGTTTCCGCTGTTCATTGAGGCTTTGGTAGCTTCGTCGCCCGCGGCATCGCCATTGTCTACCGTGGCGGGCGCGAGCGACATCTCGACCATCTCGCCGCTCTGAGGAGCGTCCGGCGCCTGATCTTTCCCGCACGCACTCAGAAGCACGAGCGACGCCAGAATGGCGGCATTGTATATAGTGTGCCTTTTCATGGCCTATCTTACGTTAATGGTTATATTGCTAGTGCCGTTGTTGTATCCCGGATCCCAGCCTACTACCTGCGGCGTATTGATCGTCAGGCCCTGGCTGGCATTGAATCGGAGCGTAACCAGGTAGGAACGACCTTCAATGGTGTACGGGAGGCTGTTGTCGGGGTTGTTGATCGTCAGTAGGGCGTCATAATCTTTCAGCGGCGATGTTTCGTCGCCCCACTCGATATAAAGACGTATGTCTTTGCCGGCCTCGAACATCACCTTGGCCACATCGGTCTGCGTGCCGGGCGAGATATACAAGCCTGTGGGGGCATTCTCGGTGGCAATGCCCTCATCGACACTGTAGGCATACATAACGTATCCCAGCGGCGAGGCAAGGGAGGCCGACAGGGTAACATTGTTCACATCCGTTGTAACATCCACTTTGGCCTCGTCGGAGAGCGGGCTAAGCCAGTTGTCCGCGTAGACGGCTATCGTCCTGATCCGCTCCATCGGGAACGGATTGTCGGGGTCATTGACGATCGTAAATCGCAACTGGGCCAGTTTGTGGCTGAAAAAGGCCACCTCGTTGGTCACCGTTACCGAAGGGTCGGGGTTCTTATCGTCGCTGACCATCAGGTCTTCCTGACCGGTCAGGTTGATGGTCACCACGCTCTTGTCGGCGTTGAACTGGGTCGACCGCGGGTTGTAACCTACCATGTGGTAAGACTCAATGGCGGGATCAAAACTCTGCTGCGGCGTGAAGACCACATTGCCATAGATCGTCGCAACGGCATTCCAGTGGACGATGGTGATCACAGTACCTACCTTCTTGCGCACACCGAAAGCGATCGGGGTGTTGTTGAACCCGTCCACCGAAGCGCGGGTCGCCCCTTCCGAGACGCCCACGTCCACCATCGAACGGTCGATGATGGCGGCTTTCAGCCTGATGGGGCGATCTTCCAACTCGCCCGGGGCAGCGCCGCCCTTGTCGCCGTTGCAACCGGCCGCAAGCATAGCCACCAGAGCCGCCGCAAACCAATTTTTTATCATACGAGGTTTCATTGTCTGCTAACTTTCAAGGGTTATATCTCCTGCCGTATAGGGATTCTCGCTATCGTCCTTAACCTTCCAGATGGTGATGTAGACACCGATATAGATAACGTCGCGGGCGATGAAGAGCGAGTATTCGACATGCCTGCCCTGTGTCCACGGATACTCGGGGGGCAACATCAGGTAGTTCTTCTCCGTAACCACCGTCCCGTTGGGTTTGGCCACCAGCAGGTCTATATCCAGCATCATGTCATCGACCGCCTGGGGCAGCACCATCAGATCGCCGTTGGTGGGCATGATCGAGGTGAAGGCATCGTCCTTGAGCTGATAGGCGGAGGTGCCATTGAGACGTCCGTTGCCCGCCCACTGCGGATAGTAGCCGGCGTTGTTGATCGGCAGGCCGCAATCTCCGGTGTTCATCGACAGGTCGATATTTCGCGTGTCATACTGACCGGAGCTCAACACCCACGTACCCTGCTGGTTGCGGTCGACGGTGATCGTACCCTTGCTGCGGACGCCTTTCAACTGCAGACGGGCAACCCACACCTTGCCTCCGTCGGTCGAGGGGCTGATCAGCTTGGCCTTGAAGGTTACGCGGGTCAGCGCATGGCGGAAGCCCAGCGGCACCACCGTCCGATAGAGGGCGTTCGTGCCGGCATACATCAGGTCGACCTGCTCGCTCGGAGCCAGGGGCATCTCATAGGTGATCTGCATCTTGGGGTTGCTCACCGACCCATAGGGCATCGTAACGACTCCCCCGGTCGGAAGAGAGTAGGGATAAACGGCATAGAACATCAGGCAGTCGTTCACCGGAGAAGGCCACGAAGTGATGGAGCCATTGTAATAGTAGGTGCTGCCAGTCCAGTATGCATTAGCGTAGTTGCTGCTGGAATACTGGTTCATCAGGTAATCGCCCATGGCATTGGCCGGCGTACCGGGGGTGGTGCCTCCGTCGGGCGACGGCAGACGAAAACTGTAGACCCTGAATTGTTGACTGGTCCCCAGCGTGGCGGTGGTGATCGGCGTCGCCCTGGTGTTCTCGCCGTTTGCCGAATCTCCGACTCCCCCTTCGATCGCCGTGCCGAACGAGACGGGAATGGACTCGACCTGAGGTCCCGGTCCGCCCCTCTCTTCGCTGCACGAGAGCAGCGCCACTGCCGACAGGAGGGACAAAAAGGCTGTTTTTATATTCGTATTTTTCATAATCGCTGGCATAATAACGTTCAAGCCACTTAAGACAGTATGCTGTTCGTCGCTACTCGACAGGCACATCGATATAGTTCCACGCCATGACGGTGGTGGAGAAGACGATCATAACGTCGCCGGTGATCGACATGATGTTGATGATATAGCACGTGTTGCGCGAGATGCGCAGGTCGGCGTGCAGATTTGTTGCAGCCATATAGGCCTGATCGTGAAGCGGGTCGCCCATTCCGTCACCCAGCACGATGTCAAAACTTTTGTTGGCGGCCACCAGGTGTATCTTGGTGCGCCAGTAGGGCTCCGTGAGCAGATACTCGGGCAGGTAGAACGTATATTTGCGATTGGGCTTGCCCAGATTGAGGTTCTCGGCCGCATTGATCGCGGGAGAGAGGTTGGCCCCGTTGAAAAAGTGGGCGGCGTCGGTGTAGGGATATGGCCTCGGAGCCAGCCACGAAACAGTGGGAATGTTCATCACATTGAGGCTGTTGATGGCGAACGGCTGTCCTCCGTTGTCGAAGTCGATGTTGACGATCACCTTTGCGATCGAACGCAAGACGTTGGCTTTGCCCGTGCCGCCCGAGATCACCAGCGGCGCGCCGTTGTAGGTCATCGTGCCGTCGGCGGCGATGTCCACCCCTTTGTAGCTATTGAACATGGGTATGGCGTTCACCACGTTGGAGTTGACCGTCGCATAGGTCGACCAGGTGCGCGACAGGTTCTCGATGACCGCCTCGGTGAGGCTTGTCGAGTTCAGAGCCGTGGTCCACCCCGTGGTGGTATTGGCGTTGGTGACGTTCTCGTTGACGATCAGATAGATGTCGATTTTGCCCACCGGCACACTCTCGTGAAACGGCTGGGCGAGCTCTCCTGCGGTGCTTTTCAAGCGATTGGCCACCAACTGTCCACCCTCCCACACTCCGGGAGTGGGCGTGCGGAAGATCACCAGCCTTGCAGTGTTGATCTTCAACTCGTCGGCGGTGGCGTCGCCGTCGGCGCGCGTAATGGGGGGAATGGTCAGCGTGGCCTGGGGGACCTCCTGCGGTTTGCCGACAGGCTCCTCCTTTGTAGCGCAGGAGGTCGCCAGCAGCGCCACCGCCGCCACATTTCCCAATATTGTTAACAACTTATTCATAGCTTGTAGCTTTATTCTGCGAGTATATTGCATGTAGGGTGTTGCTTCAAACGTCGCGCCGGGGTGCGACCGGGCTTAACCCAGCGTGCCTCCGTTGCTGCTGCTGTCATGCACCACATAGTCGTCGACCACGATCTTCACGACCTGATAGGTGCGGTCGAACGTGAGCTCGATGCTGTGCTGGTCCTGGCGGTCGAGATACTCCTGATCTTCGGCATCGGTGCGGGTGCCCCCCATGCGGGTGGGCGCCAGACACAGATCGACCAGCGACTCATCGTACAGGACCTCTACCGGAGCGTTCGGATTGGCGGGCGTATGATAAACCACCAGATGCGATGCACAATCGCCGTTTTTGAACATTCGCATTATGTTGAAGTTCGAGTTGAGCACGTTGCTCGACTGACCCGTATAGTCGTATTTCGCTCCGTAGAGTACGTTTCCTCCGCGAGCGGCCACACTAAGAAGGTGGGTGTTGTGAAACTCATAGTTTTTCGAGACGACGCGCACCACGAACTCAGGTTCGACAGAGACTCGCGTAGCGTATGGCAGACCGTTGAGTTTGACCGAGATGTTGTTTGTCCCCTTCATCAGGGATATGTTCTGCTTTTGATTGTCCATTCTTTTGAGGGGCACATTGTCGATCCTGCCCCAAAAGACCTTCTCGGGCTGGCGCTCATAAGCCACCGTACCGACATCGCGCAGAGCTACGGACATCACCGAGAGGCTCGAACTGTTGAGCACATTGAGCTTGTCGGCCAGGTCGCACCACGCCACAAAGGTATAATTCCCCGGGAAGGTAAATTTTCTGGTATCGAGCTCTATCTTCATCTCATTGCCCGGGCTGCCGGTGAAATCGGCGTCGTATTTGTCTACGAGCGTGCCGGTCTCGTCGAAGGCATAGAGTTCGACTTTGTCCACGTCGGTTCTGAACTTGTCGACGCGGGCCATGTTATAGTCGTAGGTAAAAGTGATGGTCAATCCGCAAACCGACATATCGTCTTTCGTACACGTCTGTGTAAGAAACGCCAACGACAATAACGAGACTATATATGCTATTCTTTTCATATTTTTCGTAAGGCTTCGGAGCCTTGGGTTTTCGGGTGCGGGTTCGAGTGTAGAGAGTTCAACTTGAATATGCGGAGTTTTAAATATCGGGGAGGAGGAGGATTCCTCCCCCCCGATATTGAATATGATGATAAGGTTTCAGACTACAGGTTGATGTTCGAATCGAGAACCAACCAGGGATCGATATCGATCACAACGTCTACATAGGTTTTCTCCTCCAGCGGAGTCTTGGGATCGGTGCCGCCATCCTCGGTCGAGCTGCCGATACCGCTGAACTTCTTGATCACAGCGCGGTAGATGTTGTTGCGCGTTACGCCGTACTGGAAGGTCGAAGGAATGACAGTGTTGTCGCCCGCGCCCAGGAAGAGCTGATAGTAGCAAACACCGCCGGTGTAGGTGTCGATATAATCGCCGGAGTTACCGGCAGCACTTATGAATGTGGCATAAGCAGTTGCATCGGTAGGGACATCATACTTCTTGGTAGGATAGGCAATGCTGAACGCAGTCTGATAAGCCAAATTCTGATCTGTGAAGACAGATTTCGTACTCAGACCCAGAAAATCGGAGATAACCTCGGCAGGGTTAACCGGAGCCACCGACTTCAGGCGATAGAGCGTAGTAGCGGCAGTGATGGGGGTAGAACCGGCAGTAAGGGCCGTAAACTTCACCTGCGTAGGGTTATAGGTTGCCGAGCTCACATAACCGCCTGCTTTCGGAAGATAGACAGCCTTGACGGGAGCCATCGAAGCATTGCCCCACATATAGCTACCGTTGGTGTTCTCGGTCAGATAATAACTGGGGCCGGGATTAGTTTTGTCGGTGGCATCGTTAAGCATGTTGGCATAGTCAAACACAACGCCATTTGGCGTAGCGCTAGCGGGCTGTACGGCCTGCGAATAGAAGAAGGGGAAGAAAGCCGCATAGGTCGGAGTTGCAATAGTTCCGTAGCTGGGGCTGAGAACGCCGGTGCCGGTGCTCTCGGCGCCACCGAGGAACTGCTGGAACAGATAGGTCGAACGACGGACATTGCGGAGCGAATACTGCAGACCGTTCAGAACTCCAAGGTTATCGGCAGTTATTATATTGCTGCCATCAACGAGAGCATTGTCGTAAACGACTTTGGCTTTAGCCAAAGCCCTCTTCACTTTGAGGGTAATATTGTTGTTCCCACCAGCCTCGGCCTCAACCTGCGAAATACCCGGATCGAGAGTATGGGTGCTCGATGCATCGATAGCGCTGGTCAATATCATACCTGAGGTGACGAGCAGATCCGACACACTGTAGGTATCGGTCGCAGGAGAAGTGTCGCCAACACCGACATCCAACTTCGAGATGGTGTTGTAGAAGTCATTCAGCGTAGTGGTGTTCGGTGTGATACCCGTCAGTTTGCCATTGATAACAGAGCCCGCAGCTGCGCCATTGACAACAACGAAGATCTTCTTCAGCCCGGAAGTCAACTGCACGCCTCTGGTAGAATTAGCTGTAGGCGCAGTAACAAGTTCGTTAACCTCGCAAACGGTGCTCGCAGAGGTGTTCTTGAAGACCAGCAGGCGGATGTCGTTGACAGCAACCGTAGAGGCTTCGAGAGCATCGCTGTTGAGGGCCACTTTGGTTGGCTCGTCAAATTTGAAATTGAAGCTGGCATAGGTAGGAAGACCTTCCGCTACACCACCGGGACCAACCTCGGGTTTGTCCCCGCTCTCTTTTACGCACGATGCCAAAAGAGCCGCAGCCGCAAAAGCAGCCGCAAAAAAACGCATTTTCATCATTAAAAAGTTTAAGTTAAACATTGGTTTTTGAAAGTTGTGATTTTTTTTGTTGTTCTCTGTTTTTTTTGGTTTCAGCCATTTTTAGTTGTCATTCGTTTTATGGTTAGACATGGAGTTAATTATCTTAAATTGTGTGTTACGGTAATTATGTATTATGCGAATCAGACGCTGAAATTTATATTCTATGTGTCAATGCTTTGTCGCATCACTATTTTTAATTACTAATGCCTGATTTATGCCCCCTCCCCTGAGTTTATGGTTTATGTTACCCTGAGCGGAACGGAGTGCAGTCGAAGGGTCTCGGCAATAGTGCCAAATCAATCATTTCCAGATGTTTCGACTGCGCTCGGCATGACATTTTATTTTTCAGCACCTGATCCTCAGGTATTATGTCTACTATTTTAGTCCGTTCCTGCCTTGACCGGTTTAGTAACAGGCCCCAATTATTGGCTGTTCGATCTGTACGAACTACAATGACCAAACATGGAAACTGCCTTAGCCTGTGTATTATACCTGCTATTTTAGTCCATTTTCGCCTTGACCGGTTTAGCAACAAGCCCCAAATATGGCCTGTTTGTATCTGTACAAATTATAACTGTTATTTTTCCGGTGTATTGTGTCTTTTACAACTTTTTTTGCACTAATTTCTCCTTCACAACCGCTATCGCCGCCCTCCGGGAGCGCAAATCTCCTCGATTGCCAAACCGTGTCGGCAATCACCACTTACTACATTTGGGTGGCTCCGGGAGATTTGTTACGGATAAAACGATGTCGCCTGCAGATTATTGTTTCACCTATTTGTTATTTTCATAAAACACCCTGATGTATGTCGCGTTGCGCAGATCGGGGAAGAAATTGTTGAACATGTAGCGGTAGGTCTCCCCGTTGTTCAGCCGTTTGAGCTGTGCCAGGCGGCCGTTGGCCGGATGATGGTCGTTCCACACCCGCGGCGCGTCGATGATGTCCAGCACACGCTGACGGTCGAGCATGTTCGATGCGGCGACCATAGCCCTGAGCCCTGTCCAGTCCTCGCCTCCGCTGTAGAGGGTGATGTCGCTCACGTCGACCGACGTATTGACCTTTATGAAGTCTCTCAGAGCCTCGGCGCGGCTGCGGGCCAAAAAGTTGTTGCGCGCCAGCGTACCCTCGGGCGAAGCGTAACCGGCGATCACCACCCGCGCTATGCGACCGTCGTTGGATTTCTCCATCGTCCTGACCACCGAGATCAGCTCGACCAGCGACTGATAGTTGGTGCGGAAGTTGCGCTCGATCTCGTTGCGGTTGACCTTGAAGTAGATCACGATCGCCTTATCCTTGTCGAACTGTCCGCTTGCAACCAGGTTCTCCACCGGCTCCATGAACACATATTGCCGGGCCAGAGCGTCGCCCACGGTCTTGGCCGGTTCGGCCGGTCTCTCGACCGGAGCCACCACCAACTGCTCGACGGGTTTTCCGACGGGTTTTCCAACGGGTTTCTCAACGAGTTTTTCGACCGGTTTCTCGATGGGTTTTTCAACCACCGGCACCACCTCCGGCTGTGGTTCTACATACGCCTTGCGCGAGGCGAGCAGATTCTTGGCCACGGCGTCCAGCGTCAGGCGCTCGCCCGAGCAACAGCCCTCGGTTACTCCGTCCAGCACCAGATCGGCGCCCGACATCCACGTCTCGAAAGGCAGTGTGGCCGTATACCTGATCGTCGCATCGTTGGAGGCGAAGACAGCCTCCCTGAACGGATCGAAACCCGTATTGCGGTAGTTGCGCTCGTAGGCTATCCGCGCACGGTGGCCCTGGATCACGATCGGACGCAACTCGCGTTTGAGCTCCTTGTTGTCGCTGAGTATCGGCACGACCGTCAGGTTGTAGTTGGACGAGGTGGCCTCGGGCCCAACCTTCGCCGTAAAATCGACATATATTTTGTCGCCCTTCTGGGCGATATTCAGATCGCTGACAGTGAACGTATTCTTGGGCTCTGCCGATGCAAAACCGGCTATCAGCGAAAACAGTAACGAAATAAGAAATACCCTTTTCATCTCTTTCGATTATTTTATCAGATATACCAGTGAGATACCCGCCCTGGTAGGCATGAACGCAAACTTGTCGTACTTTCCTTTCCAGTTGGCGCATCTGTCGCACTCATACTTGTCATAGTTGAGCATTATCACGCCCAGACCGGCGCTGAACTCCATGCCCCAGTGCTTGCTCAACATCCAGTGGTAGCCATACGTTACGCCCGCGCTGTAAGCCCAACCGTCATAGCGATACTCCTTCTCGAAGAGCAGCGGAATGTTGTGCTCGGCAATATTGTATTGCGACACGAAGGCGTTGACGCCGAAGAAGTGCCCGTTGAAACGCTCGCAGAGCCAGTAGCGACCCTCGCCGCGTACGATCCAGTGGACGAGCTTTTTGTTGCTTGTCTCCGAACCCTCCAGATTCCAGGGGTTATAGCTTCCCATCAACTCGAAGGACCATTTGGGAGCCAGCCCAACCTCCAGGCCAATGTTGGGAGAGAGCGTACCCAGGCCGTAGAGCAGATCGGTCTTCAGACCCAGCACCGGACGGGTATACATCCTCATCAGGCCGCCGTGATACTCTGCCCCTGCGGTGGGACGGGTAGGCGTATAGACCACCTTCGATCCTGCGATATGGTCGGGCTCGTAATACTCCGGGCCCGAGGCGACGGAGGAGGATGTGGTGGCAGTGTTCGCCACGGCAACCGCCGACGCGCTGCCCGGCTGGGCAGGGGCGGGATCGTTTGCCAGATTGAGCGGTATCTCCCTGAGTTCCGACTCCTTGAGAACGATCGGTTCGTTCTTTGTCGTAACGAAGGTTGCGGGCTTTTGGTCGGCCTTCGGGGTGCGAGAAATGATAAGGATATGGTTGCCCACAAGCGAATAGGTCTGCCCTATCCTGTCCAGCACACCGTTCAGGACGGCAGCCGTCGTGGCCGTTCCTGCAGCCACGGAGACTTTAGAATGTACGTTGAGAGTCGAATGGTTGATGCCGAATATATATCCTGTCTGAGACTCGATCTCCTTGAGCAACTCCTCAAGGGACGCCTCCCGGCCGGTCAGCGACACTCTTTTGTCCTGTGCATTGACGCCGGGCGCCATGAAAGCCAAAAGAGCCAGCAGCAAAATGACTTTACGGCCCAGGGTTTCGATTTTTTTTGCCTGTATCATCTTTATCGGACTGAAATTTTAACTTTATCGTTGTCGATCCGGTAGCTGAACTTGCCGGACAGACCGCTTATTATCCCCATAACATCCTCTACGCTTTCGCCTCCCGTAAAACGGGTTGAGAATGTTCCACCCGGGATTTTGCCCTTAATCTCCAACTTGACATTGTAATAACGCTCGAGGCTCGAAAATATTTCGTTCAGTGTTGCATTTTCAAAGAAGAGAGCCGCCGAGCACCACGAGCGATCCACCGGACCGTCTGCCTTACGGATGCAGAATTCGCGACTTACTTTGCTGTAGTCCAACTGCATCCCTTCTCTGAGGACCAGTTTCTGGTCGTCGACGTCTGCCTCCAGGCGCCCTTTGTCGAGGATAACGCTTATCTGATCCTCAGCCGGATTGGCCGTAACATTGAATTCGGTACCCAGCACCCTGAGCGTCAAACCGTGAACATCCACCACAAACGGATGCACCGAATCGTCGGCCACCTTAAAATATGCCTCGTTGGTCAACTCGACCGAACGGTTGTTGTTGAAATCTTCCGGATAGACGATCGTGCTTCCGCCTCGCAGGAACACTTCGCTGCCGTCGGGCAGGGCAACCGTTTTGTTGATCCCCGCGTAGGTCGACACTTCGACCATCTTCGGCTCGCCTGCCACCACAAATTCATTCGGCTGGTCCTGCTGTACGGGGCTGGCAATGGTGGCCACCCGGGCGACCATCAGCTCGAGTTTGCCTGTCATCACACCGTATCCGATGCCGCAAACAATCACCACCGGCAGCACCACGGCTGCCACATGCAACAGGGTCCATCTCTTTTCGACACCGTATTCGTCCCTGCTGGCAAGCTGGCGGCTGTGTTTCCCGGAACTGCGGTGGCTATTCTGTCCGGGTTGATCGACACTCTGTGCGACGTTCTTGGTATCGAGCCTGCCGGCAGCCTTGGCTGCAGGTTTGCGGGCCTCAGACTGAGCGATAGTGCGTTTGATCTCCTTGAAAGAACGTTGTGTTGCGGAGGTTGGTTTGATGTCGATACTGTTCCAGAGCGACATCAGGGCGGCATCCTTTGCCTCTACGTGTACATCGCTGACCAGCCACGCCAGAAAATCATTCATTTGCTGCTCGTCAACATCGCTTGACACGCAAAGATCTATGATCGTCTGCAAATATTTTCTTATTGACTTTGCCATCGCGATTATTTCTACACTCGTCCCTCTCGGGCTGCTAAATCTGTTTAATGCCTTGTGATATAAATACAACTAACCTGCGCTTTTGAGGAGGTCGTTTTTGAAAAAAATCGAAACTTTTTCGCAAAACACTGATTATGTGAGCGTATCACATCTTCATTTTTCGACCTTCCTGCCACTGCCTGTCGCTGCACTGTGAGAGGTTGCGTTTATCGGCGCGCTGTTCCCGGTCTATTCTCTACATATATGGCAGAGGACCTGTCCGGCTCCGCGTCTGTGCTCCCCCTTTCGCATAATAATACAACCGACCTGCGCTTTTGAGGAGGTTGGCAGACGAAAAAATCCTGAACTTTTTCATATCCAAAAGATTTTATGTGATTTAGAAGCATCGTACATTTTTGGTGGATGGCTCTGCAAAAAAAGTGAATTTGCCGCGCCACGTCCCGCGATCGCACTTTCCCGGTCGCTGACCGGCCTGTCGACCAACCGCTGTGTTCTGTCAGTCAAATAGAATTCGGAGTCTGTCCCCAACTTTGCCTGCAGCCGCCACCCCCGAATGATAAAAACAGACTCTTCCATTGCATAATATTCAATTATCGGGCCAAAGTCCGAAATCGTTCCGACCGCCCTCGACCGGGCAATTTCGAGACGAGGTTACGAACGGAATCCGGGTCAAAAATTTAACGCCGTTTTTTGATGAATATTTACTGCATATAGTAATGTTAAGATTCTTATTATGCAGCACATTATCGCACATATGCATCAAGAGAAAAATCGCCGCTGCCAACCTGTTTTTTCGAGACTGAACTCCTCGGATCAGTCCCCAAACCGATAAAAAACATATTTTTTTCACATTTTTTCATCATAGCATATATCGCACTTAATCAATACGTTTACTCCATTTACATGAATTAATAAATCAAATATTTGGCGTATCTGGTTATTTTTTCTTGAAAAAGTTTTGTTTTTTCCGGAAAAGAAAATACCTTTGTTCCGGAGTTTGGAATTTGTTAATCGATTGTTTAGTAATAAATAGGCCTTCAGCGAGGTGGAATTTCAAGTGCGAGGATGCGATTATTAACCTAATTGAGGGAGGGCAACTGTTATGAATGCACGTATCGACAAAAGTCTGATTTCGGCCGCGCTGATCGATAGGCTAAGGGCGGGAGACAATGATGCTTTCGAGAGTATTTTCATGGAATACTTCGAGAGGATCAAGCATTTCATATACCTGCTGGTCAAGTCAAGAGATGTCGCCGAAGATTTGGCGCAGGACATTTTTGTTACCCTGTGGGAGAACAAGGAGAAGATCGATCCGGCCAAAAACTTCAACGCCTTTATGTATACCATGACCAAGAACGCCGTTTTCAACTACATAAAGAGCCTGAACGTCCGCAACAAATACTCCGGTTCGCTCAGCATTCAGTGGCACAACATCGATCATTCGAGCCCCGAATCGATCATCGTGGCCAAGGAGACGGAGCTTCTCATCAGTCTGGCAACCTCGCACATGCCCAAGCAGCGCAAACGCATCTTCGAGATGAGCCGCAACGAACGCCTGCGCAATGAGGAGATCGCCTCCAAGCTGAATATCAGCCGCAACGCCGTCGAGAAACAGTTGCGTCTGGCCATGTCCGACATCCGCAATGTCGTAACGCTGCTGGCCATGTTCTTCGCCATGGGATTCTATGCGTTCTGACCGGCGACCCTGACTTGTTTGCCATTACCCCATTGCCATGACAGCATTTATTTCCCCTGCCGAAGCAGCGTTAAAAAATATCTCCTAAAGCCTCACAGACGTATCTGTGGGGCTTTTTTGCTATTAACTCCACCCTGCGAGCCAATAGCGGCCTTACTCCCGGTATCAAAAAACAGTTAGGGTGGCGAGGAATCTTCCTCGCCACCCTAACTGTTTGACAACCTCACGCCAAGGCGCCTCTACCCGATATTGATCCCGATATTCTCGCCTTTGATGCCGGGCCAGGCGCCCTTCTCCATCAGGGGTTTGCGTTGGGGATGAGCCAGCAGCCACTTGTTGCGGGCAAAAAGCAGGCGGTTGCCCTCCTCTTTAAGTGCGGGATCGAGGGGTTCGTTGGTCCCCCGCGGCAGGATGACGATGCACTTGAAGCCTCCGCTTTCGGTCTTGCAGGGCGCAAAATGGAGCGTGGTCTCATACATCTGCAGCGCAGTCCCTTTCGGAACGTAAAAAACGGCGATCCTCGCCACGTCGAAGCAATCGTTCTCCACATCCTGCAACCGTCCGAGCATCAGCACCATATCGGTCACCGCCACGTTGATCTCGCTACCCATGTGATACTCCAGACCGTTGAGCGTCGAGTTGGGACCGTTGCAATAGCCTATCTGTATGGGCATCTGGCCATAGAACTGCGTCTGAAGACGACATTTGACCGGCAGGGACTCCATCTCGGGCACCGAAGCCCTGTAAATGTTGCCGTCCTGCGGAATTTCGGTCTTCTCCTCCATGTATTTGATCAGCGGGACCATATCGTAGTCCTCGATCAGCCTGCCGAAGGCGGCGAACTCTCTGTCGGTCACCTTCATGACCCTGAGCCCGGGGTTGAACTCAACAATCTGTTCGTAAGTCATACCTTATATATATAGGTGATCAATACTCCCAAAGTTCGATGTCGAGCCATGTCGACACCAGGCGCAACTCCTCCATGATGTCGCCGTAGGCCACGATGAAGTGAGGTTCCCAGCCGTCGCCGACCATCTCGGCAACCTTGGCCGCAGCGCCGCCCCCGGCGGGACGCACGGTCACCGATGTGCCCCAGAACTTCTGAGGCTCATCGAGCGCCTGTCCGCGCATGGCGAAGATGCGGAAACCGTCGGCCGTCTTGCCCAGACGCAACACGGTAACCTCGCCCGCTTTGAGGCCCATCTCCATCGTGGGACCGATCTTGCGATTGGGGTGCACCCCTACCCCGGCGCCCTCCGATTTGCGCGCCAGGCACGAAGCTCCCGCGCCGCAGTGCCAGAAAACGATGCCGTCGCACGACTCGTCGACAGCCACCGGATCGCCAAAATATACCGCACTGTCTGTGAGCTCCCTGCCCATAACCATGCTGACCACGCCTCCCAGGTCGGCCTCGCACGACGAGGGGATGCCGTTGTCGTTGAGCATCGACAGCACGCCGCACACCGGAGCGCCGAAACCGGTGAAGAAATCGGGCCAGCAGCGCGAAGCAATGGCGCCTATCTTGTTGTTGTCGATGAAGTTCTGGTAGGCCTTCCTCAGGCGGGCATACTTGTCGAGATTCTCGGCCGGGGTTTTGTCCCAACCCCTGGTGCGGTCGGTAAACTCCTTGAGCACACCTTCGTAGGCCTCGGGAGCCATCCCCGCAGCGTCGCGCATGATGTCGGCAGCCTCGGTCTGCAGCACGCGAATACCGAACTTGCTGCCCAGCAGCGCATCGTCGATCGCTCCGAAAGCAAAACCTGCCGGCTGCGACCCCACCATGCCGATGGTCAGGCGGCGCATCGACTCCACCAGCGAGCGAGCCTTGCAAATGGCTGTAAATTTAGTTATTACGCTTTTTTCGTCGGGGTCGCCGAACACAAACTCGAAGCCGCGACGCTGGTTGAGCAGTATGTTGGCTGCCGAGAAAGCGCCGGTCAACGAGTTGAGTTTCAGGCGACCGCCATCTATCGAAGGTTCGCGCACGCTCCACACCACGATCGGACAATCGAAGCGGCGCGTGATCTCGGCCATGAAATCGGCTCCGATGAATGTTGTCGTCTGATAGACAACCAGATCGGGAGGCGCAACCTGCCGGTCGGCCTCTTCGCCCACCATCTCGGGGGAGGTCAGCAACCCCTCGGGCGCGATCACCTCCCCGAACACCCTGGCGAGCAACTCACGCGAACCGGTCATCTTGGCCTCGGCATCGGGCTGCGAAAAGGTCAACCTTGCATTGGGCAAAAACAATACCTTGAGTTTCATTATATTATCACTTTATCGTTAAGAAACATCCGTTGCAACTCACCGATCGCATCCCGCCTGCCTACAGACATCCAACTTTATCCGTATCGGCGTTTTTGCGGGCGGTGAGATCGGCAACGATCTGGTTATAGCGTTCGTCGGAGAGCTTGTAGAGGAAGAACATGGCCACGAAGGTCGCTACGGCCAGCCCGCCCGGATAGAGGAACATCAGGCCCTTGATGCCTTCCAGAGCGCGAGGGGTCTGCTCCTGGTTGGCGACATAGCCCAC
>BNXD01000017.1 GCA_025999315.1 Bacteroidia bacterium | reverse complement strand
CTCACAATCGTTATTTATCATCTCTCAAAGAACGCATTGCCAAATTCTGGCGACTATTTTCATCGGCGGACAGACCAAATGAAATCATTAAAAATATTTGTGTAATTAATTTTTAGATGTTATATAATATCTCCCCCCCCAATCACATTGCTAAAAATCTCAACGCCTGTTTCGCATGATTCATTGTTTGACGACTTTTTCTTCGCCGCCGCAGAGCATGGCGGTGTTTCTTGCGACAAGGCGACGGAGGGAAAGGCCCGAACAAGGGGCGTAATAATTTTGAAGAATAGATTTTAAACAAACTCTCTAATATCGAATTTCAACTCTTCACTTCACATAATTTTTGGATTTGTTGCCGTTCTTGCGTAACTTCGCCATTCGATTTAGAGTAGACACCCCATAGCGATTTTGCGGATGGAACAGATATTCGACACCGGGCTTGTGGACCGGGCCATTGCCGAGCTCAGGATGTCCGACCTGGGCAATGCCACCATCGGACAGATGTCGTCGCTGGCGACGATGCTCACCGCGCAGACGGGCGTCCCCGTGGTGCGCATGGATCAGGGGGTGCCGAGCCTCGAGCCGTCGATCGTCGGACGTCGGGCCGAGCAGCAGGCCCTCGACACCAACGTGGCGGCCATCTATCCCCCCGCCGAGGGCATCCCCGTGCTCAAGAACGAGAGCTCGCGTTTTGTCAAGGCTTTTCTGGGGCTCGACATCGCCCCCGAAGGGTGCATACCCGTTACGGGGTCGGTGACCGGCTCGTTCGGCTCGTTCGTCATCTGCAACCAGTGCACGGAGGGCAAGGATCGCGTGCTGTTCGTAGACCCGGGGTTCCCGATCCAGAAGTCGCAACTGGGTGTGCTGGGGTACAAGTGGGAGAGCTTCGACATCTACAACCACCGCGGCGAAAAGCTGCGCGCCGAGCTCGAGCGGCATCTCTCCCGCGGCGACATATCGACCATCATCTACTCCAACCCCAACAACCCGGCGTGGATCTGTCTGACCGAGGACGAGCTGCAGATCATCGGCGAGCTGGCCACCCGCTACGACGCGATAGTGCTCGAGGATCTGGCCTATTTCGAGATGGATTTCCGCCGTCCGCTGGGCCACCCCTTCGCCCCGCCCTATCAGGCCACCGTGGCGCGTTACACCGACAACTATATCCTGATGCTCTCGGCCTCCAAGATATTCAGCTACGCCGGCCAGCGCATCGCCATCGTCGCCGTGTCGGACGCGCTGTTCAACCGTCGCTTCCCCGCTCTGGAGCGTCGCTACGGCAGCAACGGCCATTTCGGCAACATCATGATCAACGCCGTGCTATACATGATCACCTCCGGCACCACCCACACCACCCAGTACGGCATGGCGGCCATGATGCGCGCAGCCTCGGACGGCGAGCTCGATTTTCGCGACCACACCTCGGAGTATGCCCGCCGCGCCGCAGGGATGAAACGCGCCTTTCTCGAGGCGGGGTTTCACATCGTCTACGACCGCGACCCCGACGGGGAGATCGGCGACGGATTTTTCTTCTCGGTCGGCTACCGGGAGTTCACCAGCGGAGAGCTCATCCGCGAGCTGATGCTCTACGGCATCAGTTCGGTGTCGCTCTCCACCACCGGCAGCCTCCGACAGGGCGTCCGCGCATGTTCTTCGCGCATGGACGAAGATCAGCTCGGCCTGCTCACCCGGCGTCTCGAACTTTTTGCCCGCAACCACAGGTAAACCTCTAAAGAGAAGATATGATTTGGAATGAACCCATGGAGTGCATGAGCCGCGAGGCTCTGCGGAAGTTACAGGGAGAGAGGCTGCGCAGTGTGGTGGAGAGGGTCTACCACAACACGCCGTTCTATCGTCGCAAGATGCAGCAGATGGGCATCGCGCCCTCCGACATACGCGGCGTGGAGGACATCGTCAAGTTGCCTTTTACGACCAAGCAGGATTTTCGGGACAACTATCCCTACGGCCTTTTTGCCACGCCCATGAGCGAGATCGTGCGTCTGCACGCTTCGTCGGGCACCACGGGCCAGCCTACGGTGGTGGGTTACACGCGACGCGACCTGCAGGCGTGGTCCGAGATGGTGGCGCGCAGTCTGACCTCTTATGGCGCGCACCACAACGACATCTTCTCGGTGGCCTACGGTTATGGCCTCTTCACCGGAGGGCTGGGGCTGCACTATGGCGTGGAGCATATGGGCGGGGCGGTGATCCCCATGTCGAGCGGCAACACCGCCAAACAGATACAGCTCATGCGCGACTTCGGTCCCACGGTGCTGTGCTGCACACCGTCGTATGCCCTCTACCTGGGTGAGGCGATGCGCGACTCGGGCTACCCGCGCGAGGAGTTCAAACTGCGCATCGGCGCCTTCGGGGCCGAGCCGTGGAGCCCGCAGATGCGCTTGCAGATCGAGCGCAGCCTGGGCATCAAGGCCTACGACATCTACGGTCTGAGCGAGGTGATGGGCCCCGGGGTGTCGTATGAGTGTCAGCACCAGAACGGATCGCATGTTCACGAGGATCATTTCATCCCCGAGATCATCGACCCGCAGACGCTGCAACCCCTGCCCGAGGGCGAGACGGGCGAGCTGGTCTTCACCACCATCACCAAGGAGGGGCTGCCGCTGTTGCGCTACCGCACCAAGGACCTCTCGTCGCTGATGGGCGAAGAGTGCCCCTGCGGCCGCACCTTCGTCAGGATGGGACGCATCACCGGGCGCAGCGACGACATGCTGATAATCCGCGGGGTGAACGTCTTCCCCTCGCAGGTGGAGAGCGTGCTGCTCGAGATGAAAGAGTTCGCTCCGCACTATCTGATCGTGGTTGACCGGGTCAACAACCTCGACACCATGCAGGTGCAGGTGGAGGTCGGACAGGAGTACTTCTCCGACGAGATGAGCGTCATGCTCGAGATGAAACGGCGCCTCGCCCATCGCCTGCAGAGCGTGCTCGGCATCTCGGCCGAGGTGCGACTGGTCGAACCCAACACCATCGCCCGCAGCGAAGGCAAAGCCAAACGGGTGGTCGACAACCGCAATATCTGAAGGATTGGAAGGTGTGGTTGCTCCGCGCGGGTCGGTCTCGGCAGACCTTCGCCGGCTCCGGGCCGCCCCCGCCCGAACGTCATCGAGCTCGCCCGGAAATGGCCGAGGTGCTTCTCGACGAAGGAGTGAGCGCAGAGGCGAGTTTACTCGCAACTCTGCCAAGCGACGAGGAGAACCGAGCAGCGTTGCGAGGGTCGCAGACCGCTTGCGGGCTACGACCGAGGTAGCGCGAGGAAGGCGAGCGTCTCTTTGCGAGCCAACAAGTAGCGAGGCCCCAGCGGCAAGCGGCTGAAAAGACCTTGCATTTGGACCAAACATGCGGTCTATTGACATGATCTCCGTGCTTTGTCAGCGCACAGACCTTAAGGTTGACCGTTGTCAAAAGTCTTCTGAGTTCCGCTACGCGCGGGGCGGTCCTTTTTTATAAAAAGGACCAAACGACGCCAAGCCGAGAGCAGAGTCGAGCTTGCTCGAACTCTCTGCCGAGGCGCGAAGGAGTAAGGCGAGCGTCTTTTTGCGAGCCAACAATCGCCGCCTGTGCTGCGGGGCTACGTTGAGGTTGTTTAGACTTCTCCGCTCTCGTTCTTTGCGGCTCTTTCGTCCTCTGCCTGCCTTGCCTCCTTGTCGCATAGCGGGAGCTATGCTCCGCGTCGTCAAGTTGTCAAAGGCCAAAATGGCTCACAAATAACTTCGGCGGAGAAGTCTAAGCAACCTCGGCGCTATTCGTGAGGCTGCTGCGCCGAACTCGGGCTTTTAGTCGCTTACGCGCCTAACGCCCTCGAACAGCGGCTCGCTTGGGACTTTCGTCCCAACCGCCTCACTCTTGACGCGCTCCGCTTTACGCCTCCTCGCAATCGACGACAAGCCGAGAGCCATCGGGCTTGCCCGAAATGGCCGAGGCGCGAAGGAGAAAGGCGGGCGTCTTTTTGCCCGCCAATGGCGGCCTTAGCTCCGCGTTTTTTGAACGGACAGAAATAGACTTTATTTGACACTTTTAAACCAACGCTTTAAATATACAACCGGATCGTCTTAAAAATTCCGGGGCGAAGACACCCGAAAGGCCGAACAGAGTTCTGTTCGGCCTTTCGTCGTACAATATTTATGCACTGAAGACACCGCCCTGTCATAATCCTCAGGATCACAAAGGGCCGTTGTCGTCTCAGGGAGATTTTTCCGTCAATGCGTTGCACGCTCATGCCGGGATCGCCCCGCCCACCACTACTACTGCGCCGGAGCCTCGGGAGCGGCAGGAACTTCGCCGGAGGCCGGAGCCATCGGCATCTGAATGGGGTTCTGCAGGTTCTGATTGTCCTGACCCTGCTGTTCGATAGCGCGATCCACCGCGCTTTTGCTGCGGGCGATATTTTCCCGGGGCATGGTCATGGTGGCGATCAGGCTCAGCACGACGATCGAAATGGCCAGCACCCAGGTGAATTTCTCGAGGAAATCGGAGGTCTGGCGCACGCCCATCACCTGGTTAGAAGCGCCGAAATTGGCGGCCATGCCGCTTTTGGGATTCTGGGCCAGCACGGCGAGCACGATCAGAATGCTCGCTATCAGGATCAAAATGATACAAAAAATATACATGATATTCTACTGTTTGTTGCTCATTAAAAAAAAGTGCGTTCAAAACACGCAACTGATTACTATTTATGTTTCTTTATCCGGTCAATAATTTCGGCAAAATAAACACTTTTTTCCGGATATAACAAACTTAATTTCCTGTATATGCCGAGCGCCTGCCGGGTAAAACCCTGGGCGAGAAATATCTCGGCCAACTCTTCCGAAATGCTGTCGCGATCGTCGTCGTCGCTCAGCACCATCGACGAGCGGGCTGCCAGATCGGGCCCTGCATCCTCTTCGGCGGCTTTGGGTCCCGGACGTGGCGAGGCGGGCTTCTCTTTGCGCGGAGCCGGCCGGGGGGCTGCTGCAGCGGGGGCCGGGGTCATGTTCCCTGCGCTTTCAGAAGGTTCTCCGGCGCTCAGAAATCCATCGATTATCTTCACCGTCGCGCCTTTGGTCGCGGGGGCCACCTGTTTGAGGAACAGTCGGGGCATAGGCTTGCCGGTCAGAGTGATATTGACCACCGGATCGTCCGTTCCGCGTTTCCAGCTGCGCACTATACGCGCCGTGGTGAACCACGGATAGCGCTCCACCAGCCTGTCGAGCTGCCTGTCCGAAGGCACGAGCGAACTGTCGCCGGAGACTATGTAATCCTTAAAATCATCCATCGTCTACATTTTAACGATTTCAAACCAATCCTTCTCCACGAAAAGATCAGCCCCACCCGCGCTACCAGTTGGACACGGCGGCGTTGAAGATGTCCTCCACCAGCATGTCGACGATCTGGGGGATCAGCACCGGCTCGACCGACTGCAGCAGGCTGTTGGCGTCGTACTCCTGAAACGAGGAGAACGACTTGTCGTAGTTCAGTTTGGGCTCGATGCTGTTGGTGAAGCGCATCCGCACGGTGATGGTCAGCTTGTTGCGTATGGCGTACTCCTCGCCCGAAATAGCCGCCGGCGAGGTGGTGTAGTTGGTTATCTCGCCCTCGAAATCCAGGTCGCCTCCCTGACTGGCAATACTCAGGCGGGTCTGTCGCATGAACCGGTCCTGCAGTGCATCGCGCAGGGTCGAGCTGAGTATCGGAGCCACCATCGAGGCGTTGTTGGGTATGTAGGCGATGCTCACCGTCTTGGCCAGCGGCGAGATCGACGCCCCCGAAAGGGTGTACGACACCCGGCACGCCGTAACGGCCACCGCCATCACCATCCCGGCCAGAAGTATATAAGCAAATGAATATCTGCGCATCACAAAAACGTTTCAACTTGGTGTAACCTTCGAGACATTCCACAAAAACTGTTGAAAATTTCCGGCCGCATGAGTTAGGGCGTGTTAACTATAGCATCACACCACCCGATCGCCATCTCTCAGCCCCGCACAAACTCGACTCCCTTCACTCCTCGATCTCCAGCTCGCGTATCTTGCGGTAGAGCGTCCTCTCGGACATGAACAACTCTTTGGCGGCATCCTTGCGTTTGCCCCCGTGGCGGCGTAGCGCCTTGACGATCGCCTCTTTCTGTGCGCGCTCTTTGGTCATCTCCTCGGGCGTAACATCTACCCCGAGCTCCTCGCTCTCGGCATACTGGTCGCCCGGCGTCTTGGGAGCGGTCAGCAGATAGGCCGGGGCGTATTCCTTGTGCACGCCACCCTCGGCAGTCATCATCTGGGCCAGCATACGTTTGACCTCGAACATGTCGCTGCGCAGATCGAACAGCACTTTATATAACAGCTCCCTCTCGTCGCCAATCTCACGCGCGCCGCCGCCCATATAGACCGGAGCGCCGCCCATGTTCATCGCCGGGAGATAACGCCTGAGGATGTCGGCGGTGATGGTGCGCATCTGCTCGACCGCCGAGATCTGCTCGGCCACGTTCTTCAACTGACGTATGTTGCCCGGCCAGCCATACTCCTCGAGCGCCGCCCGCGCATCGTCGTCGAGCGAGATGGGCGGCATCCGGTACTGCTGCGCTATGTCGGCGGCAAACTTGCGGAACAGCAGATAAATATCTTCTCTGCGTTCTCTGAGCGGCGGCACCGTGATCGGCACCGTATTCAGGCGGTAATATAGATCCTCGCGGAACCGCCCCGTCCGAATAGCCTCATGCAGGTTGATATTGGTGGCCGCCGTTACCCTCACATCGGTCTTCTGGCTTCGGGACGACCCCACACGGATAAACTCGCCCGTCTGCAACACCCTCAGCAGGCGCGCCTGCGTCGAATGGGGCAGATCGGCCACCTCGTCCAGAAAGATCGTCCCTCCGCCGGCCTCCTCGAAATAGCCCTTGCGAGCCTCCGTAGCCCCCGTAAAAGAGCCCTTCTCGTGACCGAAAAGCTCCGAGTCGATGGTCCCCTCGGGAATCGCCCCACAGTTTACGGCAATGTATTTCTGATGTTTGCGCGGACTGTAAGCATGTATCACCTGCGGAAAAAACTCCTTGCCCACACCGCTCTCGCCAGTGATGAGCACCGACAAGTCGGTCGACGCCACCCTCACGGCCACCTCCAACGCACGATCCAGCGCAGGATCGTTGCCGATGATCCCGAACCGCTGTTTTACCGACTGAATATCCATACCGACAAAAGTACAAAAAATTCCCGGATGTCCGACACCCGGGAATCAATCTGCCGTCCTGTCATGTTTTGCTGCCCGGCGACAAAACGGAGAGCAAAAAAACTCAACGCCCGTCCACCATCACTACGCCATTGTTTTTCAGGTCGACAATGGGTTCCGGCGAGCGTAGCAGGCCATACAGCATGGCGCCGATGGCGATAGCGGCGGCGATGATGGCGATGATCATGATCGTATCGGCGCGGCGTTTCTCGCCCGTGTGTTCAAAAACGGATACCGGTTGCTCGGGCTTCTGATATTGCAGATCGGGCAACTTGCCATCGGCCGCAGCGCTTTTGGGGTCGGAGGCCGGGACCGTGGTCGATGTCGTCGCCTGCTGATCCCGGGCAGCCTGAGGCTCCGGCTGCAGAGCGGGAGCGTCAACGGGGGCAGGTTGTGGCTTTGCCGGGACGGTTTTCTCGCGGACGATGGCTTTGGCGTAGATGTCGGGGAGCGATTTTTTCCAATCGGACAATCCGGGTGCGGGTTGTTTGGCGTGAGGCGGCTCGTCGCCTTTGGCCATCTGCTGGGGGTCGTACTCGAGGCGGAATATCTCGTGTTCGTCGGCATAAAGTGCGCCCAATCCCTCGATCAGATACTCGCCGATGGCGGCCACGCCGACTTTGATCTGTTTGATATACTCAGCTATCTCCCTGTGGGCCTGCGTGGCGTCAACGGCGCCGCGCCGACGCAACTCGGCGACCAGCGCCCCGTCGTCGCGGGTCAGCAGCGCGGTAAATACCACTTTGTCATCGATCTGCGAACGCACGAAAGCCCCAAAGGCGGGGATCACCACTCTGCGGCTTTGCTCAAGACACTCCAGAAGCACGCTATCTGTCATAATGCCAGCCATCGGGAACGATTTTTCACAAAATTAGTTATATTTTGATTACAATCAACGATTATCCGGTCGAAATATTTGATAATAAGAAAAAGAATTGCCTACTTTGCACTCCGAAAAACGGCAAAGTAACACGGCTACATTGTCCGAAAACAGACAAAGTAGCCGAGCCGGATCAAATCTTTTCAAGGGCAGAAGATGAAAAACAAGTACATCGACCTGATCGAACAGACGTTCGAGTTTCCTCAGGATGAGTTCTCGGTAGTGGACAACGAGCTCAATTTTCACGACGTTCCGCTGATGGACATCATCAAGCAGTACGGCACTCCACTCAAGGTTACCTACCTGCCCAAGATCTCCTCGCAGATCAACCGCGCCAAACGCATGTTCAACGTCGCGATGGCCAAGGTCGACTACAAGGGGAGCTACAACTACTGCTACTGCACCAAAAGCTCGCACTTCTCGTTCGTGCTCGAGGAGGCGCTCAAGAACGACATACACCTGGAGACCTCCTCGGCCTACGACATACACATAGTCAACGCGCTGTACGACGGCGGGTTGATCGACAAGGACCGCTTCATCATCTGCAACGGTTTCAAACGGCCGCAATATGTCGAGAACATCGTCAATCTGGTCAACAGCGGTTTTGTCAACACCATCCCCGTGCTGGACAACAAGGAGGAGCTCGACCTGTTCTACGACATGAACAAGCGTTGCAAGCTGGGCATCCGCATCGCCGCCGAGGAGGAGCCCAAGTTCGACTTCTACACCTCGCGTCTGGGCATCCGCTACAACGACATTGTCGATTTCTACAAAGCCAAGATCAAGGGCAACAAGCGTTTCGAGCTGAAGATGCTGCACTTTTTCATCAACACCGGCATCAAAGACACGGCCTACTACTGGAACGAGCTCAACAAGTGCCTGGGCATCTACTACGAGCTGAAAAAGGTGTGTCCCGAGCTCGACTCGCTCAACATCGGCGGCGGTTTTCCGATCAAGAACACGCTGGCCTTCGACTACGACTACGAATACATGACCGAGGAGATAGTGGCCCAGATCAAGAACTTCTGCGCCCAGATGGAGATCGCCGAGCCCAACATCTTCACCGAGTTCGGTTCGTTCACCGTCGGCGAGAGCGGCGCGGCCCTCTTCTCGATCATCAACCAGAAGCAGCAGAACGACCGCGAGTGCTGGTATATGATCGACAGTTCGTTCATGACCACCCTGCCCGACACGTGGGGCATCAACCAGCGTTACATCCAGCTGGCGGTCAACAACTGGGACAAGGAGTACCAGCGGGTCTTTCTCGGCGGGCTGACCTGCGACAGCGAGGACTACTACAGCAGCGAGACCCACGCCAACGCCATCTTCCTGCCCAAGCTCAACGGCGAACCTCAGTACATCGGCTTTTTCCACACCGGGGCCTACCAGGAGTCGCTCGGCGGCTTCGGGGGCATCCAGCACTGCCTGACCCCCTCGCCCAAACACATCATCATCGACCGCGACAAGGGCGACAACGAATACTACACCCGTCTGTTCGCCAAGGAGCAGAGCTATCGCTCGATGCTCAGGATACTGGGGTATTGAGATTTGGATAATAATTATTACCTATTGTGTATCGTTAATATTGCAACATGGCAAAGCCCATTAAAAATACGCGCCCGTATTAAAAGGGAAAGACCTTATCGCTTTTCACCGTGAAATTGAGAAGAGCGAACGACTGTCTGTTGCCGAGAAGCAAAGGGAGCGCAAACGTGTTGCCGAGAGCGCTGAAAGTCTTGCCAAGACCCTTACATTCACTTTTTGATGTTGGACAACGTAAGGATCATCCGTCTTTCCCCCGATTATCTGATAAAGAATTTCGATTGCGGGGACGACGGTCTCAACGATTATTTCCACAAAGACTCTTTTGAATATCTGAGCAGGTTGTTGTCTGTTACATAACGTAATAGAGAACGACGACACGACTATTGCTTTCTTCAGTCTGTCGAATGACAAAATATCACAGGATGAAAGCAGTAAGAGTGTGTGGCGAAAAATCAAAAAATTATCTCCTAACCGTAAACATCGCGGCGATTATCCGGCAGTCAAAATAGGCAGACTGGGGGTATACGCCAAATTTCAGGGGCAAGGTTATGGAAAAAAGATACTTGACCTGATAAAACATACGTTTGTAACCAATAATCGCACAGGGCGCTGCTTCATAACGGCAGACGCATATCGGGCCGCTGAGCAATTTTATGTGAATAATGGTTTCAAACGGCTGAGTCCCAATAAGAATCTCGAAAAAGACGATACGATACTTATGTATTACAATCTTCAAGAGCTAATTGGATAGCCTTTGCCGAACGACGTTCGCTCATGATGGTTCGGGACGGCAGATTATCAAACATCACAGGGGACCCTGCAAAGGGTCCCCTGTGATGTTTATACCCACCCTGCCCGCGCTACTCTTTTTTGACCTTCTCGAGCAGGGCCTGACGGATCATGTTGCGAAGATCCATCTGTTTGTTGGGCAAGTCGTTGCGAGCCACCGGCCGATAAAACTCGGAATAGGGGTTCTTGATCAGCTTGTAGTGGAGCTTGTCGATATTGCCGCTGACACTGGCCGCCAGACGGAACGGCAACGGGCTCTGCACCAGAGCAATATTGTAGTTGAACGTCATGTCGAGGTTGTGGCGCCCGCCCACCACGGCCTTGTACTTGTCCATCACCACCAGGAACGGATAGATATTGATCTCGTTGCGCAGGATGGTGAACTCGGCCGAGAGGCTGTCCACTTTGTTCTGGGTTTTTTTGCTGAACATCAACATCTTTGCAATCTCCGTAAAGGTCTCGCCATCCATCAGCACCAGGTTCGTGCCGCTGATGGAAGCCGTAGCGTTGAGCGTAGACATCTTCATGTTGTAGAGCGAGTCGATATATGTCTGGGCCGAGACGTAAAACTCGGCCTTGCCACCGAACGACCGCAGCATGGGCATCGTCTCGTCCAGCGAGGGCACCATCTTGAGCAGATTGGCGATCTCGATGTTCATCACACTGAGGTTCAGCCCGGTAAAGATGTGATTCTTGCGGTCGGGGCGATAGAGGCCCGTTAGCTGAATGTCGGCGGCGGGCGAAGTCAGGTTCAGGTTGTCCAGAAGCAGCCTGCCGTTATATACCTTCACGTCGCCCTTGATGTTCTTGATGGTATCTACCTGCCACAGAGCGCGTTTAATATTGAGGTGCAGCGTCATGTCGATCCCCTTCGGCACCATGTAGGCCGTCGGCAGGCTCTCCTCGGCGGGCAGGGTCGGCGAAGTGGAGGCCAGCATGAGAGGAGCGGGACGGCGCACCGACGCCTGGTCGCCCAGACCGTTGGTCAGCTCCATCAACTTGCCTATGTCGGTGTACTGCGAGGTGAAATTGAAGTCTCCCACAAGCAGCGAGTCGCTTTTGAAATAGGAGTGTATGTTGCTCAACTTGCCGCTCAGGCCGAAATCCGAGTCGTCGATCTTCACGCGCGCCTCCCTTATGGCAAATTCCTGAGGCGTAAAGTCCATCTTCACCGAGGGCAACTCCACCGGACGGTTCAGATCAGCCATGCTGATCCGGCCGCCCTCCATGGCGAAGTAGCCTTTGGGCATCCACTGCAGAAATATGTCCTTCTGGCTGTCGTCGTAGAGCAGATCGGCCTTCATGTCGACCTTGCCCGTCGAGTAGTGGTCGTTGCCCAGACGTGCGCGCAGCGATGCGCAGTGATAGTCCACGCCGATGCGCGGTTTGTCGGCCATGCGCCGCTGGGGAGCGACCGACAGGTTGCCCGACGGAGCGCCGAGCGTCATGCTGATCGAATCCAGATCGGCCACCAGACCCTCCATCCTGAAGGCGCAAAGGACGTTGGGTATGCGGGTGGTATCTCTCACATCGGAGGCCTGAAGGTCGATCGTCGCCCCGCGCACCGTAGCCACCGGACCGTCGATCATCGTGGCCCTCAACTCGCCCGGCACGTTGACGCTGGCCGCCACAAAACGCGCGTCGGCGCTCCCCGCCGCCTTGTCGTTGGGCAGCGAGAAAAGCAGATCGGCAGCGTTGGTGCGTAGCATCAGGCTGTCGAAAACCACATCCAGATCGGCCGCATGCAACGCCCCCGAGAATTTCATCTTCTCGATGGCCATCTTGTCAAGCTGCGACATGGTGAAGGCCGAGCGCACCTTGCCTTTGAGGGCGCCCTTGACGTTGAGTTTCAGATCGTCGGGGATCATGCTCTGAAACTCGTCCAACTGCAGATCGGCATCGGTGTTCAGGTCAACACTCATGTCCGAGAAAAGACGGTCGATGCGCCCCGCCGTTTTGACCCGCGAGCGCGGAGTGCTGGCGTTGAAGTTGTCTATACGCACATAGGAGCTCTTGTCGTCGCTTAGATCGGTGCTCACGAACACCTGCCCGCCCACATCGTGCAGCGGGAAGGGTATCATCTCGGGATAGCTCACCTTTGCGCGTGCGATCTTCAGGTAGATGCCCAACTGCGGCATGTTTTTGTCGTTATAGACCCCCCGGACCGTGCCCCACGACGAGAGCTCGCCGTCGGCCTTGATCCCCTTGACCATCGATGCGTACGACTCGGGGATCAACTCCATCACCCTCGCGATACGCCACGTGTTGGTGTTGTAGGCGACATCGAGGTTTATGTCGTCGCTCGAGGGGACCATCGTTACACTGCCGCCGAGCCCGAGCACAAGCTCGCCCAACGCGACGTTCACCCCCTCGAGCAGTATGGCGCCGCTCTCGAGCGCCATGCTCACCACCCCGTCAACGGCCACCTGCGTGCTGTCGAGATATTTGTCGCCCCCATACTCCAGCGAGAGAGCGAACGGAGCGATCCCCAGCGCAGCGGACACCGTATCCTGCGCCATGCGGCACGTCGAGGCCAGCGACAGACCGGTCGCCTTCACCTTCATCGCCTCCTTGCCCTCGCCCATGGCGAAGAGCAGCGTGAACGGATCGCTGTCTATGGTGGCGTCGATCTCTTCGCCGTTCCCCGAAGCCTTGATCGTGGCGTTGAGCATCGCCACTCGCGCGTTCATCTTCGACGAATCGTCGACATA
Source organism: Bacteroidia bacterium (assembly GCA_025999315.1). Taxonomy (GTDB): domain Bacteria; phylum Bacteroidota; class Bacteroidia; order Bacteroidales; family Rikenellaceae; genus JAIRQC01. Next base: position 16,809 of record BNXD01000017.1, on the reverse strand, counting down.
ACGCACATCGACCCCGCGCAGACGTATGCAGTCGATGTCCGTATATTTGAAAGGCAGCGTCAGGGCCGCGGTATCGGCCGGCGTCGCGACGGTATCGGCGGGCATGATGTCAAAATTGACCTTGCCCTGGGGATTCTTGTAGGCGAGAATGCGCGCATCGGACAGTGTAACATCGGTAACTATCAATTCATTGCGCCGCAGCAGAGCCGCTATGTCGACGGCGGCCGCGACCGACCCCGCCCACAGCAGCGTATCGCTGGGCGCCCCCTCGACGGGATTGATCAGCCCCACCCCGTCCACACGAAGGCAGAAACGCGGGAAGGTCTTGAAAAACGTAAGCTCGACATCGCCCACCTCCGAGCGACACGTGAGCATTTTGGCCGCCTCGTCGCGCACTATGGGCGTCAGCCGCGAGGGCGAAAAGACGATCCAGCACACCACGCTCACCCCGATGATCAGCAGACCCAGCAGCGACAGCAGCGAGATCCATGTTATTTTCCACAATTTTTTCATACCCAAGGTCCTCCGATTGCGGATCAAGCAAAATGATTGGGAACGGTTTCTTGATATGTCCCCCTGCGATCTATCTGTCCGCAAACAGTCAGATCGCAGCAATCTCTATGGTGAGTTGACACGCTTTAATTTCTAAAGCTTCGAGAACGCCCATTTTTTGGCTTTGTCGACGTTGTCGGTATATTTGAGCGACGAGGCCGTCAACTCGGTGATCGTATAGCCCTCATAAACCTGAGCCCCGGCGCGGGTGGTGGTAGCTATGGTCAGCGTGAGGGCGGGAGCGCCCAGATTCTCCTGCTGAAAATACTCATCCAGCTGGTTTTTCGAGAGCGTCCAGGTGAACGGCGATCCCTCGGCCTCTGTTATGTCGTCGGCCGGAAACCACGTTACCCCCGTGCCGCCCTGATCGAAACGACAGTAGAACTTGCCGCTTTTGGCGCCGATGGAGACGTCGGTGGTCGTTTCCCACTTGCCGATAAGCAGCGACTGGTCGAAATTCACTTCGTCCTTGCTGCAAGAAACTGCCACAATGGCCGTCAGCGCCAGCGCGGTCAGACTTTTCACCAGTTTTTTCATGATCTCAATCTTTACATTTTTATTTTCTACAAAGTTATGATTTTTATCCGAATCGCACCCGATTCAGGCCAAAAATAACTATCTTGTCGCTCCGACAACACAGCCATTCACAGCAATAATCAATGAGGATCAAAGACATAATCATCTGCATCATTGCCCTTTTGCCGCTCTCGGTTCTGTGGGCGCAACAGGGAAGCGGGGCGCTATTTCCCGGGCGGTATGCCGTGCCCGTGAAAGGTCCCCTGCGCATATCGGGCACCCACGGCGAGCTGCGCGACAACCACTACCACGCCGGCACCGACATCAGTCCCGCTCTGGAAAGCGTGCCCGTCTACGCAGCCTCGGACGGTTATGTCTCGCGCATCCGTATCTCGCACAGCGGCTACGGCAAGGTCATCTATGTCGACCACCCCGACGGCCGCACCACCGTCTACGCCCACCTGCAACGCTTCGGCGACGCCATCCAGAGCTATGTCAAAAAGATTCAGTATGCCCGACAAAGCTACCAGATGGAGGCATGGCCGGCGCGCGGGACGATGCGGGTCGTCAAAGGGCAGATCATCGCCTACTCGGGCAACACCGGCAGTTCGGGCGGGCCTCATCTCCATTTCGAGGTGCGCCGCACCGCCTCGGGAGCCTCGCTCAACGCCCTGGCGCTGGGGCTGCCCGTCGTCGACAACGCCCCGCCGGTTGTCCGCGGCCTCTATCTGGTGCGCATCCCCGACGAGGGGGCCATGGAGCAGCCGTCCGACTATGTGCAAATTCCGTTCCCGGCAGGCGACTCCATCCCCCTGGTGACGGCGATCGGACGGGTCGGTATCGCCATCGACGCCTACGACTCCCAGACCCCCGAGGAGCGCAACAAAAACGGCCTCTATCGCATAGACCTCTCAGTCGACGGCCGCCCGATATTCTGCAAGCAGGTCGACAGCACCGATTTTACCCGCGACCGCGCCATCAACACCCACATCCTCTACGACGTCTACCGCGGCGGAGGCCCGCGTATCGAGAAGTGCTACATCGACCCCTCCGACCCGGCCGACCTCTACGACCGCTCGCTGGGCAACGGCACGCTCACCCTCGTCGCGGGCGACCGCCACACGATCTGCGTCGAGCTGCGGGATGCCGCGGGCAACCTTACCGTCCGCCGGTTCACCCTCGCGGGACAATACGAGCTCAACACGCCGCCCCTCTATCCCACCACCGAGCGACGCATCGCCCGTCGCCGACAGGAGGTCGTCGTCTGCGGACGGTTCACGGCCACCTTCCCCGCCGGAACATTCTACCGCGATCTGTGGTTCGCCCTCGAGCAGACCGACTCGCTGAGCGTCGGCCTTCACCGCAAAACCACCCCGGTCAACACTCCGTTCACCGTCGAGTTCGACGCCTCGGGCCTCCCCTCGCCCGGCAAGCTCTATATGAGCTGCAACGGCGCGGCGATGACCACCTCCTGCAGCGGCAAACTCCTCAGTTGCAGCCTCTCCTCGCTGGGAGAGGTCAAAGTGGCCAGAGATGTGCGCCCACCTGTGATCTCGCAGGTGAAGATACCCTCTGCGCTCACCGCCGGAGGCGGTCTGATCAGGGCCGTTGTCAGGGATGCCGACTCGGGACTGGCCAAATACAACGCCACGGTGGACGGACGGTGGATATTGCTCGAGTACGACTACAAAAGCGGCAGCGTGGTGGCCGACCTGAGCGATCTGGCGCCTCTTGCCCCCGGCGATCACCGCCTGACGATCACCGCCACCGACCGTTGCGGCAACCAAAGCCGCCAGAGCCATCCCTTCACCATCCCGGCCGCCCAGGCCCCCGCACAGAAAAAGGCCGTAAAGCAGTGAGCCTCGACACCCACCGCCTTCCGGCCTGATATTTCAGTATAGATTATACATTTTTAAGGTTAGGGGTTTTTTACAGTCAAAAAAGTAAATTCACCCCAATCGCCCCGCAGGGGCGAAGCAATCCCGGCATTGAGCGACGGGCGGTTCAAAAATTGGCGCAGGGCCAAGCGAACAGCGACGCCACTTGTTTGACGACGTTAGGCCCCCAAAGGGGACTAAAAGGAGGAGGTTTGGCGTCGCAGCGAGGACCAAGGCAATTTAGCCCGTCGCTCACCGCCGGGCGGTTTTTCGCTCTTTTTGGCGGCAAACGACGCCAAGCCGAGAGCCATCCGAGCTCGCTCGGCAATGGCCGAGGCGCGAAGGAGTAAGGCGAGCGTCTCTTTGCGAGCCAAAAAGAACCGCCCCGCGCGTAGCGGGCTCAGAAGACTATTGACAACGGACAAACTTAAGGTCAAAGCAAGAACGCTGCCTGTTTTTCGACTCCCCGCCCGCCCCCCCCAGCGGCTAAAGCCGCTGCCGGGCGAGGGAGTCGGCAGTTTTGACAAGCAAAACTGCAAAATGAGAAGTATTGTCATTGCGGCTCGCAGAGCCGCGCACAGCCGCAGCCACACTCTGTGCTTTTTGGGTGCTTTTGGGGCGCTTTGGGGCGGAGGGCTGCAGAATATTGCCAGCACGCCCTTGCCTTACGGCATCGGGTCCGACCACCACAGGACAGCCCACCGCCGTCTGCGGGCCGCAAACGCCAAGCCGAATGCCGTCGAACTTGCTCGAACTCTCTGCCGAGGTACTTCTCGACAAACGACAAGCCGAGCGCAGAGGCGAGCGTCTCTCTGCTCGCCAACATCAGGAGGAAGGCGGGCATCCCTTTGCCCGCCAACTTCCCGCCCCGCGCGCAACGGCCTTCGGTAAACATCCGACAAAAGGCCAAGCTTAAAGTCTCAGCGCCGAGCCCCTCCCTGACAAGGCCGGGGCGCCAAATCCTCTCTACTTCATCAACACCTCGACGAACGAGGCGAGGGTCTTGCCCGAGGCGTCATTCAGCCACATCCTGTCGCCCTGCACGCCGTAGGAGGCAACCTGCGTGAAAATCTTCACAAAAGCATCTTCGGTGCTCATGTCCAGGCACATCATTTTGGTAGAAGCGACATTGCCGAAGGTGAGCTTCTGCCCTTCGAGCGTGTATGCGCCCGTCAGGTTGTTGCACCCTGCGCAGCCGCTGACCCCGCCGTCCTGAGCCTTGAAGATAAGGTGCGCCTCTTTCTGCTGGCCCGAAGGCTTGACCGGTTTGCCGCCCAGCTCGGTCAGCTTCCAGTAACGCTCGGTGAGCGGACCCTGCACGCTCGTTGCGGCCGTCTTGTCCGACGATGCGGGGGCGCTTTTGGTGGTATTTCTCTGGCTGCAACATGCGACGGCCATCGCAGCGAAAAGAACGATTGCAATTGTCTTCATAATGGTTGAGAATTTCGTTAAAAGTACAAAAAAAATCTCTCCGATTGATATTTCCAAAAATAATCATCACCTTTGCAACGCAAATCTGAAAACCAATCACAAAAATGGACTCCGTTCCGCGAAAATCTCACAACCTGCCACATTCGGACGCCATTTAAACCATCACCCGGCGGGCGTAACCGAATGTGCCAAAACCCTTTTGCCATGGCACACTTCACGCATCGCAACCGCCTCGGGATAAGGAACGTTCTGTTCCTGCTCTCGGCTTTCACCTGACTCTCCCGTTGAATCTGCCCTCCCCGCGCGAGCCTTTGCTCCGGGCGAGGTGTGGCGTCGCATTCGGCAAACAGCAATTTTAAACAGGTAAGAGCCATGAAAAAAGAGAGAAAAATCACGCAGTTCAACACCGAAAAGATATTTCTGGCTGCAACACAGCCCATCGAGGTCGCCTACAGCTATTTCGAGACCTCGCGCGGAGGTCTCGATGAAGAACAGGTCGAGGATCGCACAAAAGAGTTCGGCGAGAACGAGATCGTGCGCGAGCGGCGCGACAGGGGGCTGATCATGCTCATCAAGACCTTCATCAACCCTTTCATCGGCATATTGATGGGGCTGGCGCTGGTCTCGGTGGTGCTCGATGTGCTATTGGCCCGGCCCGAGGACCGCGAATGGACCACGGTGATCATCATCACGACTATGGTGCTGGTGAGCGGCATTCTCAGGTTCGTGCAGGAGTTCAAATCCAACCGGGCGTCGGAGGCGCTGCAGAAGATGGTCACCAACACCGCCTCGGTCTATCGGGACGGGTCGAAGAGCAGCCGGGAGATCGCCATCGAGGAGATCGTTCCGGGCGATCTGGTCTATCTGGCGGCAGGCGACATGATCCCGGCCGACATGCGCATCGTCGAGTCGAAAGACCTCTTTGTCAGCCAGTCGTCGCTCACCGGCGAGTCGGACGCCATCGAGAAGACCCCCGAGCTGCAGGAGCGCGACCAGAAGACTGGCAGCGTGGTCGAGCTGAACAACATCTGCTTCATGGGCTCGAACGTCATCAGCGGCTCGGCCCTGGGCATCGTCTTCGCCACCGGCCAGTCGACCTACCTGGGCACCATCGCCAAGAGCATCGTCGGCGTTCGCGCCCAGACCAGCTTCGACCTGGGGATCAACAAGGTGAGCCTGCTGCTGATCAGGTTCATGCTGGTGATGGTACCGTTCGTCTTTCTGGTCAACGGACTGACCAAGGGCAGCTGGTTCGACGCCTTCGTCTTCGCCGTCTCGGTGGCCGTCGGTCTGACGCCCGAGATGCTGCCCATGATCGTTACCTCGAACCTGGCCAAGGGAGCCGTAACGATGTCCAAACGCAAAACTATCGTCAAGAACCTCAACGCCATACAGAACTTCGGTGCGATGAACATCCTCTGCACCGACAAGACCGGCACCCTGACCCACGACAAGATCGTTCTGGAGCGATACATGAACGTCGACGGCAACGAGGACAAGCGCGTATTGCGCCACGCCTACTTCAACAGCTACTTCCAGACCGGCCTTAAGAACCTGATCGACCAGGCGATCCTCTCGCACGCCAAGGAGCTCGGCCTGCAGACGCTGGGCCGCAGCTACAAGAAGGTCGACGAGATACCGTTCGACTTCAACCGCCGCCGCATGTCGGTGATCATCGAGAAAAACGACGGCAAACGCCAGATCATCACCAAGGGAGCCATCGAAGAGATGCTCTCCATCTGTTCGCACGTGGAGGTGAACGGGGAGGTGGTCCCCATGAGCGATCGCATCAAAAACCTCGCCCTGGCCGACGCCAACGGCATGAACGGCGAGGGTATGCGCGTGCTGGCAGTGGCCCAGAAGAGCTGGATCGAGAAGGAGCTCGATTTTGCAGTCGAGGACGAGCAGGATATGGTGCTGATCGGCTTTCTGGCCTTCCTCGACCCGCCGAAGGTCTCGGCCGAGAAGGCCATCGCACAGCTCCACGCCCACGGGGTGGAGGTCAAGGTGCTCTCGGGCGACAACGAGGCGGTGGTCAAGACCATCTGCCGCCAGGTGGGCGTCGACACGACCCACGCCATGACCGGCCCCGAGATGGAGCGAATGTCCTACGAGGAGCTGCAAAAGAGGGTGGTCTGCACCAAGGTCTTCTCCAAGCTTACCCCGATGCAGAAGACGCAGATCATCACCATGCTGCAGGAGTTGGACAACACCGTCGGGTTCCTTGGCGACGGCATCAACGACGCCTCGGCGCTGCGACAGTCCGACATCGGCATCTCGGTAGACACGGCGGTGGACATCGCCAAGGAGAGCGCCGACATCATCCTGCTGGAGAAGGACCTGATGGTGCTAGAGGAGGGGGTGCTCGAGGGGCGCAAGATTTTCGGCAACATCATGAAGTATATCAAGATGACGGCCAGCTCCAACTTCGGCAACATGTTCAGCGTGCTGGCGGCCAGCGCCTTTCTGCCTTTTTTGCCGATGCTGCCCATCCACATCCTGATCAACAACCTGCTCTACGACATATCCCAGACCACCATCCCCTTCGACACGGTCGACAAAGAGTATCTTCTCAAGCCTCGCAAGTGGGACGCCTCGGACCTGAGCCGTTTTATGATCTACGTCGGCCCCATCAGCTCGATCTTCGACATAACCACCTATCTTCTGATGTTTTTTGTCATCGGGCCGCAGATGCTGGGCGGGGCCTACTTCGGCCTGGCGGCGGGCGACCGGATCGCTTTCCAGCAGATCTTCCACACCGGATGGTTCATCGAGAGCCTGCTCTCCCAGACCCTCGTCGTGCACATGATCCGCACGCGCAAGATACCCTTCCTGCAGAGCCGCGCCTCGTGGCCGGTCATGGCGTTGACGTTCCTGATCATGGCCGTGGGCATCGTCTTCACCTTCACCTCGCTGGGAAGCCGGGTGGGTTTTCGCCCCCTGTCGGGCGGCTACTTCGTGTGGCTGGCCATAACGCTGGTGTGCTACTGCGTGCTGACCCAGGTGGTCAAACAGTGGTATATCCGCCGTTTCACCCGGTGGCTGTAGGCGACCGTAACCTTTCCTTAACGCAAAGGTCATGCAACGGTAAGATTTTTTTAAGGATTACGCAACAACGAGCCGATACTTTTGTCCCGTCAAACAAACCAAAAGGGATAAAGTATCGCTATGAAAAAAATTTTAACTGCGTCGCTCCTCCTTGCCGCCCTGACCATGCGGGCGTGGGGACAGGGCGGCTCCATCAGCGGCCGCGTAACGGATGCAGCAAGCGGCCAACCTGTTGCGGGGGCGATGGCCCTGCTCGAAGGCACCCTTTGGGGCGCCGTCGCCGATGCCCAGGGCAACTTCACCATCTCCAAACTGCCGACGGGCGCCTATACTCTTCGTATCGGCACGACAGGCTATCATAATTTTGTCTCCGAGCCCATCACCCTCGGCAACGGCGAGTCGCGGCAGATCGACGTGCCTCTGCACGAGCAGATCAATGTCGTGGAGCAGGTCGTCGCCACCGCCCGGCGCACCACCGAGAGCGATGTGGCCGTTACCTCCGAGATACGCCAGTCGAAGACGGTGCTCAGCGGCATCTCCTCGGCGCAGATCGGCCGCAGCCAGGACAAGGATGCCGGCGAGGCGGTGCGACGCATATCGGGCATCTCGGTGGTCGACGACAAGTTTATCGTCGTACGCGGCCTGTCGCAGCGCTACAACAACACATGGATCAACGGTGCGGCGCAGCCCAGCTCGGAGGCCGACTCGCGCGCCTTTTCGCTCGATGTCATCCCCAGCTCGCAGATCGAGAGCATAATGATCGCCAAGAGCCCGGCGGCCGAATACCCGGCCGACTTCTCGGGTGGTTTTGTGATGATCCGCACCCGGATGACCGAGCGCAACTTTCTGACCCTCTCTCTCGGCACGGGGATCAACAGCCAAACCCATTTCAAGGATTTCGACCAGGCCAAGGGCAGCCCCACCGACTGGTTGGGCTTCGACAGCGGCATGCGTTCTCTGGCGGGATTCGTCCCCGCCAAGGTCGACATAGGCAACACGGCGATGGTCGACCGCACCACCCGCGAGGGCTTCGGCAACGAAGACTGGGGCATCCGCACCCGCCGTCCGATGTGGGACCGCAAGCTCAACTTCTCGATGGGCCGCAGCCGCACTCTGCGATCGGGCGACAAGGTGGCCCTCTCGGCCGCGGCCAACTACAGCCTGGCCAGCCGCACCATCCCCGACATGGTCAACAGGCAGTTCGGGGTCTATAACACCGAGGGCGACACGCCGGTAACGATCTTCAACTACCGCGACGACCTCTACACCACCGACGCCAAACTGGGGGCGATGCTCAACCTCTCTTATGCTCCGCAGTCGAAAGGCAGTCGCACCAACCGCTACGAGCTGCACAACGTGTTCAACCAGCTGGGACGCAACCGCATCACCTTCCGCGAGGGGTGGCGCGACAAGAGCGGCTTCTACGAGCAGCAGCAGACCGAATATCTCTACCAGAGCCGCACGACCTACTCGGGACAGTTCTCGGGCAAACATCACCTCTCCGACCGGCGCGACAACCGCGTGGAGTGGAACGCCGGCTACTCCTACTCGAACCGTTATCAGCCCGACCGCCGCATCGTCGAGCGGCAGACGGACCCCACCAACGGCATTCCGAGCTACGACATCTTCCAAAGCAGCATCCAGCGATTCTACACCGCTCTGGACGAGCACATGGCAACGGGCGGGGTCAACTACTCGCTCAAGCTCAACCCCGGGACCAAAGCCGCCAAGGCCATCGAGCTCCGCACGGGGCTGCTCGGCGAGTGGAAAACGCGCAATTATCGCACGCGCGAATTTGCCTACAAGTGGGACATGGTCAACACCCTGCCCGCGGACCTCACCTCGCTCTCCACCGTGCAGATCATGCAGCCTGGAAACCTCGGAGCCCCTGACAGGCTCCACATCCAGGACGAGACGAGCAAGACCAACGACTACACCGCCGGCAGCTCGACGTTGGCCGCCTTCGTCGCGGTTGACATCCCCGTGGGCCGCCTCGACATCTACGCCGGGCTGCGCATGGAGAGCTACCGGGCCGCCATAACCTCATACATCAACGCCTCCTCCAACCGCACGCGCAGCAGCGACTACAACTACAACAACCTCTTCCCATCGGTGAACGCCAGCCTGGAGATCGACCACCGGTCGCTGCTGCGTCTGGCCTATGGCATGAGCGTCAACCGTCAGGAGTTCCGCGAGCTGTCGCCTTCGAGCTACTACGACTTCGACATTTTCAGCCGCATCACCGGCAACCCCGACCTTAGGCAGGCCACCATCCACAACCTCGAGATGCGTTACGAGCTCTACCCCTCGGCCGGGGAGACCGTCACGCTGGCTCTCTTCTACAAACGTTTCAAAGACCCCATCGAATGGGTCTACATCGACGCCGGAGGGACGATCCAGTATACGTTCATGAACGCCGACTGGGCCGACAGCTACGGCATCGAGCTCGACGTGCGCAAAAAGCTCAATGTCATAGGCCTTCCGAACTTCACCGCCACGCTGAACGCCTCGCTCATCCGCAGCGTGGTGCACATCACCCGCGCCGGGGTCTCCTACGACCGTCCGATGCAGGGCCAGTCGCCCTATCTGGTCAACGTCGGGGTGTTCTACCAGCCCCGAAAGGCGCCCGTTACGCTGGGAGCGCTCTACAACCGCATCGGCGAGCGCATCATCGGCATCGGACGTGTGCAGGGCAGCGACGGCAGCAGTTTCAACAACAACCTGCCCGACATGTACGAGACTCCGCGCAACATGATCGACCTGACCTTCAGTTGGAAAATAGGCAAGATCTTCGAGCTTGGCGGCGCGGCGCGCGACATCCTCTCCGAGAAGTGCAGCTATGTTCAACACCCCAAATTCATCGACGCCACAGGTGTGATACAGACCCGCACCCAGACCCCGCGCGAATTCCGTTCGGGACGCAACTTCCAGCTCACACTCTCGGCGACGTTCTGATCAAATTGCTGCCTGTTATGAATTTAAATGTTGGGGTGAAAGCGTTAAGTAAAGCATATTCCGGCCACATGTCGTTCGGCCTCGGAGAGGCCGGCAGCCCGCAGCCGCCCACCGCGGAGGGCTGCAAAATACCTCGCTTACGCTCGGGCAGCCCACCGCCGTCTGCGGGCCGCCTTGACCGCACCAACTCTTCGTTCGAGATGATTATTTTAACCGACCTTTTAATTGACTCAAAACCAACCATCTTAATATCAAATCAATTATGAAAAATTGTGCAGTTTTGTTTGCAACCGCCCTCGTGGTTCTTTCCGGTTGCAAAACGAAGGACGACAACAGTCCTGTTGTCGACGGCAAGATCAACGATCTGGTCCATGTCGAGAGCGGCGTCTACTATCTGGGCGACGGTTCGCAGGATTTCGCCGTTCCCGCAGGCAACTACACCCTCGACGCCTCGAAGACCTACATCCTGCGCGGATGGGTCTACATCGCCGACGGAGCGAGCATCACCATCCCCGCCGGCACCGTCATCAAAGGTCTCAAATCCAACGACATCAAAGGCTCGAGCCTGATCGTCGAGCAGGGCGGCAGGATTCACGCCACAGGCACCCCCGAGCATCCCGTCGTCTTCACCTCCGACCAACCCGCCGGCGCCCGCAAACCCGGCGATTGGGGCGGCATAATCATCTGCGGCAAGGCCCGCAACAACCAGGGCACCATGCAGATCGAGGGCGGCCCCCGCACCGTTCACGGCGGCAGCGACGACGGCGACTCCTCGGGCGAGTTGCAGTACGTACGCATCGAGTTTGCAGGCTTCCCCTTCAACACCGACCAGGAGATCAACGGTCTGACGCTGGGTTCGGTGGGCAGCGGCACCAAGATCGACCACATCCAGGTGTCGTACTCCAACGACGACAGCTTCGAGTGGTTCGGCGGGGCGGTCAATTGCTCCTATTTGGTGGCCTACCACGGCTGGGACGACGATTTCGACACCGACAACGGCTTCAGCGGCAAGCTGCAGTTCCTGCTGGGCGTGCGCCATCCCAAGATCGCCGACCAGTCGCTGAGCAACGGCTTCGAGTCGGACAACAACGCCAGCGCCAGCCTCACCGCCCCCTACACCACCGCTTCGTTCTGCAACGTTACGCTGGTAGGCCCCATCGGTCAGGACCCCGCTTTTGTCAACGACGCGGCCACCGGCACCGACTTCAACCACTACATCAACGCCGGAAGTCTTTATCCCAACAACGGCTCGCGCGTGGGACAGTTCCAGTCCGGGATGCAGATCCGTCGCAACTCGCACCTGTCGGTGGCCAACTCGGTCGTAACGGGCTACCCCATAGGTCTGATCGTCGAGGATGACAAGGTGGCCGGCACCGAAGCCTTCGCCACAACCAACCACACCATCAGCAACGTGGTCTTTGCCGGTTACACCGACAACGCCGCCGAGGCCGCCTACAACAACACCGCCACAGGCGCCCTGTCCATCCTCGGCGCCGACGCCAACAAGGCGTTCAAGGATTGGAGCGGCACGTGGGACTACGGCGCCGCCAAATTCACCGGCACCTCCGGCACAACGTCCGTTTCGCACGGTTTGGCTCTGACCAACGATTGCGGCGTTCTCTCTCTGGCCGCCATGCAGCTCAACAACCCGGTGAGCGTCAATGCCGACATGTCGGTCAACCCCGGCCAGAACTACGGCCCCAAGGCAGGCAGCCCGCTGGTGAAAGCGTCGCTGACCGTACCTGCCGGGTTCGACGCCAAAGGCAACGGTTATATGGGCGCATTCAAGAGCGACGCCGCCGCCGACAACTGGATGGCCGGCTGGACCAATTTCAACCCCCAGAACACGCCTTATTAGAGCTGAAAGCAGTTGCAGGCAGGCCCCCCAAAAAAGCGAGACGCCTGCCTGCAACCCTGTCATGACAAAAACCTCCCCTCCCTTTTGTTTGACATCTTTACCTGATCCCTGGGGAGTTCCGGGACGGCCTTTGGGGCCGTCCCGGTTTTTTACACTCCGGCTCGACGATCCCCGGCAAAGGTCAAAAGCAGAGCGTCCCGCCTCTGTTGAAGCGGGACGCAGAAACCATATCATAGATTCGGGGAGCTACCGTTTTTTGATCGTTACGCGCCAATGGTCGTCGACCTTGACCTCCTCGATCACCTGATGGCCTTCATTTCTTATCGAGTTCGGTACGTTGGCGATCGGCTGACCGTCGTCGAGCAGTATCTCAAGCACCTCGTCCGACTTCATCTGCGAAAGTACGATCTTGGCCTGGACGAAGTTCATCGGGCAGGCGGTCCCGCGCAGATCCTTGAAGCGTTTCTCGACCACCGGCGTATCGGTGCGCTGCGGCTTTGGGGCCTCCACCGTGCTCATCGCCTTGAACTGCAGCGAGTCGTCCATCGTATCGTAGAGGGCGCCCACGGTGCGGGCCAAGGCTGCGATCTGCTCGCGGTGACGACCGAAGGGGTAATCGCGCCCTCCGGCGCCCAGCCGCACCAGTTCGCGGAACGAGTCGCTGACCAGCCCTGCATCGATGAACAGCTCCTCGAAGAGGGTGAACGTCTCGCGGTCGTTCTTGGGCTCGGCCCCGCGCGTAACGAGCAACATGCGGGCGGCCGAGAACAGCTGCTGGTAGTACAGCTCGCGCAAACGGGTGGGGTCGAGCTCCTTGGACAACTCTTCGTCGATCCGGGCTATAGCCGCGCGGTCGATGTCGATCATGTCGAACAACCCGGCCGAGCACTCGGCCACCCCACGCCCGGCGATGGTGAACAGATCGTCGGCGCCCCAGTCATAGTAGTAGTTCTTGTCCTCGTCGAACGGCGGCACCTCGGCATATTCGCCCACCAGCCGCTCGATCAACTGGCCCCCCTCGGCGTCGACATAGTCGGCAAACAGGGGGTAACGCTCTTTTTTGGTGTGATAATCGGACAGTACGCGAGCCGTGAACTCCGGCACATCCCTGGCCGCGATCTCGCCCAGCGAGCGGGCCAGTTGCGGCGCGGCGCCGCGTCTGGCCCCGGCGTGGATGCGATAGGCGGGGTAGAGACGCTCGCTCCGGCCCGCTTTGCCCGAGAAACCGAGGTCGGCCCACACCTGCTGGCCGCACGAGTTGGGGCACCCCGAGATGTGCAGACGCAGCCCCGACAACTCTTTGGTCTCGGGCAGACGGATCAGCTTGCGCCTCAGGGCTGCCGCGAGCCCCTTGGACAAACAGATGCCCAGACGGCAGGTGTCGGCCCCGGTGCACGAGACGATGTTGTTGGCCAGCAGCGGCTCGCTGACCTCGGGCGACCACTCCCTGATCAGGTCGTGCAACGCCGGCAGGGCCGGTACGTGTATGTTTCTCAGCAGGATGTCCTGTCGTGGGGTGAACCTTACGGTATCCTCGCCCAACTGCGCCACAAGACGCAACAAACGGGTCAGCCGCTCCACGGCGATGTCGTTGTTCAGGGGTATGTTGCCGCTCAGCACCGGTATGCGGACGCTGCGCAGCCCCGGTTGACGCTGCGGGGCGGTGTAGTCCCGCTCCCAGGCGATGAATCCGGGGCCGAAACCGATGTCGTTGCTGCGATACTCGGGGATGCTCTCCCCCTCCGGCTCGCGGTGGACGTACTTTGGGGTCGACAGCAGCGCCTGGCGATAATAGTCGTCGAACAGCTCGAGCGTCCGCTGCTCGCCCAGCGTATAGAATATGTGTCTCAGGCGGGCTTTGTGGCGGTTACGACGGTTGCCGTGTTGCGAAAATAGCTGTTTGACCGCCTCCACCGCGGCAAAAATATCCTCCTCGGGGACGAACTCCGACGCCTCCCACCCCACCGTCGGCGTGGTGGCCACCGATCCTCCCAGCAGCAGACGAAAACCACGCTCTCCGTCGCGCACCCGCGCCACCAGCCCGATGTCGTTGACCCCGGCATAGTCGGTCTGTTCGTCCGACGAGGCCAGGGCGATCTTCAACTTGCGCGGCAGGGTGAACGAATCCTTTTCGGCGATCAGTTTCGATGTCAGAGCGACAAGGTGCGGCGTAGGATCGAACGCCTCACCGTGGGCGATGCCACTGTCGGGCGAGAGCATGATATTGCGCACGGTGTTGCCCCCTCCTCCCTTCGAGCTGAGGCCGAGACGCTGCAACTCTTCGAGTATGCGCTCAATGGCCGGCAGGGCTATGTTCTGTATCTGGATCTCCTGGCGGGTGGTGATATGCAGCAGGTCCGAACCGTTGCTGCGGGCAATCTCGATGATGCCCAGCAGTTGAGAGGGGGTGATGATGCCGCCCGTGGTGCGTATGCGGACCATATAGCTGCCATCCCGGCGCTGTTCGTAAATGCCCATCGGGACGCGCCTGATCTTGAACGCCGCGGGCTCCAGCTCGCCCCGCGCAAAACTTCCGCTCGCCGCGGCAAGCTCCTTAATATCTTCGCTGAGTGTCTCGGGCAGTGTATACATGGTCGACTGTTTTCATTTATTTTTATCAGGGAACAAAGATACTATTCCGCGGTCGCAAATGGAATACCACGTTTATGTCATTTCGCAAATAGCGGCAAAATTCGGACCAACGCTACAAAATACTTTGCCGCAGAGCATCCACAAAGGCATCGAGCTGGCTGTCGGTATGGGCCGAACAGATGAACGACGCCTCCGTCTGCGAGGGCGACACATAGATGCCCCGCTCGAGCATACGCCTGAAATAGCGGGCAAAACGCTCGGTGTCGGCCCCGAGCACATCGTCGAACGAGGCAGCCCGGCCGCAACCGAAAAAGAGGGTGAACATCGGCCCGGCGCTGCTCAGGGTGATGTCGCGCCCCTCGATCGCCTCCCTCACCCGGGCATAAAAACGGTCGCACCTGCGCTGCAGGTCGTCGTAAAACCCCGGCGCCTCGAGCCTTCGGATGGTCGCCAACCCCGCCGCCATGGCCACCGGATTGCCCGACAGGGTACCCGCCTGATAGACAGGCCCGTCAGGAGCCAGCATCGCCATAATATCGGCCCTGCCGCCGAAGGCCGCCGCCGGGAACCCCCCGCCGATGATCTTGCCGAGGGTCGTCAGATCGGGCGTTACCCCGAACAGCTGCTGCGCCCCGCCCGCCGAGAGGCGCAGGCCGGTGATCACCTCGTCGAAAACGAGCAGCGCGCCGCTCTGGGCGGTAACCTGCCGCAGCAGCTCCAGAAACCCCTCCCGCGGCCGCACCACCCCCATATTGGCCGGTACGGGCTCGACGATCACCGCGGCCACCTGCTCGCCCCGTTGCTCGAAAAAGCGGCGCACGGCATCCGGATCGTTGAAAGGCAGGCACGCCGTATGTCGCACAAAATCCTCGGGCACCCCCTTCGACGAAGCCATGGGCAGGGTCGCCACCCCCGAACCGGCCGCCACCAGCATGTGGTCGACATGGCCGTGATAGCACCCGGCAAACTTCACCACAAGGTCCCTGCCGGTGAATCCACGCGCCAGCCTTATGGCGCTCATCACCGCCTCGGTGCCCGAGTTGACCAGACGCACCCGCTCCATCGACGGAAAGTGGCCGTTGATCGCCCGTGCCAGATGGGTCTCCCCCTCGCAGGGGATGCCATAGCTCGTCCCCGCCCTCACCGCGCGACGCACGGCCCGACGAACATGCCGCTCGCCGTGGCCGAGCAGGAACACTCCCCACGAGAGACAGTAGTCTGTCAGGCGGTTGTTGTCGATGTCGGTCAAAACGCTCCCTTGGGCCCGTCTGATGAACAGCGGGGTCTCCCCCACCGCCCTAAGCGCTCTGACCGGACTGTCGACCCCGCCCGGAATATACCTCAACGCCTCACTGTAGGCTCTTTGCGATGCTGTCCTTATCATGACCGGGTATCTTTTGATCTGTTGTGTATTTAAATGCCGTTTTTTATAAAAGGACTGTCCCGCGCACAGCAGTCTCAAGAGACCTTTGACAACGGACAAACTTAAGCTCTATGTAAAGCATTGCCTGTTTTTCGGCTTTGCGAAGCAAAGTCGGCAGCCCGCAGCCGCCCCACGCGGAGGGCTGCACTCCTCGCCTGCGGCTTCGTCCCACATCCCCCCGCCGTCTGCGGGCCGCCAAATGCCAAGCCGAATGCCGTCGAGCCCAGCTCGAAAACTCTGCCGAGGTGCTTCTCGACGCTCGCAGCGGGAGCTTAAGGTTGCTCGCAGACTATGGCCACGCAATCGATAAACTGTTTTTCGACTCCCCGCCCGCCCCCCAGCGGCAAAGCCGCTGCCGTGCGAGGGAGTCGGCAGTTTTGGCAGGCAAAACTGCAACAGGTCCTTAAAGTTTATGGCATCTGTTTTATCGACCGTTTTATACGCACAACGTGCGCCTTGTATAGTTGTCATGCCATGCCGCCAGCCGCTCGATCTCCTGCTCGATGATCCTCTCCGCCGGAGCCACCTGATCGCCCCGTCGCTGCAGCTTCTCACGC
>BNXD01000016.1 GCA_025999315.1 Bacteroidia bacterium | reverse complement strand
TTCATTGTATTATCATTTTTGAGGAGTGATGAGATAAATATAATGAAAAATCGGAGAGGGTGAGCCCCTCGAGCGAAAAGGGGGCGGTCGCGCCCGCCTTGACGGTCAGCTTCACCTCCTTGCGCGCCACCTCGCGCCCCTGACCATCGAGCAGCTGCGTCTCGACAAGGAGCTTCTTTTCCGAGGAGGAGTGGTTGGCCACATCGCCCTTGACAACGAGAGTGGCGCTCTGCCGGCTCACCTGCGGAGTGAGGACAAAAACCCCCTCCGAGGCGCAGTTGGCCAGATCGAAATGCACCCGGTCGGCCACCACCAGACGGACGTTGCGGTAGATGCCTCCGTAGAAGGTGAAATCGGCCTTCAGCGGAGGTATGTCGGCGTTGTGCGAGTTGTCGACCCACACCTTTATCAGGTTGCGGGCTCCATAATCGATCGCCTCCGATATGTCGAAGTTGAAGGCCGTGTAGCCCCCCGTGTGGCTGCCGATGGCTTTGCCGTTGACAAAGACCCGGGCCACCTGGTTGACCCCCTCGAAGTGGATCACAACAGAGTTGCCTTTCCACGCCGCGGGGATCGCCAACTGGCAGGCATACCACCCCACGCCGCGATAGTAGCCGGGTGTCTCGTCGAAGGCATCCTCGCTGTTCCATGTGTGGGGGAGGTCGATGCGCTCCCATTTTTTGTCGAAATCGGTATCGGCCAGGGCTATCTCGCCCCGGTGGAAGTACCACCCCGAGTTGATCGTCGTGCTGATCCTTTCGGCGCGCAGACCGAGCGCTGCCAGGGCGAAAAGAGAGGTGAAGATGAACTTTTTCATGCAGGCCAATATTACAGGCGGGGCGGCAGGCTTGCCCCCTATCCGGTTTTGGGGACAAAGATAATCTTTAAAATTAATTCCTAAACCGATTTTTCATTATATTTATCTCATCACTCCTCAAAAATGATAATACAATGAAATTTTTTTATCTCGCAGCCCTTTCTGCACTGCTGTTGCCGATCGTTGCGGCGGCGGCAAAGCCTTCTACGATCGAGCCTTTGCCCAAGATAGATGACATGTCGCTGACCATCAGTCAGATCATGGACAGATATTACGTCGGGAGTGATTTTTACATGGGCATATCGCCCAACGGCTGCTATCTCGATCCGCCGTATGGCAATATGCTGGAGCGTTGCATCGAGGAGTTCGACTATCTGACCCCGGGCAGCGCCTTCAAGCAGATGAAGGTCCACAGCGAGCCGGGGGCTCAATTGGAAAGACGGCGAGTACCGCCGCTGGATCGATGTGGCACGCAGCAACGGTATGATCATCCGTTGCCATGGCCCGACCGGGCCGCGATGTTCCTGTTGGGTGTGCCGCCTGCTCTTGTTTGCCAGCAAGATCTAATGGGAGATGGTGGACGACGGTCGAAGTGCGGGGTTGCTCACCGAGCAGATGAGGTCGGCCCGCTACTCTTGCCGACGCTCGGAACAAAACCGTTTGCCTGTGGCGACGATATGGTCAAGGCCATTCGTTGTCCTTCTGGTCAAGTACAACGCGGAAGCCAAGCCCGCAGTCACAGATGTCCGGAGAGTAGGCGACCCGGTCGGCAACACGGCAGCAACTCACAAAGTAGTACCAGCTGCCACCGCGAAACACGCGGATGGCGCCCGATACGGGGCCCGTTGGAGACATTTCAGGAGAATTTTTGTAGTAGTTATTATTGAACCAGTCGCTACACCACTCCCACACATTGCCGCTCATGTCGTAAATGTCAAGCTCATTGGGCTGCTTTGTGCCGACCGGATGGGTTTTTCCTCCACTGTTACCTTCATGCCATGCAACATCATCAACATTGTTGCTTCCGGCATATCGGTATCCCAGGCTTTTTTTGCCTCCACGGGCGGCGTACTCCCACTCGGCCTCGGTCGGCAAACGATACTGTCTGCCGGTCGCCTTGTTCAGTTGCACAATAAACTCCCGCACATCGTTCCAACTCACATTCTCAACAGGCAGGTCATCGCCGCTTATGTTACTTGGATTCGAGCCCATCACTGCTATCCACTGCGCCTGGGTGATCTCGTACTTCCCTATATAAAAGTCCGGCAGGCTAACCAGATGGGTCGGCAGTTCATCACCATCTCCCATCCCGTCACGCTCCCGCATGGCCCCCATTGTGAAACTCCCACCCTGAACGTACACCATGTCGATCGCAGGCAGCGAGGCCGTGGTTGTCGTAGTTGCCGTGGTTGCCGTGGTTGCCGTGCGTCGAAGATTGGCGTTGCATTTGTCGATCCAGCTCTGGGCGCCGTAACAGCCACGAGCCCGTGCAAAATCAAAATATTCCAGCGCCCGTCTGTAATTGCCTGTGTTGTACTGTGTCTGACCTTCACGCAACAACTCGTCACAGAGATCGGCATGTGCAAAACCGCAACCCAGAATAATAGCCGCAACAATCGATACAAGCTTTTTCATGATTGTAAAAACTTGGTTGAAAATATTCGCAATAAAATAGTGATTGACTGTCGATCAGGTGATATTCCGAGATGACGAGAGGACAGCGGGCCTCTTTTTGCGAGCCGGCTTCCCATTTCATCGCGCACGAGAGAACGTCAATATCGGCTTCACTCCTTGATATTGTTGATACTTGCGCCCAAGGAGAACGAGGGGATCGTCTCTTTGACCACGTTCGGGTGGCCGCGATAGAAGATCGTGCCTCCCGAGCTGGCTTTGAGCACTACGCGCTCCGCTCCCCAGATAAAAAGCTCGGAGCTGGTGCTGGCATTGGCCACGATGCTGGTACACTCCAGGTTGCGGCAGTTGACCTTCGAGTTTTCGCTGGCGTTCACGGTAAGATACTTGCTTTTGCCGGTGAACACAACAGCCGAATTGCCCGAGACGTTGAGCTCCATATCCATACAATCGAGTTGCCCGGACACCTTGCCGCCGCCACCCACATTGATTGTACGCGCGCTGCGCGAGTAGGTATTCGGCATCAACAGCGTGCTGCCCATGACCGTTATTATCGGAACGGCGTGGCTCGTATAGATTTTCACCTCGCCCTTTTGCTGATCGGTTTTGCTCTTGCCCAGTCTCGGCTTCAGAGAGATGGTCAACTGATCCTGTTCGACGCCGCATTTCAGATAGGGCATGTCGACGTCAGATAAACGAATATCGACTATATTGCTGTCTGCAAGTATCCACTCGACGTTGAGCGGCCCGATCAAAGAGAGTTTGGAATAATCGCTCAGTTGAGCCGAAGAAATTTTGGTGTGATGTTTCTCCTGTGCCATAACATGAGTCAATGTTGTGATAGCCAGGCATATGGCCATAGTGATCATCGTCTTTTTCATTGTTTCGGAATTTTGAGTGGATATTTTAATCGCAAAGTTGTATATTTTATCTTGAATGTTGCAAAAATTATCTCAAAAATCATTCCAAAATCATCACCTTTCAACCCGGACTGGCATATTCTTCTGCAAATATAACAACCGACATCGCTTTTTACGGTCTGTCGCAACCAGTACAGATATGGTAATGGCAATAACTTTACAGCCCCGCAGAGGTGGAGGCTGCACAGAAAAGGCTGATCCCGATGTCAAGCCAAGGGTCAGATCATACGATCGCTTCGACCGTATAGCGCATGCCACGGGTCTCGATCTGCCGCAGGTCGCAGGTCAGCAGATCGGCCAGGTGAGGTATGGCGTTCAGGTCCTCGCCCCAGATGAACCCGGCGCCCAGCGTCCCGCGCACAACGGCAGCCACATCGCCCGTGGCCCAGAGCCTGGCAAGCAGTTCGACGACGGCCGCATCGTCGTTGGGCGCGATGGTCTCGGAGCCCCGCTTGCCGCCCCTGTAGTAGGCGATGATAGCCGCCAGGCCGAGCGCCAGACCGCGGGGCAGTTCGCCGTGCAGGGCGAGGTACTTTTTGAGCCCAGGCAGATCGCGCGTGCGGTATTTTGAAAACGAGTTGAGCATGATGCTCGTCAGGCGGTGCTTGACAAAAGGGTTGCGGAAACGCTCGAGCACGTCGTCGGCGAACTTCTCGAGCTCTTCGCGGGGCAGGCTGAGCGCAGGCATCAGCTCGTCGTACATCACCCGGCGAACGTAGCGCCCCAGCAGCTCGTCCTCGACACACTCGCGCACGGTGTCCATGCCGCTGAGGTAACCTACCGGTGCGAGCACCGTGTGGGGGCCGTTGAGCAGCGTTACCTTGCGTTCGTGGTAAGGCTCCTCGCTGGGGACGAACAGCGCATCGATGCCCGCCCTGTCGACCGGAAACTCGCGCTCGACACTCTCGGGGGCTTCGATGACCCACTGGAAGAAGGCCTCGCCCTTGACCAGCAGTTTGTCGTCATAACCCGTGCGCCCGGCAAGACGTTCGGCATCCTCGCGAGGATAGCCCGGCACGATGCGGTCGACCAGCGTGCAGTAGACCCCGCACGCCGTCTCGAACCACGCACGAAACTCTTCGCCCAACTGCCACAACTCGGCATACTGCAGGATGCACTTTCGCAACTCCTTGCCGTTGAGGAAGATCAACTCGCACGGGAAGATCAGCAGACCCTTGTCCCCCGCGCCGCCGAAGGTGCGATAGCGATGCCACAGCAGCTGGGTCAGTTTGCCGGGGTAGGACGAGGCGGGAGCGTCGTCGAGGCGGCACGAAGGGTCGAAGGCGATGCCCGCCTCGGTGGTGTTGGAGACCACAAAACGCATGTCGGGGTTCTCGGCCAGCGCCAGAAAACTGCCGAAGTCGGCGTAGGGGTCTATGGCGCGCGTTATGACATCGATCAGCTCGATGGAATCGACCTGTCGGCCCTTCTGCAACCCCTGCATATTGAGGTGGTAAAGGCCCTGCTGGGCATTGAGCGCACCGGCCATACCCGTCTCAATGGGCTGTACCGCCACCACCCCGGCGTCGAAACCCAGTCGGCGGTTCATATGCAGGATGGCCCAGTCGACAAAGGCGCGCAGGAAGTTGCCCTCGCCGAATTGTATCACCCGCTCGCGGTAGAGCGTGGCCACGGCGGTATTGCGATTGAGTTCTTTCATCGGATCGATATTATTCGCGAATCAGGGTTTAAAATTTAGTTTTAACCTGTTGTGCGTTTAAATGATCGTCTTAATCTATATAAACTCTATTGAACTGATAGTTGGCGCGGTCAAGGCGGCCCGCAGACGGCGGTGGGCTGCCCGAAGTCGCAGACGGGTGCAACCCTCCGCTGGGGGCGGCTGCGGGCTGCGCGGCTCTATGAGCCGCAACAACATGCAACGACTTGCCGTTGGCGTTAAGTTGGGCTCATTGTTCAACGTCTGCCTTAGACCGCTACATGCGGGACGATGCACGACAAGGCAAATTTACCAACCTTTAAATGCACACATAAAGTGGATAACCCTTTTTTGGCACAAACGGGCGGCTAAATTACGAATAAATTTTAAAAACTATATCTTTTGCCCTTGAAATTGTCCCGAAAATTCATAAATTTGTCCTGATAAACTCACCGCAGATGAAGAGATCATTTCTTATGACGGGCATTCTGGCCTGCCTCGGGACACAGAGAGTGCAGGAGGTGCAAGGGGCGCAGGCGGCGGCAACGACCAAAAACGCGGCCAGAGGTGGCGAGCGACCCAACGTGGTGATGATCTTCTCGGACGACCACAGCCGCTCGGCGTTCAACAAGGACTACAAACTGATATACAACGCTTTCTGGCAGTTGCCCTACCAGCCGGTCGACATCGGCGGCACCCCGTTCTGGAAAGACCTTGTCAAGCTGAACGGGCAGGGGCGCCTCGATGCCAAATTCGCCACGTGGTTCACCCCCGAGCGACCGATCTTCGAGCTCTACGACCTGAAGGCCGACCCGTCGGAGTTTGTCAATCTGGCTGGCGATGAGCGTTACGCACAAGTGGAGTACGAGCTGAAGCTGGCCCTGCAGCGTCTGGTGATTGCCTACCGCGACATCGTTCCCACACCCATTCCCGGCGGCAAAAATAACAGGACCGCAACGGCAGAGTAAGTGATCATACTTTAAATGGCAGAATTCATAAAGATCGACCCGGCAGATAATGTCGCGGTGGCCGTCGAGCCGCTCGAGGCGGGAGTTGTGGTGGAGGTGGACCGGGAGCGGCTGACCATAGCCGAGGCGATCCCCGCCGGTCACAAATTTGCCCTTCGGGAGCTGGCTGCGCACGAGGAGGTGATAAAGTACGGCTACCCCATAGGGCACACTGTGGCGCCCGTCGTCCGGGGAGGCTGGGTCAACGAGAAGAACCTCAAGACCAACCTCGACGGAGCGCTCGACTACACCTACTCGCCCGTTGCCCGTCGCCGCGACAAGGCTGATGAGATGCCGATGTTCATGGGCTACCGCCGTCGCAACGGGGAGGTGGGCATTCGCAACGAGCTGTGGGTGATCCCCACCGTGGGATGCGTCAACGGCACGGCCGAGGCCGTCGCGCGCCTCTTCCGGCAGGCCGATCCCGAGCCGGGGGTCGATGCCATCGTCGCCTGGCCCCACAGTTACGGCTGTTCGCAACTGGGCGACGATCACAACAATACGCGCCGCATCCTGGCCGACATGGCGCTTCACCCCAACTGCGGCGGCGCGTTGATCGTCGGGCTGGGGTGCGAGAACAACCAGGTCTCGGCCCTGCGCGAGTTGCTGCAGGATGCCGACCCCGAGCGGATACGTTTCATCGAGACCCAAAAGATCGAGGGCGACGAGGTGCAGGCCGCTCTGACGCTGCTCGGCGAACTGCACCGGGTGGCGCGTGAAGATGTACGCACCCCTACACCTCTCTCCGAGCTTCGGGTGGGGCTCAAGTGCGGCGGTTCGGACGGCTTCTCGGGCATCACGGCCAACCCGCTGCTGGGGCGTTTTTCGGACCTGCTCATTGCCCTCGGCGGCACGAGCGTGCTGACCGAGGTGCCCGAGATGTTCGGCGCCGAGACCATCCTGATGAACCGTTGCCGCGATGGGGCGACGTTCGAGGCCACGGTGCGGATGATCAACGACTTCAAGGAGTACTTCATCCGCAACGACCAGCCCGTCTACGAGAATCCCTCGCCGGGCAACAAGGCGGGCGGCATCTCGACGCTCGAGGAGAAGTCGCTGGGCTGCACCCGGAAGTGCGGCAGCGCGACGGTGGAGGATGTGCTCGCCTATGGCGACCGGCTGCGTATCCGCGGGCTGAGCCTGCTCGGCGCGCCGGGCAACGATCTGGTGGCGGCGACGGCTCTGGCTGCGGCGGGGTGCCAGATGGTGCTCTTCACCACCGGACGCGGCACGCCGTTCGGGACGATGGTCCCAACGATGAAAATCTCGACCTCCTCGCCCCTCGCGCGCAGCAAACCCCACTGGATCGACTTCGACGCCGGGACGCTGCTCGACGGCGAGAGCTGGCAGCAGTGCCTGCAGAGATTCGTCGCGCTGGTGGTCGAGGTGGCGAGCGGCCGGGAAGTCAACCACGAAAAAAACGGCTTCCGCCAGATCGCCATCTTCAAAACCGGGGTAACGCTGTAGATTCTCACCGCGATAAAACAAAACCGTTGTGTATTTAAGAGGTTGGTTAAAAAGCATCATTTTGTTAAGGAATATACCGTTTGTTTTTGCGTTTTTTAGGTGTGAGTTCAGCCGCTGCGCTGGGCGTTTGTTACTTGTTGGCTCGCAAAGAGACGCCCGCCTTACTCCGAAGTTGGCGGGCAAAGGAACGCCCGCGAAGTTGGCGAGCAGAGAGACGCCCGCCTTCCTCGCGCTACCTCGGCCGTAGCCCGCAAGCGGTCTGCGGCCCTCGCAACGCTGCTCGGTTCTCCTCCTTGCGAGGCATAGCCCGCAAGCAGTCTCTGCTCTCGCTTCGTTCGTCGATTCGCGCCTCGGCCATTTCCGAGCTGGGCTCGGATGGCGCTCGGCTTGGCATCGTTTGGCGGCAAAAAGAACAGCCCCGCGCGCAGCGGGCTCGGTAGACTTTGGACAGCGGCTAAACTTAAGGTTTATGGCAAAACACTATCTGTTTTTCGGCCTCGGAGAGGCCGGCAGCCCGCAGCCGCCCCCAGCGGAGGGCTGCAACCCTTTGTCCGGTGCGCCCTCGCCTTACGGCATCGGGATCAATGTCCACAAGGCAGCCTCCGCCGTCTGCGGGCCGCCTTGACTTAGCCAACTCTTCGCTCGAGATGACGATTTTAACCAACCTTATAAATGCACAACAATTTAAAACAATCAAATACAATCATGCCAAACCGACCTCTACCCCGCCAAACGATGAGCAACTATCGCTGGATGATCTGCGCGATGCTCTTTTTTGCTACCACGATCAACTACCTCGACAGGCAGGTGCTCTCGCTCACGTGGATGGACTTCATCGCACCCGAGTTTCACTGGACCAACAGCCACTACGGGACCATCACCTCGCTCTTCTCGATCTTCTACGCCGTGGGCATGCTCTTCGCCGGACGTTTTGTCGACTGGCTGGACACCAAAAAAGGCTTTCTGTGGGCCATCGGCATCTGGTCGGGAGGAGCATGTCTCCATGCCCTGTGCGGGGTGGCCACCGAGTGGTGGGTCGGGGCCGACAGCGCCGAAGCCCTGGCCGCGGTGAGCAACACCGCTATGGTAGCCAGGATAGTGAACATCAGTGTTACGCTGTTCATCTTCGCGCGGCTGGTGCTGGCAATCGGCGAGAGCGGCAACTTCCCCGCCGCCATCAAGGCCACGGCCGAATACTTCCCCAAAAAGGACCGGGCGCTGGCCACCAGCATCTTCAACGCCGGAGCCACGGTGGGTGCGCTGGCCGCTCCGGTAACCATACCCGTGATCGCCAAATACTGGGGCTGGGAGGCCGCCTTTATCATCATCGGCGCGCTGGGTTTCGTCTGGATGGGGTTGTGGACCTTCGTCTACAAAAAACCCGACCGACACCCCCGTGTCAACGACGCCGAGCTGACCTATATCCAGCAGGACGAGCAGACCGATCGCATCGTGCAACAGACGCCCGATGGCGAAGGAACCCCGAAGAAACTCTCGTTCAGGCAGTGTTTCACCTTTCGCCAGACATGGGCCTTCGTGGCTGGCAAATTCATGACCGACGGGGTGTGGTGGTTCTTTCTCTTCTGGACCCCGGCCTATCTCAGCTCGGTCTACGGGCTCAAATCGTCCGATCCCAAGAGCCAGCTGGCCATCTTCGTGCTCTACGCCATCACCCTGCTGGCCATCGTCGGAGGCTGGCTGCCCTCGTGGTTCATCAGCCGCAAGGGCATGAACCCTTATGCCGGACGTATGCGGGCCATGCTGATCTTCGCCTTTTTCCCGTTGCTGGCCCTGCTGGCCCAACCGCTCGGACACATCTCCTACTGGTTTCCGGTCGTCATCATCGGCATCGCCGGAGCCGCCCACCAGGCGTGGTCGGCCAACATCTTCTCGACCGTAGGCGACATGTTTCCCCGATCGGCCGTGGCCACCGTTACCGGTATCGGAGGCATGGCCGGAGGCGTCAGTTCTTTTCTGATCAACAAAAGCTCGGGAGTGCTCTTCGACCACGCAGCCCGTACCGATATGACCTTCATGGGCTTCCGCGGCATCGAGGCCGGCT
The DNA here is from genome assembly GCA_025999315.1 of Bacteroidia bacterium. Lineage (GTDB taxonomy): Bacteria > Bacteroidota > Bacteroidia > Bacteroidales > Rikenellaceae > JAIRQC01. The sequence continues at coordinate 21,350 of BNXD01000016.1, read as the reverse complement.
ATTTCATCATCTTCTCCATCTGCGCCGTGGCTTACCTCATCGGCTGGTGCATCATGAAAAGTCTTGTGCCCAAGTATAAGATCATCACGGTGGAGTAGCGCATATTTTTTCGGGAGTGGTAATTCGAGTCGATTAAAGAATCAGGGCGTGTTAACACGCCCTGATTCTGTTTTCGACTCCCCTCCCTCGCCCGGCAGTTTTGCCTGTCAAAATGGCAAAATCAACAGGAGGATCATCAAAGCGTTTTTTCTTTCGCGGCTTTTTGGCAGGAAAGTGGAAAATAAACTATCTTCGTCTGACGTTTTATATGTGTCGATAATGTCGGAACCATGCGAACCGGAAACGCCATAAAAAAACTCTTTGTCGGCCTGGCAGCGGCCCTCGCCTTTATCCTGTGGGTGGAGGCGGGCGCCGTTGTGGCCGGACAGGTATATTCCGGGGCGCAACGACAACAGAACCAGTGCAGTGAGAGCGTTCTGCTCGATCATATCCCTTGCGAGGCGGCGCTCTTCGAGATCGTGGCCGGGAGCTCGACAGGCTCGTGCCCGGTGAGGGTTATCGAGCGCAATGCTCCGGGCGGCGCTTCAACGTTGGCCTTCTGCCGCGCCGCGGCCATCGGCACGCCGCCCCGCATATTTGCCGGACCGCAAAAATATCAGCCCTTTCCCCTCTCCGTCCCCGGGCGCAGCGCCGACTACTACGTGCTGACCCTCAGACGGCTCATCATTTAGGGCGTGTTCACATAAATTGGGATATTCGGATTTAATGCTGTTGAGGATTGCTGTCAAGGCGCTTTGTCGAAGTAATACCGGTGGGTATTTCGAGGGGAAGCAACGAAGACAGAGGCCACAACAGTGTTGAAGGCGGGTGTGCCGATCTATGTGAACAAGCCCCATATCTATCTCTCCCAACTCACTCATCTTTTGACGTTGCCCACGACCGCGAAGCCGTGCCTGTGCGCAATGTCGTCTGCCGTCATATCCCAACCGGCAGCATAGCATATTGTCAATCAACATAAAACTATCGTCATGTCAGATTATAAAGCAATTGCCGATGAGATTTATAACATCGGCGGCGGAAATATCATACCCCGCAAAAAGAATCCCATAATTCAGATACTCATTCTGCTGGCAGGCATTGCCCTGATCGTTGTGGCTTACGGCCAAACGGTCAAGGGCAACACCGACCTGTCGAACAAGTTGCTTGTGGCGGGCATCCTGGTGGGTGTAACGGGCCTTTCGATGACCGTTTTCTGCCTGATGCACAAAGGTTCGCCGTATCACAAGCCGAGTGGCGAGCGTCTTCGTCGCACCCGGCGCGGTTTCGATTTCGCCTCGCGCGACAAGGTGGTCGACTGTCTCACCCGGGGCGACTTTGCCGCGCTGGAAGCCTTGCCCGAACACGAATCGGAAGGCGTCATCGCCATCGTCTACCGCGCCCCAAAGAGCGGATTCGCCATCGCCCAGGCACAGGAGTTCGTGCCCCACTACTACCTCCCGATCACCGACATCCTGCTCTTCGAGGGCAAGTAAGAGTTGTTGTCAATAAAAAGCCGAGCCAGGAAAGTGTTTTCCTGGCTCGGCTTTTTATGTTTCGCCCTGGTAAAGGGCCGGCGTATGTAATATCCTTAAATTTCGGCCGCAACCGTATCCAAATACGTCCTGCCTGCGTCCGCAAAATCAGGGCAACCCTGCCTAATCTTCCTTCTCCTCTTCGGTGTAGGCCTTCAGCAGTTTGTCCTGCACCTCGGCGGGCACCTGCTCGTACGACGCGAAACGCATTGAGTAGGTGGCCCTTCCGTTGGTCAGCGAACTGAGGGTGGTCGAGTAGCGGTAGAGCTCCGACAGGGGTACGCGCGCGGTCAGGCGGTCGAAACCCTTGTCCGAGATCATGCCTTCGATCATGGCGCGACGGTTCTGCAGATCGCTCATCACATCGCCCATCTTGTCCGACGGCACCAGCACCTCGACGCTGTAGATGGGCTCCATGATCTTGGGCCCGGCCTTTTTGAAGGCCTCCTTGAAAGCGTTGCGGCCGGCGAGCTTGAACGATATTTCGTTCGAGTCGACCGGGTGCATCTTGCCGTCGTAGACCACCACGCGGATGTCGCGGGCGTATGAGCCCGTCAGCGGCCCTTCGGTCATCTTCTCCATGACGCCCTTCAGGATGGCGGGCATGAACCTCGCGTCGATCGATCCTCCGACCACGGCGCTGTAGAACTGCAGCAGACCTCCCCACTCGAGCGGATATTCCTCTTTGTTTTTGGCGTTGACCACCAGCTCGTGCCCGTCGAACTTGTATTTCGACGGCTCGGGCATCCCCTCCAGATAGGGCTCGATGACCAGATGCACCTCGCCGAACTGACCCGCGCCGCCCGACTGTTTCTTGTGGCGATAGTCGGCCCCGGCCACCTTGGTGATCGTCTCGCGATAGGGTATGCGCGGAGCCATCAACTCGACCTCGATCTTGTTCAGGTTGTTCAGCTGCCACTTGAGGATATTGATATGGTGCTCGCCCTGGCCCTGCAGGATGGTCTGTTTGAGCTCTTTGGAGTAGTCGACAAGGATCGTCGGATCCTCCATTTTGGCGCGGTTCAACGCCTCGCCCAGCTTCTCGTCGTCGGCGCTCTTGACAGCCTTGATCGCGCAGCGATAGCGCGGCTCGGGGAACTGTATCGGGGTGATGGTCACCGGCGAGGAGGAGACGCACAGGGTGTCGCTGGTGCGCACCCCCTTGAGCTTGACGGTGCAGCCGATGTCGCCGGCCTCCATCTCGGTCACCTTGACGCGGTTTTTGCCCGCCACGGCAAACAGCTGACTGATCTTCTCGCGGTTGCCGGTGCGGGTGTTGAGCAGCTCCATCCCTTCGGTCACCTTGCCGCGTATGACGCGGAAGTAGCTCACCTCGCCCAGGTGCTGCTCGACGGCGCTCTTGAAGACGAACAGCGCAATGGGGCCTTTGACGTCGGCCTCCACCTGGCCGTCCTCCACCGTAGTGAAGGCAGGGGCGGTTTTGGGACCGGGAGCGACGTTGATGATGAACTCCATCAGGCGTTTGGTGCCAATATCCTTGCGTGCCGATGCGCAGAAGACCGGCATCAGGCTGCGACGCGCCAGGCCGAGCTTCAACCCCGAACGCATCTCGTCCTGGGTGAGGGTCCCCTTGTCAAAATAGAGCTCCATGAGGGCCTCGTCATTCTCGGCGGCGGCCTCGACCAGCGCCTGGTGCAGCTCCTCGGCGCGCGCCTTTTCGCTGTCTGGGATATCCAGGTCCTCCCTGATGCCCGCATCGCCCTTGAAACGATACATCTTCATCATCAGCACATCGACAAAGCAGTCGAACGACGGCCCGGGATTGACCGGATATTGCACCACGATCGGTTTGACCCTCGACGAGGCGACGATCGACTCGAGGGTCGACTCCCAGGAAGCCTTTTCGTGGTCGAGCTGGTTGACCAGGGCGATGATGGGCTTCTGCAACTGCTCGGCATAACGCGACTGTATCTCCGAGCCCACCTCGAAACCGTTCTGGGCGTTGAAGAGCATCACCCCCACGTCGGCCACCTTGAAAGCCGCGAACAGCCCGCCGCAGAAGTCGTCCGACCCCGGCGTGTCTATGATGTTCAACTTGCGATCCATGAACTCGGTGAAGAGGATGGTCGGAAAGATCGAGCGATGATAGATGTGCTCCAGCTCGGTGTTGTCCGACAGGGTGTTGTCCGCCTCCACGCTGCCCCTGCGCTCGATGACCTTACCTTCGTAGGCCATCGCTTCGGCAATGGTGGTTTTACCGGAGCCCGAGGCTCCGATCAGAACAATGTTCTTGATGTCGCTCGTTTGATAGTTTTTCATGGTCGATATTTTTGAGATTTTCAGATAGGCACTTCAACTAATAAAATTAGAGAAAGAAATCTGATTTTCCAAATTTCGCCCACAGAAAAATAGTCTATTCGCTGCGCTTGACCCCCATGCGCGGGCAGCGGTGAAACTCCTTCTCCCGATCGAAGAGATAGCGGTATGTGGCGTGCACCTTGTGCCGGGAGGCGCAGACATACTGTTCGCACATGCGCATCATCACCGGGTTGAAATCGCCTATCCACGCCAGCTCCAGCGACTTGTACTTGAGTTTGCCCGAGCGGACCATCTTCTCGTAGGCGTTCATCATGCCCGTTTCGATGCCCTTGCCCTGAAATTCGGGCGTTACGGCGAAGATGACGGCAAAGATGCGGTCGGCCCTGGAGGTCAGGTGCAGCATCAGCCACAGACGCAGCTTGTTCACAAGATGAAACCTGCCGCGGAAACGCCCGATCACGCGGTTCAGGTCGGGTACCTGGATGAAAAACCCGATAGGCTGGTCGTCGAAATAGGCAAAATAGATCAGTCGCGGGTCGATGATGGGCTTCAGCGTGCCCAGCAACTTTTGGGCGTGCTCGCTGTCCATAGGTTTGACCCCCGAGAACTTGGCCCAGGCTTTGTTGTATATGGTGCGGAAGTTCTCGGCCACCTGTTTCAGATCGCGCATGCGGATATGCTCGAAGCGGTAGCCGGGGGTCTCCTCGAGGCGTTTGACCCTCTCGTAGACCGACGGGCTGAACCCGCCCGTCTCGAAACGCCGGTCGTAGGTGTACTGGTTGAAGTAGTTCTGAAAACCGTAATTCTCGAACAGCGTCCTGTAATATGGAGGGTTGTAGGGATTCAGGTACAGCGGCTGAAACTCGAATCCCTCGATCAGCAGGCCCCACCAGCTGTCGCGGTCGCCGAAGTTTATGGGCCCGTCCATCGCCTCCATCCCCCTGGCGGCGAGCCACTCGCGCGCCGCGTCGAACATCAGCCCGGCCACCTGTTGATCGTCCACCGACTCGAAAAACCCCACCCCGCCCGTAGGCTGGTCGTTGTCCTTGACGGCCGTCTCCCGGTTGTAGAACGCCGCCAGACGGCCCACAACCTCTCCGCGCCCGTCGCGCACGATCCAGCGTATGGCCTCTCCGCCGTCGAAAAGCTCGTTGCGCCGGGGATCGAACGGCGCCTCGATGTCGCTGTCCAACGGGTGAACCCAACTCGGGTTGTCTTTGTAAATCCTGCGCGGCAGAGTGCGAAACGCCCTCTTCTGTGCTCGCGTGATCACCTCTTCAAGCTGATAGTCGGCCATATCTTTGTGGTTTTTAAACTTGTTGGGCAGATAAAAGGTTGGTTAAAATAGCCATCTCGAGCGAAGAGTTGGCTCGGTCAAAGCGGCCCGCAGGCGGCGGAGGCTGCCTTGTGGACATTGATCCCGATGCCGTCAGGCGAGGGCGCACAAAACAAAGGGTGGCAGCCCTCCGCGTGGGGCGGCTACGGGCTGCGCGGCTCTGCGAGCCGCAAAGGCAATGTTTTACCATAGACCTTAAATTTAGCCATTGTCAAAGGTCTACTGAGGCCGCCCCGCGCGCAGCGGTCTCAGTGTACATTGAATCATGAACTAAACTTTAAGGTCTACACCCTAACAAAACATCTCGACAAACTCAGAAATGACGCTTTTTAACCAACCATATTGTGCAACTGGTTTTAATATGCAAATATAGCCAAAACTTTCGGGACGACCCGTAATATGGTCCGCAATAAACGAAGGCTGCCGCAAATTTTTGCGGCAGCCTTGTCGACAAGCAGAGACTTTATCAGTTGAAATATCTGCTGTAGAGCCCCTCGAAGCCCCGGCCGTGGCGCGCCTCATCTTTGCACATCTCGTGCACCGAGTCGTGTATCGCGTCCAGGTTGAGCTGTTTGGCGAGCGTGGCGATGCGTTTTTTGTCTTCGCACGCCCCGGCCTCGGCCTCCATGCGCGCCTTGAGGTTGGTCTTGGTGTCCCACACCATCTCGCCGAGCATCTCGCAGAAACGCGAGGCGTGATCGGCCTCCTCGAAGGCGTAGCGGCGGAAAGCCTCGGCAATCTCGGGATAACCCTCGCGGTCGGCCTGGCGCGACATGGCCAGATACATCCCCACCTCGGTGCACTCGCCGGTGAAGTGAGCCTTCAGCCCCTCGATCACCGTGGCATCGACTCCTCGGGCGACGCCTATAACGTGCTCGTCGACAAACTGCAAACGACCCTCCGTCTCGACGGCTTCGGCAAATTTGGCAGCCGGAGCGCTGCACTGGGGACATTTGTCGGGTGCATTCTCTCCTGTGTGGGTATAACCACATACTGAACATCTGAACTTTTTCATTTTTTTTGATTTTTTGGTTGAAAGGTTTATTGATCTTTGAGACAATTTTTGCACACTCCCCTGTAAGCAAGCTGGACGCTCTGCACCAGATGACCGCCGGGCATCTGCTCTCCGGCCTCAAGAGAGGGCGGGAGCGGAAGATCGTCGATATGCCCGCACCGGCTGCAGATGAAATGGCCGTGCGGCGAGGTGTCGGCGTCGAAATGGCGGGCCGTACGGTCGATCTCCAGCGAGAGGATCGCCCCGGCGTCGGAAAGCAGATTGAGCGTGTTGTAGACCGTCATTCTCGACAGGGTCGGCATCGAGGGCGATAGCGCAGCGAAAATCTCCTCCACCCCGGGATGGGTGCGATTGGCCATCATATAGTCCATGATGGCAATCCTCTGCATCGAAGGACGGATGCCGAAAGAGAGGAGAAATTCTGCACTATTTTGATTTATATTCATTATAATTTTATATTCTATACAAAAATATGATCTTTTTTTCAGATTTCAAAATTATTTTAGTTATTTTTGTCTGCCAATGAAAAAAATCGGGGTCTGCATACTTCGCACGGTTGGTCGGTTCTTGGCGGGTGTGGCTGGTTTCGCGTTGCTCTATTTCGGCGCAGCGTGGTCCATGTCGCGCATCGCCGTGCCGGCCGAGAAAGATGCGCCCAAACAGGTGGCGATCTATATCACGACCAACGGCGCCCACACCGACATCGTCGTCCCGGTGCGCAACTCTCAGATGGACTGGACTCTGATGTTGCCGCTGGAGAATATCCTCTCGCCCGACACGGTGTACGGTTATGTGGGGCTCGGCTGGGGCGACAAGGGTTTCTTTCTCGACATGCCCACCTGGGACGATCTTACCCCGGGGCTCGCTTTCCGCGCGACGTTCTGGTTGAACTCCACGGCCATGCATGCCACCTATTATAAATATATGCGCGAGGATGCCTCGTGCCGACGCATCGAGATAAGCTGCGAGCAGTATGCCCGTCTGTGCCGTTTCATCGAGGGACGTTTTCGTCGCAGAGCAGACGGCCGTTTCATTCTCATCCCCACCGATGCGGTCTACGGCACGACCGATGCCTTTTATGAAGCCCGCGGCCGATACAATCTCTTCTACACCTGCAACACGTGGGCCAACAGCGCCTTGGCTGCCTGTGGCCAGCGTCGCTGTCTGTGGACCGTCTTCGACAAGGGAATATTTTTGAAATATCCGTTGAGTAATTAAAGGGGTTGGTTAAAAATAGTCAAATCGTTACGGAATAGACCGTTTGTTTTTGCGTTGTTTCAGGTGAGTTCAGCCGCTGCGCTGGGCGTTTGTTACTTTTTGCCGCCAAAAAGTAACCAAAAACCGCCCGGCGGTGAGCGAGGGGCTAAATTGCCTTGGTCCTCGCTGCGACGCCAAACCTCCTCCTTTTAGGCCCCTTAAGGGGCCTAACGTCGTCAAACAAGTGGCGTCGCCCCTCGTTCGGACCTGCGGCAATTTTTGAACCGCCCCTCGCTCAATGCCGGGGTTACTTCGCCCCTGCGGGGCGATTGGAGATAAGGCAAAACCAGAAACATTTTGTGATGAATAAAAACCAACCTTTTAAATACACAACGGGGCTTATTCTGATAATTTGCCTAACTTTGCTCGGAAAATTCAAAAGAAAATGATCCGAACGCTAAAAGAACGCATCCTCAGCGGCGGCCAGCCGATCGCTTTCGACGAGGCGCTGCAACTCTCCGCCACCGACCGAAGGGAGGAGCTTTACGCTGCCGCCGACCAGATACGCAAACACTTCTGCCGCACCGAATTCGACACCTGTTCGATCGTCAACGCCCGCTCGGGACGCTGCAGCGAAGATTGCAAATGGTGCGCACAGTCGGCCTTTCACCGTACGGGGATCGAGACATACAGCATGAAGGCGGCCGACGAGATCGTGGCGATGGCCCGGACCAATGCCGACAAGGGAGTCAGGCGTTTCTGCATGGTCACCAGCGGACGCCGGGTCGATCGGGCCCAGATGGAGGAGTTCTGCAAGGCCTACCGTCAGGTGCGCGAGCAGACGGGCCTCAAGTTGTGCGCATCGATGGGCCTCGTCGGGCGCGAAGAGATGCAGATGCTTAAAGACGCGGGCGTTACACGTTACGAGTGCAACCTGGAGACCGCCCCGTCCTTTTTCTCGTCGCTGTGCTCCACGCACACTGTCGAGGAGAAGAAACGCACCCTGACAATGGCCAAAGAGATGGGCATGGAGCTCTGTTCGGGGGGGATCATCGGCATGGGCGAGGGGATGGAGCACCGCATCGAGCTGGCCATGGAGCTGCGGGCCCTGGGGGTCAAATCGACCCCGATCAACGTCCTGAACCCCGTCAAGGGGACGCCCCTGCAGGACGTTCCGCCGCTGAGCGATGAGGAGATACTGACCACCATAGCCGTGTTTCGGTTCATCCTGCCCGACTCGTTCCTGCGTTTTGCCGGTGGGCGGGTAAACATGTCGCTCGAGCTGCAACGCCGGGCCCTCGGCGCCGGTCTGAACGCCTCCATCGTGGGCGGCCTGCTGACCACCGCCGGCACCGACATCGACCGGGACTACTCTCTGTTCCGAAGCGCGGGCTACAGCCTTGCCGACGAGGCGTTTTAGGGTTGGTCTAAATTTTCCTGTTCCCGGCTTGAACATCGGTTGCCTTGCCGTTTTTGTCGGCATGGTTGTCAAAATTGTTGCGGACGGGATCGTTTAAACAAAACTTTTACAACAAATAGCCGTGGACGGTTCCTTAATTGGAACCGCCCACGGCTATTTGCTCGTTTTATCTGGCCCGGCGAAGGTTACTGCTGGCTCTCTCTGACTTTGCGCGCCGCTTCGGCACGACGGGCTTTGGAGGCTTCGCTGATCCCGGTGGAGATGCGTTTCTGCCAGTCGGCGCGCGCCGAATAGGCTTCATATTGAGAGTGTTCGCGTTCCATGGCCTTGACGAAGAGCTCTTCCATCATCTTCTGCGCCTGGGCATACGTTTTGTTGCCCACCAGGTTGCGTGTCTCGAGCGGATCCTGCTGATAATCATATAGCTCGCATCCGACATTTTTGCCCTTAACGTAAGGTTTCTCGGCGGTGTAGCCTCCCGGGAGCCACTCGGTGTAGCGGTAGCGGGCGGTGCGGATCGTGTAGCCCATCACCCCGCCCGGACGCGGATATTGCGAGAAGGCGTAGTCGCGCACCGACGCTTTGGGGTTTTTCATCGCCGGAACGAGGCTCACCCCGTCGAGCCACGCGGGCGTGGGGGTGGCGGTCAACTCGCACAACGTGGGGAAAACGTCGACGTACTCGCACAGCGAGGCGGGTTGCACGCCTTTGCCCAGACCCGGCACGCGCATGAGCATGCAGGCGTGGGTGGCGTTCTCGAAGTTGGTCTGTTTGCCCCACATGCCGTGGTCGCCCAGGTGCCAGCCGTGGTCGCCCCAGACGATGACGATCGTGTTGTCGGCCAGGTGGAGGCGGTCGAGCTCGTCGAGCAGCTTGCCTATATTGGCGTCGGTGTAGGATATGGCGGCGTAGTTGCCGTGGATCAACTCACGCTGCCGGTCGGCGTCGAGGTAGCGCTTATCGTCGGACGAGAAGCTGTCGAAGGCCGGGATGTCGGAGTAACCCTTCAGCTCGCCCGAGGCGTGGTAGGCCACATCGGGGCTGCCCTCCGCCTTGTGCCGGAACTGCGCCAGCGAGAACTTGCTGCGGTCGTAGAGGTCCCAGTACTTTTTGGGCGACACGAAGGGCAGGTGGGGTTTGAGAAAACCGATGGCGGCAAAGAACGGCTGGCCCGACGCGGCGGCCTTCTGCAGCACTTTGATGCCCTCCCCGGCCAGACGACCGTCGAAGTAGGCAGTGTCGGGCACATCGGCGCACTCGGTGGCCGGGCGGCTGCCCTTGGGCGCCAGAGCGTATGTCGGGGCGCTGACGGGCACGTAGGGAAGGCTCCACGACGGAGCGTCATGGCCCGGGCCGATGCTGGCCATGTGGAATATCTTGCCGCGCGCCACGGTCAGGTAGCCGTTCGCTTTCAGGTGCTGGGGCAGCGACACGGCGGCAGGGTTGACCTGGCGGAAGTTGGTCTGCAGGTCCCACACCTTTGTTTTGTCGGGGCGCATGCCGGTGAGCAGGCTGGCCCGGGTGGGGCCGCTGACGGCCTGTTGCACATAGCAGTTGCGAAAGGTGAACCCTTCGCGGGCGATGCGGTCCAGATTGGGGGTTACGGCGTAAGGGTCGCCGTAAGCTCCCACGTCGGGCTTCAGATCGTCGACGGCTATGAAAAGCACGTTCATGCGTGCCTGCCGCTCGGGCGCGTCGGACTGTTTGGCGGGTTGCCGGGCGCCCTGCATGGACAGCGCCTGCATGGCCGCAAGGCCGGTAAGGGGAAGGACGAGATGAGAAGACATAGAAGTTATGAGTTATAAATTATGAGTTGGAGTCTTTTGCTGTGCGAAAGTAAAAAGGACTCTTATGAAAATATGGTTTTCAGGCGAAAATTCGCTAACTTCGACCTTGTGTTCGGCTTTGAGTTTACTCTCATCGAAAAATCACTCATATTTTCCGGAATAAAATTCAACCAAATTCTATGACCGTTAAGTTGAAACAGCTGCCGAGGCAGCGACCCGAAGCCCTGTGGGGCGTGGTGCAGAGCCCGTTCGGGGCGGCAATAGTGGCTTTTACGCCGCGCGAAGAGATCATCTGGCTCAGCTTCGATGCCTTTGGGCAGGCTCAGGACGAGCTATGCGCTTTTTGGAAGGGCGGCGCGCTTGTGCGCGACGATCGCCGGGCCGGAGAGTTGGCCGCGAGGATCTTTGCCGACGAGGGAGAGTTCGATCTGTCGGTCGCCGGGACGCCTTTTCAGGTGAAGGTGTGGCAGGCGCTGCTGGAGATACCCCGCGGCGAGCGCATATCCTACAGCGAGCTCGCCGGCAGGGTAGGGATGCCGTCGGCCGTCCGCGCGGTGGCTACGGCCGTAGGACGCAACAACATAAGCTATCTCGTTCCCTGTCATCGCGTTGTGCGCAGCGATGGCTCCATGGGCGGGTTTCGTTGGGGTGTGAAGGTCAAAGAGGCGATCCTCGACAGCGAGAGCCGCTGACAGGGGGGCGCAGGCATCACGGCAGAGAGGGTTGACCGCTGTTCTCTGCCCATGCAGAAAACATGACGGCCAGCGGCTTTTGCCAGCCAGCCCGGGCTGTAAGACCCTGAGGCAGCCCTGCGTCGGCCGCAGCCTCGCACAACCCGCTTCAGCCTGAAGGATACTACTGCTGCTGATAGCGTTTCATGCGGATGTCGCCGGCGCGTTTTTTCTTCAGCTTGTCAAGGTTGTGGGCGGCCTCTTTGATCCCGGCCGCCGAGACCTTCTCGAGCAGAGCCTGAGCGCCGTCCGGGTCGTCCTCGAGCAGCAGAATGGCGCCCATGTTGTTCCACACCTGAGGCGTGTCGCCGTATTTGGAGAGGTAGCGTTTGGCTGTGGCATACTCGCCGTTGTCGATCATCGCCGCCGCGGCGTTTAGGTTGGCCGTTGGATCGTCGGGGAGACATTTGGAAATGATCTCGAGCATGATGTTGCCGTACTCGGCGCTGCCCGCGCCATAGCTCTGCGCTTTTTGGGCGGAGGGCTGCAACTCTCTGTCCGGTGCGCCCTCGCCTTACGGCATCGGGTCTGACCACAACAACAGGGCAGCCCACCGCCGCCTGCGGGCCGACAACAAGACCTCAAATTCAGAAATAACGCTTTTAAACCAACATTTTCAAAATGCACAACGGGTATGCGAAGTGTATTTGCAAAAATCAGACCACAAACCGGGCCGAACACCACCCGGTCGAAAACAACCGACCGGGGAGCAAGTCTGCACCATCAAAAAAACTTCGCCGCACCGGCCTGCGCAGGGTGGGAAAACAAAAATCTCTTGTTTTCATCATATAAGTGTTAACTTTGTCCGACAAAACCAACCTTATGGCATACGGATTATTGAAAGGCAAAAAGGGCCTCATATTCGGGGCTCTCAACGACCAGAGCATCGCATGGAAAACGGCCCTCAAAGCTGTCGAAGAGGGGGCCCAGATCGTGCTGACCAACACGGCGGTGTCGATCCGCATGGGTACCATCGACGAGTTGGCCGGCAAGTGCAACGCCCCCGTCATAGCTGCCGACGCCACCTCGGTGGCCGACCTGGAGACGCTCGTCGACCGCACGATGGAGCATTTCGGGGGCAAGTTCGATTTTATGCTCCATTCGATCGGCATGTCGCCCAACGTACGCAAAGGGCGGCGCTATGACGATCTGGACTACGACTACCTGCAGAAGACGCTCGACATATCGGCCATCTCGTTCCACAAGATGATACAGGTAACCCGTAAAAAGGATGCCATGAACGATTGGGGTTCGATCGTCGCGCTCTCCTACATCGCCGCCCAGCGCACCTTGTACGGCTACAACGACATGGCCGACGCCAAGGCGTTGCTCGAATCGATCGCGCGCAGTTTTGGCTACATCTACGGACGCGAGAAACATATCCGCATCAACACCATATCGCAGTCGCCGACGCCCACCACCGCGGGCAGCGGAGTGCTGGGGCTGGGCGATCTGATGGATTTTTCGGGTAAAATGTCGCCGCTGGGCAACGCCACGGCCGAAGAGTGTGCCGCATACGTCATCTCGCTCTTCTCGGATCTGACGCGCAAGGTGACCATGCAGAACCTCTACCACGACGGCGGATTCTCGTCGATGGGCATGTCGCGCCGGGCGATGCGTCTGTATGAGAAGGGCTTGCGCTTCGAGGATGTGATCCTCAACAATCTGCCCGACGACGACGAGCAACAGTAAGCCGGTTTGTCGTTCCGAGCATACCCTTTATACTGTCCAACAGACCGGATGACCCGCAGCGAGCTCATATCAATCCTCTCGACCACCGACCGGGTGCAGATGAAGGAGCTCTTCGGGCAGGCCGAGGCGGTGCGCGACGCCAATGTGGGAAGGCAGGTCTTTCTGCGCGGGTTGATCGAATTTTCCAACCGGTGCCGCAAGAATTGCTACTACTGCGGCATCCGTCGCGGCAACCGGCAGGTGGCGCGCTACGACCTGACGGACGAGGCGATCCTCGAGGCGGCGGACTTTGCCTGGCACAACCGTTACGGCTCGATCGTGCTACAGTCGGGCGAACGACAGTCGCCCCGTTTCACACAGAGGATCGCCCGGTTGCTCGAGCAGATCAAACAACGCACACACGGCGGCCTCGGCATCACCCTCTCGTGCGGCGAACAACCAGCCGAGGTCTACCGCGAGTGGTTCGAGGCGGGGGCTCACCGCTACCTGCTGCGCATCGAGACCACCTCGCCCGCCCTCTACGCCCGGCTCCACCCTGACGACCCGCTGCACGATTTCGACCGCCGGATCGCCGCCCTCGAAGACCTGCGACGGATCGGCTACCTCACCGGCACCGGTGTGATGATCGGCCTGCCGTTCCAGAGGGTCGAAGACCTTGCCGACGACCTGCTCTTTTTCCACCGCACACAGACGCCCATGGTGGGCATGGGCCCCTACGTCGAGCACCGCGACACGCCGCTCTACGGCCATCGCGAGCTGCTGCTGCCTCCCCGGCAACGTTTATCACTGGCCCTGAGGATGGTGGCCGCCCTGCGCCTGCTGATGCCCCAAATAAATATCGCGGCCACCACGGCGATGCAGGCTTTGCATCCCATGGGCCGCGAACAGGCCATCCGGGCAGGGGCCAACGTCTTCATGCCCAACATCACACCCCAACGGGTGCGCCCCGGCTACAAACTCTACGACAACAAACCCTGCATCGACGAGAACGCCTCGCAGTGCAACGACTGTCTCGACTTCAGGGTGCGCCTCTCCGGTGTCGGGATCGCCTACGACCAGTGGGGCGACCGTACTTCCGCCTCCCCCGAGTCGGTCGCCCGGCAGGAATTGTGATCTGTTTCTCTTTTATGCCATCTCACCCTCTCCCGAACGCCTTCGGCTAAGGTCTTTTCACAACAGAATGTCCGGATCGTCTTTACGGTTGCGGCCCGCGGTCAGTGGTGGGCTGCCCCGCAAACCGATAGATGTCGGGGCCGCAGGCTCCGACGCGAACGACGATAGACGGCAGCCCTCCGCCCCAAGAGCGCAGAGTGTGGCTGCGGCTTTGCTGGTCTTGCACAGCAACCGATCAGATTCATCTTGCAGTTTTGCCTGTCAAAACTGCCGACTCCCTCGCCCGGCAGCGGCTTTAGCCGCTGGGGGGCGAGGGAGTCGAAAAACAGGCAGCGTTTTTGCTTTGACCTTAAGTTTATCCGTCGTCAAAAGCCTTTTGAAGCCGCCAAGTCTGGCTCGAAAATGGTCGAGGTGCAATCAACCGAAAGAGTGAACTCGGAAAATTTAAATCCGCCCCAAGCCCTGCCGACACATACTAATACTCGTTCCAGCTTTTGATGGTGATCTCGCTGCGGCGGATGCGGCAGAAGGCCTCGATGAAGGCCGAAGCGAGGCGGGCGTTGGTTATCAGCGGAATATTGAAGTCGATCGCGCTGCGGCGGATGGTGTAGTCGTTGCTCAACTCGCCAGGAGTGAGATTTTTTGGGACGTTGACCACAAGATCGATACGTCGCTCCTTGATATAGTCGAGCGTGTTGGGTTGCTGGTCCGAGTCGGGCCAGTGGAGCACCTCGGCCTCCACGCCGTTCAGGGCCAGAAAGTCGGCCGTGCCGCGCGTGGCGTAGATTTTGTAACCGCCCCGCTGCAGAGCCTGCGCCGCGCCGAGCATGTCGGTCTTTGAGCGCGAGTCGCCCGTGGAGAGCAGCACGCTTTTGCGCGGAATGGTATAGCCCACCGAGAGCATCGCCTTGAGTATCGCCTCCGAGAAATCCTCGCCTATGCACCCAACCTCGCCGGTCGACGCCATCTCGACGCCCAGCACCGGATCGGCCTTCTGCAGGCGCGAGAATGAGAATTGCGGCGCCTTGATCCCCACGTAATCGAGGTCGAAAGCCGATTTGGAGGGCGTCTCCACCGGCAACCCCAGCATGACCCGCGTGGCGATGTCGACAAAGTTGACCTTGAGCACCTTCGACACGAACGGGAAGCTGCGCGAAGCCCTCAGGTTGCACTCTATCACCTTGATCTCGTTGTTCTTGGCCATCAGCTGCATGTTGAACGGCCCCGAGATGTTCAAGCCCCTGGCTATCTGACCGGCGGTCTTCTTGATACGACGCATGGTCTCCACATACATCTTCTGGGGAGGGAAGACGATCGTCGCGTCGCCCGAGTGCACCCCGGCAAACTCGACATGTTCCGATATGGCGTAGATGAGCACCTCCCCGTCGCGTGCCACGGCGTCGATCTCGATCTCCTTGGCGTTCTCGATAAATTCGGTCACCACCACCGGATGCTGCTTCGACACGTTGGTGGCCAGGGTGAGGAAGCCCTCCAGCTCGTCGCGGTTGCTCACCACGTTCATCGCCGCCCCCGACAGCACGTACGAAGGCCTGATGAGCAGCGGGAAACCCACCTCGTCGGCAAATTTGTAAATCTCCTCGAGGCTGGTGAGCTCCTTCCAGCGCGGCTGGTCGATGCCCAGCGCGTCGCACATGCTCGAGAACTTGTGGCGGTCCTCGGCGCGGTCGATGTCCCCGGCCTGGGTGCCAAGTATGGGCACATGGTTGTGGTCGAGCCTCAGGGCGAGGTTGTTGGGTATCTGCCCGCCCACCGAGACTATCACCCCCCGGGGCTGTTCCAGGTCGGTGATGTCCAGCACGCGCTCCAGGGTCAACTCGTCGAAATAGAGGCGGTCGCAGACGTCGTAATCGGTCGACACCGTCTCGGGGTTGTAGTTGATCATGATGGCCTTCAGGCCGCTGCGGCGGATGGCGTCGACGGCGTTGACCGAGCACCAGTCGAACTCCACCGAGCTGCCTATGCGATAGGCCCCCGACCCGAGCACCGCCACGCTCTGCCCGTCGCACGGGAAATCGACGTCGTGGCTGGTGCCGTTATAGGTGAGGTAGAGATAGTTGGTCATGGCCGGATACTCGGCGGCCAGCGTGTCGATCTGCTTGACCACCGGCCGTATGCCGTGCTCCTTGCGGTGATCGCGCACCCGCGCCACCTCCCGCTCCATGCTGCCCTCGCTGCCGGTCTTGAAGACGATGCGGGCGATCTGGAAGTCCGAAAAACCCTTCCCTTTGGCCTCTCGCAGCAATCCGTCGGGCAGCGTCTCGAGGCTTTGTACCCGGCCCAGCTCGCGCTCAAGGTCCACTATGCCGCGCAGCTTCTCCAGAAACCAGCGGTCGATGCGCGTCAGGGCGTGGATCCTGTCGACCGGATAACCGTTATGCAGAGCGTTGGCTATGATGAAGATACGTTTATCGGTAGGGTGGCTCAGCGCCTCGTCGATGTTCTCGACCTCCAGCTCCTTGTTGGCCACGAAGCCGTGCATTCCCTGTCCTATCATGCGCAGCCCCTTCTGCAGCGCCTCCTCGAAGTTGCGTCCGATGGCCATCACCTCGCCCACCGACTTCATGCTCGAGCCCAGCTCGCGCGACACCCCCTTGAACTTGCCCAGGTCCCAGCGCGGGATCTTGCAGACGATATAGTCCAGCGCGGGCTCGAAGCACGCCGTGGTGCTGCGCGTTACCGAATTTTTCAACTCGTGCAGCCCGTAGCCGAGCCCCAGCTTGGCCGCCACGAAGGCCAGCGGATAGCCCGTAGCCTTGCTGGCCAGCGCCGACGAACGCGACAGGCGGGCGTTGACCTCTATCACGCGATAATCTTCCGAGCCCGGGTCGAGGGCATACTGCACGTTGCACTCGCCTACGATGCCGATGTGGCGGATGATCTTGATGGCCAACTCTCTCAATTTATGATATTCCGAGTTGGTCAGCGTCTGCGACGGAGCCACGACGATGCTCTCGCCGGTATGGATGCCCAGCGGGTCGAAGTTCTCCATGTTACACACCGTGATGCAGTTGTCATAGCGGTCGCGCACCACTTCATACTCGACCTCTTTCCACCCCTTGAGCGACTTTTCGACCAGTATCTGCGGCGAGTAGGTGAAGGCCTTGGCGGCCAGCGTCTCGAGCTCCTGCTCGTTGTCGCAGAAACCCGAACCGAGCCCTCCCAGCGTGTAGGCCGCCCTGATGATCACCGGATAGCCCAACTCGGCGGCGACCCTGCGGGCGTCGGCCACCGTGGTTACCGCCTCGCTCTTGATGGTGCGAACGTCGATCTGGTCGAGCTTTTGGACAAATTTCTCGCGGTCCTCGGTGTCGATGATCGCCTGCACCGGCGTACCCAGCACACGAACATTGTACCGCTCCAGCACGCCGCTCTGGTAGAGCTTCACCCCGCAGTTGAGGGCGGTCTGCCCCCCGAAGGCGAGCAATATCCCCTGCGGACGCTCCTTTTCGATCACCTGCTCGACGAAATCGGGGGTAACGAGCAGAAAATAGACCTTGTCGGCCACGCTCTCCGAGGTCTGGATGGTGGCTATGTTGGGATTGATGAGCACCGTCTCGATGCCCTCCTCGCGCAGCGCCTTCAGAGCCTGCGAACCCGAGTAGTCGAACTCGCCCGCCTCGCCGATCTTCAGCGCCCCCGAGCCCAACAGTATCACTTTCTTTATCTCTTCCATGCTTTGATCTCCTCGATGAATTTGTCGAACAGGAACTCGGTGTCGACGGGCCCGCTGGTGGCCTCGGGATGAAACTGCGCCGAGAAGAAGGGTTTGGTGCGATGGCGTATCCCCTCGTTGGTGCCGTCGTTAAGGTTGACAAAGGAGGGTTCCCACTCGCCGCCCAGCTTCGACGGATCGACCGCATAGCCGTGGTTCTGCGAGGTGATGAAGGCCTTGTCGGTCCCGGCCATCAGCACCGGCTGGTTGTGGCTGCGGTGGCCATACTTGAGTTTGTAGGTTGTGGCTCCGGCAGCCAGCGAGAGCAGCTGGTTGCCCATGCATATGCCGAAGATCGGCCGTCCGATCTCTATCGCCTTGCGGATATTGGCCACCGTGGCCCCGCACATCTGCGGATCGCCCGGGCCGTTGCTGATCATCACCCCGTCATAGTCCAGAGCGGTGAAGTCATAGTCCCACGGTACGCGCATCACCGTCGCTCCGCGACGCACCAGACATCTTATGATATTGTACTTGCATCCGCAATCGACCAGCGCCACCTTCAGGGGCCCGTCGCCGTATGTCTCGACCTGCCGGCAGCTCACCTCGGCCACCAGATTGCGGCGGTTGGGATCGTCGAACGCCGTGGGCAGAGGCTCGCCCTCGAGCGTTACCCCTCCCAGCATCACGCCCCTCTCGCGGATGATCTTGGTCACCTGCCGCGTGTCGACGCCGTAGATGCCCGGCACGTTGTTCTCGGCCAGCCAGAGGTCGAGGCTCTTCACTGCGTTCCAGTGGCTGTACTCGAACGAGTAGTCCGAGATGACCAGCGCGCTGATGTGTATGCGGTCCGACTCGAAGAACCGCGGCAGACCGCCCTCTGTCTCCATCGGCGGCACGCCGTAATTGCCCACCAGCGGGAAGGTCAGAACGAGTATCTGGCCGCTGTACGAGGGGTCGGTCAAACTCTCGGGATAGCCGGTCATGGCGGTGTTGAAGACCACCTCTCCGAGCGTCGACCGCCGGGCCCCGAAAGAGAATCCGGTGAAGGTCGATCCGTCCTCGAGCGACAGTGTGGCTGTTTTTTTCTCAGTCATTTTCAGCAGTTGTTTCCGAGGTGCAAAAGTAGGCAAAAATGAAGTGTTTTACAAACGGGCTCCATACTTTGCGCAATATTTTGCACCGAATGATGCAAAACGATGGTTACCGGCACGATACATTGATAATGTCGTAATCAGATACCTTTGCCCGCGACATAACACGCACACATATATCAAACAATTGTTTATGCAGATCAGGAGTTGAAAATAATATCCGATATTCAATAGCTTTACAACAATACGATTTGATGCAAACCAAAACTTCATGTTACCCTGAGCTTGTCGAAGGGTCTAAAAATAACGGCGTTAATCCTTGTCGGGACCCTTTGGACTCGCTATGTTTTGCTCATCATGACATTGTATATTCCAGCTGCCGATTCGCATTATTAACCGTCAAAAGACGACAAAAAGATTACATGTCTGCTTTTGGGTGACGCCGACCGCGGCGATCGGCGTCATAGCCTGCCTCTACGAATCGACCGTCGCCCCGCGGCCGCACCTCTACACCACCGTGGGCGGCACGGCCAAAGATTACGTGGCCTCCTCCAACTTTTCCATCCCGGTGCGTAACTATTTCTACGACATCACCGTCCAGCTGCTCAAACCAAGCTCGTCGGTGGCCGCCCTCAGCCGCGCCACGCACGACCAGGCGCAGAGCGATCCCGAAATCTCGGTCCGATACACCGTCCCGGAGCTCTGAAAAATCTTTTTCCCTGTAAAAAAATCCGTGTCGTCCCCCCTTCCCGGACGGGCCCGGATCGCCCTTGTCCGACGGCGACAAAACAAAAAAACGCACCCTGTTTTCGCCATGTCGGGAAAAATAGCTATTTTTGTTAAAATAATCGTTGCACTCGACCAGGAAAAACAATTCCAAAACCCGAAAATACCATGACAACCATCGCCCAAACACTCTCTTACCGTGCGCTCGAGTTGCGCACCTGGCTCTATGCCGCGCTGCTGATCGCGGCCAATGTGGCGCTGCCTCAGCTCTTCCATCTGGCCGGACTTGGCGGGGCTGTGTTCGTACCCATCCTCTTTTTCACCCTGCTGGCCGCCGTCCGCTATGGAGCGGCATGTGCGGCGACGGTGGCCGTCCTCTCGCCGCTGGTCAGCTTCGCCCTGGTTGGCATGCCCGCCGCCGCGACGCTCTGGACGCTGATGATCAAGGGTGTAGCCATGGCCGCTGTGGCGGGGCTGTTGATCCGTCCCGGCTATGCGGTGCGCCTGTGGCAGGTGGCCGTGGTGGCCGCGGCTGCACAAGTTGTGGGTATGGCTTTCCAGATCGCCATTTTGGGAACTTTCGCCCCGGCATGGGCGGCCGTAACCACTGCGCTGCCGGGCATCGCTCTGCAGATCGCAGCCGTCTGGGCCATCTGCAGGCTGTCGCGCTGATGTATTCGTTTGAAGAGCTCAAGTCTCTGATCGAACAGTTCGAGTTGCCCGAGCGGTTCGACATGGTGGTGGCCATCGCCAACGGCGGCATCATCCCGGCCGCCATGCTCAACCAGCGTCTGGGGGCGGAGTTTCACCTGCTCAAATTCTCGCTCAGAGACCCCATGCAACGCCCGATGTACGACAAGCCCCGTCTGGTCGAGGAGCCCGGGTTCGATGTTGCGGGCCGACGGGCGCTGCTGGTCGAGGATCGCGTCAAAAGCGGCGCCACACTGCAGATGGCCAGACAGTTGCTGATCGATCGCGGCGCGGCGACGGTGCGCACCTTCGCCGTCAACGGCCCGGCCGACTACTCGCTGCTCGATGTGCCCTGTTTCAGATTCCCGTGGATATTATAAATATAGAGTCTGTTTAAAATATTTCGGAGAAATTTTCGATCTGGTTTTCGATGATTTTGTTCTGTCGCTCTCCCGCGCATAGCGGGCTATGTAAAGGGGAGCGGCAGGACAAAAGCGCGGGAAAGAGAACGGAAAGTTCCCGAAATATAAAAACTTAAACAACTCGGATATAGCATATTAATTTTAATATTTTTAAACAGACTCTAAACATCAAAATCATGGATAGAAGAGATTTTCTCAAGCGTGCGGCGGCCCTCGGGGCTCTGCTGGCGGTCGATATGACGGCGGCGCGCGAAGCTTTTGCCAAAAATGAGCCCGTAGTGGCCAAAGGCAACACCGCCTCGGGCGAAAATTTGGTGGCGATCATGGGTGGCGAACCTGCCGCCATGGTCGACCGTATGCTTGCCGAGATGGGCGGCATATCGAAATTTGTCAAAAAGGGGCAGAAAGTGGTCATCAAGCCCAACATCGGCTGGGACCGCACCCCCGAGCTGGCTGCCAACACCAATCCGCTGGCCGTCGGGGCGCTGGTCCGCCAGTGCGTCTCGGCCGGGGCCAAAGAGGTGCTGGTGTTCGACCACACGTGCAACGACTGGCGCAAGTGCTACCAGCACAGTGGTATAGAGGAGGCCGTCACCAAAGCCG
>BNXD01000015.1 GCA_025999315.1 Bacteroidia bacterium | reverse complement strand
CCCCCCCCAGCGGCTAAAAGCCGCTGCCGGGCGAGGGAGTCGGCAGTTTTGACTGGCAAAACTGCAAAATGATTCTAATATGAGAAGTATTGTCTTTGCGGCTCGTAGAGCCGCGCACAGCCGCAGCCACAATCTGCGCTTTTTTGACGCTTCTTGGGCGGCGGGCTGGCAAAACGCTGGCTCGCAAAAAAACGCTCGCCTTTTTCCTACTTGCAGGGCATAGTCCGCAAACGGCCTTAAGCTCCTGCTTCGTTCGTCGATTCACCTTCGGCTCGGGCAGCCCACCGCCGTCTGCGGGCAGCCTTAGCTTTGACTTGACGCATTTAAACCAACCTTTCAAATGCACAACCGGTTAGATCAAGATGCATTTACCACAAACCGGCTATTTTATCCATGTCGGACAGGCGCTACTTTTGTCGAGGCAGGCTTAATGGTCAAAATATGCCTGATGATCCGGGTGGTGATAAAAATACCAACAACAACCAGTAGCAACCTAAAATTTTAAGTATGATCCCTTTTACTAACAACAGTCTACGGACCCTGGCGGCGGGCGCGGCGTTGATCGTCCTGCTTGCAGGAGGAACCGGGCCGGTGCAGGGGGCCGACATTCCGGGGGACTCGCTGTCTGCATGGCGGGGCGTCGATCTCCATGAAGTGGTACGCGGCCTGCTGCCGGGGGTGCAGGTAACCTCGGCCGACGGCGCGCCCGGCGCTGCGGCCTCCATTGCCGTGCGGGGCATACGTTCCGTGCGGGGCGACCAGCAACCGCTGATCGTGCTGGACGGGGTGGCTATGAACCCCTCGCACCTGCAGACCATGAATTCGTGGAGCACTCTCGAGGCCAACGACTGTCAGGTGGCCCAGGACCTGCTTTCGAGGATCGACATCCACAACATCATCTCGATCGAGGTATTGAGCAACGCTTCGGCCACCGCCATCTGGGGCAGTCAGGGCGCCAACGGCGTCATACTGATCAAGACCCGTGCAGGCGTGCGGCGCGCAATGGAGCTGCAGCTCAACTCGAGCGTGGGTGTGTCGACGATCTCCCGCAAGCTCGACTTTCTCAATCCGGACGGCTACGGGGACTATTACAGCCAGCTGACCGGCTCAAATCCGAGCCTGCAGGGCTCCGGGAGCAACTGGCAGAACAAACTTTACAGCCCGGCCCTCACCCAGAGCCACAACCTCTCCATGGCAGGGGGTGGGGGTGGCGCCAGCTATCTCGTTTCGCTCTACTACAAAAGGCACAACGGCATTGTCGACGGCACATTCTCTCAGGATCTGGGATTCTCGACGGCCATAGACAAATCGCTGGGTCGTTACAGCTCGATAACGTTCAACATGCTTTTCGACCGGTCAAAAATCTCGATGACCAAATCGAGCTACCTGCCCGGCAGCACGAGTACGATCGCCCGCATAGCCGCCGCGCCCTTCACCTCGGCGGCCGACTCGCCCGTCGACTGGCGCGAGGACTATGACGACGACAACGTGATATGGCGCGTCGTTCCCCGGGGACGCTTCAAAATAGGATTCGCCAGATGGGTATCGCTAAACTTCTCGGGCGGGGTAGATTACCTCTCCTTGGAGCGTCTTCGCTGGCTGGGGCCGCGCACCCTCATGGGTGCGGCTGAGAACGGCCGGGCCGGAGTGGCCGACAAAAATGCCCTGCGCTACAACGTCGATGCCACGGTGGACATCGACAGACATCTGGGCTCCCTCCACCATCTGACCGCTCAGGCCGGAGGACACCTCTATGGCGACAACCGTATGGACAACACGGTTCAGGGTACCGATTTCTTCAATCCCGAGCTGAGAGCGCAGGGTATCAATCTGGCTGGCAATCTCACCAAGATGGGTTACGGCAAGCTGCGCTCCTCGAATGCCGCCCTCTCGGCGCAGGCAGGCTACACCTACAGGGATCGTTACCGGATCAACGCCGGGTTGAGGGGCGACCAGTTGATCGATTACGACCGGGGATTGAACTACTACCCGTTCGCCGAGGCTGCATGGGACGTTCACAAAGAGAGCTTCCTTGATGTGGAGGTCATCTCGAAACTCACGCTCAAGGGAGGATGGGGCATATCGGGCATGGACCAGATGGTTCCCTACTTCTCCAATCAAACGCTTACGGCCGTAGACAACATTGCCGACATTCCCTGGGGGACGCAGGCATTCTACCGCGAGAGGCTGCTCACCCGCATGCAGGAGTATAACCTGGGGCTGAGCGTGGGCTTCGACCGGGACCGTTACCAGTTTGAACTGCGCGCCTACAGCGGCGAAGGCAGCGAGAGACTGAGCGTCTACGACACCCGGGCCAAAGGAGATGCGAGGCGTGTGTATGTTGACCGCGCCGCGATAGACAAATGGGGTCTGGAAGCCTCCCTGTCGGCCACGATACTCAAAAACAGGGATCAGCAATGGTTGTGGTGGGGCGCCATCTCGATGGACCGCTCCAAGGTTAGCTCCACCGGCGGGACCCAGCCTTTGGGCTCGACCGGCGGGATCGGGTTCACCGGTCGCAGCGCAGGCAGCGGCTATGTCTGCACGGCTTTCGTCGAGGGCTATGTGCCGGGTGTGTTCTATGGCTACCGGACCGACGGCATCGTGGGCCCGCAACACGTGTCCATGACCCCTCCCTTCGGCCCCCTGCACCTGCAGCCGGGCGACGTGAAGTTCGTCGACGTGAACGGCGACGGAACCGCGAACGATCGGGACAGGGTGGTCATCGGCAACCCCAACCCCAAATTCACTTTCGGGACAGGAACCTCGTTCAGCCACCACCGATGGACCTTCTCGGCCCGCGTGGACGGCAGCTACGGCAACGATGTGCTCAACCTCAACCGCCTGCAACAAAGCAACCTCAACCAGACGGACAACGTCCTCAGTGGCGCCTTCCGCAACGCATGGTCGCCCGCCACACCCGGCAACAAGGGTCCGGCGGTGGGCGGTTTCGGCATGGACCTCATATCGGACCGCATGGTCGAGGACGGCAGCTACCTGCGTCTTTCGTCGTTGAGCGTCGCCTACGATCTGCCGTTGAAGAACGTCGGATGGTTGCGCTCGCTCGGCATATCGGTTTCGGCCGGCAACCTGTTCGTGCTCACTCCCTACACAGGCTACGACCCGGAAGTGGACAGCTTCTCGGGCGACTGGGCTCTGCGCGGGGTCGATCTGGGCGGCTACCCCAGGGTGCGCACCTTCACTTTAGGGATCAATGCTAAATTTTAACCGGAAGCCTTTATGAACAACTTAGCATATACACTCAAAAAATGGGGTTCACTGCTGGCTGCCGTAGCGGTATGTTCGATGGCGGCGGCCCAGAACCAGACCGTCAGGGGCAGAGTAGCGGACACGGAAGGGACGCCCATGATCGGCGTCAGCGTAGTGGCCCAGGGCGCATCTGCAGGTGCGATCACCGACAAGGATGGAAAATTCTCCTTTCTCGCACCTGCTGCAGCCACCCGGATCGATGTTTCAATGATCGGCTACGAGCCCCGGAACGTAGAGATCACAAAGGGCGAAATGTCCATTACGCTCGCTTCGTCGAGCGTCTCCCTGGACGAGATGGTCGTGATCGGTTACGGCAGCATGCGGCGTAGCGACATGACCGGCTCGATCTCTTCGGTCAACATCAACGATACGGAGGCTGCCTCGGCCGTCTCCGTCCAGAGCCTGTTGCAGGGCCGCGCCACCGGGGTGCAGGTTACTGCCGGCGACGGCGCGCCGGGCTCGGCCGTCAATATCAAGATTCGCGGAACGAACTCGCTGCGTGGCAACAGCGAACCGCTTTATGTGATAGACGGGATCATCATGAACTCCGTAACGCAAAATGCGACCGGCGGGATCAATCAGCAGGAGCAGAACGGCCTGACCGGCATCAACCCTCAGGACATCAAGGATATTGAAGTGCTCAAGGACGCTTCGGCCACCGCGATCTACGGAGCGTTGGGCGCCAACGGCGTGGTGCTGATCACCACCAAGAGCGGCACGTCCTCAAAAGCGAAGGTACAGTTCACTTCGACCGTCTCGCAGTCCAAATTCGTTCGCATGCGCGACATGCTCGACATGAACGAATATATAGATCATTGGGCTGAAGCCTTCCCCTCTTCCAATCCGATCGATCCCACGGGGCTCCGACCCATCAACTGGCAGAAGGAGGTTACGCGCGACGCGCTGAGCAACACCCAGCACCTGAGCATCAGCGGCAAATCGGACAAGACCAAATATTATATCTCGGGGGGATATATCAACAACAACGGTATTGTCAAGAAAACCAACGTCGAGCAGTGGAACATCCGCATGAACCTGGATCACGATGCCGGCAAGTTCGTCAAGATCGGGACCAAGACCACCTTCACCAACACGACCAACAACATGGTGCAGGGGTCGGACACCCGCGGAGCATCCAACTCGGGAATGATCCGCCAGATGATCACCCAGAGGCCCTATACGGGCGGCGGAGAGGTCCTCGACGAGGAGGGTAACGACATTTCGGGAGGACCGGTCACCTGGTTGAGAGACTACCGCGACCTGAGCGCCGAATACCGCATGGTCTCCTCGCTGTTCACCGACATCAGGTTCACCAAATGGCTTTCGATGCGCACCACTTTCGGGGTGGACTACCGCAACAAAACCCGCGAGCAGTGGTACGGTCTCGAACTGTTCACCGGGCGTAAGGACGGCGCCACTGCTTCGAGGGGCAACCTGGAGGCCGCGCGATACAATCTGGACAACATGTTCAACTTTAACGTGCAGAAAGGCCGACACCGTCTGAACGGCGTGGCCGGTATCACCATGATAGGCAGCCAGTCGAAGAACAACCCCATCTCGACCAGCCAGTTCGAGGGCAACGTCGCCGCCTTGGAGGAGGGCTTCCCATACGGTACGGTCGACGGCAGCCCGGGCTATTCAATATCGAGCTTCAACACGTTTTCGGCTTTGGGGCGCGCGATCTACACCTACAACGACAAATATGTAGCCACGGCCACTTTCCGTACGGACGGAACAAGCAAGTTCGCACCGGGCAACAAATTCGCCCATTTCCCCTCTCTGGCGCTCGCCTGGCGGTTTGCCGACGAGACGGCCGTACGCAATCTGGGGCTGATCTCCAACGGCAAGCTCCGTCTGGGATGGGGCATGGTGGGCAACTCGAGCATCAACCCCTATCAGACGATGCAAACATACTCTACGGGACAGTACGCTTCGGGCAACGGTTTCGTCGTGGGACAGCAACCCAGCCGTATTGCCAATCCCAAACTGAAGTGGGAGACCACCGTAGCCTATAATGCGGGACTGGACCTGGGACTGTGGAAGAACCGCCTGAACTTTACGGTCGACTGGTACGACAAAACCTCGCGCGATCTGTTGCAGGTGATGAACATCGCCATCTCGTCGGGCTATTCGACCATGACCATCAACCGCGGTTCGATGCAAAACCGGGGAATAGAGGTGAATTTCGACATTACGCCGATCCAGACCAAGAACACCACTCTGACCCTGTGGGGTAACATAACCCGCAACCGAAACAAGATCATGGACGTAGGCGTGCCGGCAGAGTGGTTCGGGGCCAACTATCTGAAAGCCTTCACGGGCGAAAGCGTAGGCTCTTATGTCAAGGACTATGTGAATATCTTTGTCGAGGGCAGGCCGGTTGGTCTGTTCTACGGTCTGCGCAGCGACGGCATCGTCTCTTCCGCGCAGGTTGCGGCCGATCGTCAGGCGCGTATCGACAACTATGTGGCCGCCAACCCCGGAACCGATCCGACGACCGTAACCGATGCGCAGATGCTGACCGTACGCGGCACAATGCCCCTGTTTGAAACGAACAAGATGCTGCAGGCGGGCGACCCGCTCTGGTACGACACCAACGGCGACGGCGACTTCAACACTGCGGACAGGACCTTTCTGGGCGATCCGAACCCCGACTTCACCTTTGGCTTCGGGCTGGACTTCGCATGGAAGAGATTTACGCTCAGCGCCGTATTCAACGGTGTGTATGGCAACGAGATCGCCAACGTCAACCGCATGTTGGAGGATTTCAAAGAGCAGTCGAGCAACATGTCCCGCAGAGCCTACTACGGCGCGTGGCGCAGCGACGAAAGCCCGGGCAACGGATACCCGCGCTGGAACTACAACTCGGTTAACAACTATCTGAACTCCATGGTGATCGAGGACGGGTCGTTCCTGCGATGCTCGGCCGTATCGCTGGGCTACAAATGGCTGTTCAAAAGGAGCTCGCCCATAGCCGGGGCGGGAGTAACGATCACCGGGCGCAACCTGTTCGTCATCACCAACTATTTGGGCTATGACCCCGAAGTAACCTCGTACACCAACAATCCCATGCGGGTGGGCATCGACTGGGGCTCCTATCCCAACAGTCGCACCTTTACGCTGGGCGTAACGCTCGACTTCTAACCTGCCAACGACGAAAAAGCTATGAAAACACGCTATAGAATTCAGGCAATCGCAGCGATCTCTCTTTTGGCTGCCTGCAGCTATCTGGAAGAGAATCCGCGCACCGCGCAGGTGCCCTCGACGGTCTACACCACCGAGGGCGGCGTGCGCTCGGTGCTTGTGGGCTGCTATGTGCAGTTGACCTCGTCCAACTATTACAGCTCCGGACTGACCCACATGGGAGTCAACTCGGTGATGCTGGCCTCGAAGAACAGTCAGAGCAACCAGGTCACCTGTCAGGTGGGGACGATGAGCCCGATCACCGACAACTTTATGACCCGCCCCTTCCAGGCCATATACACCGGCATCAACCAGTGCAACGATCTGCTGGCCAACCTGGCGGAGTGCGATCTGGGCGAGGATTTCCGTCTGGCTGTCGAGGCCGAAGCGAAATTCCTGCGCGCGTTCCACTACTTCAACATCGTGCGCCTGTTCGGTCGCTGCCCGTTGCGCGTAACCCCTTGCGAGACGATCGAGGATACCTACTGCGAACGCTCCTCGCTGCGCAAGGTCTACGCGCAGATACTGGAAGACCTCCAGTTCGCTTTCGATCACATGCCCGACAAGGACAAGCAGGCTGTCGGCTATCCTCACCGCTGGGCAGCCAGAGCGTTCATGGCCAAGGTCTACGTGCAGATGGCCTGTCTGACCCAGGATCATTTCGACTGCACCAAAGAGCCCGAAGAGGAGCGTTATACCCCGCAAGAGCGGGCGGAGTTCTGGCAAAATGGCTACGATGCGGCGCTGGAGGTCTACCAGAGCGGGAAGTACCAGTTGGCGCCCCTTTACGCCAGTTTATGGAACAACAGATCCAAGAACACGGAAGAGTCCATCTTTGAGGTTCAGTTCAACAAATCCTACGGCACAGACTTCGGGATCACGATAATCTCTCTGGACGGTCACGCCTATACGCCTCCGGGCGCTGCCGAATCGATCGCGGGATATTCGGTGTATGCACCCAACTACAACGGCGACAACACCAACTGGGGCCGCCTGCGCCCCACCAAATGGGTCTTCTGCGAGCACTGGACCCGCTATGGCAACGGCAAACGGTGCAATGACATCTCCACGAGCGCGGAACTCAATGCCGACCCGCGTTTCAACGTTACCTACCAGTATTATACCGACGACAAGGACGGTGTGCCCGGCACGCAGACCTTCTTTCCCAATCGCGGCTTCGGGATCAGCAATTTGGCAGGTATCATGCCCTACCTGCGCAAGTACTGGTATGACGAGTATAACGGACGAAACGACCAGAACATGAAAGTCTTTCGCTATGCCGACCTGCTGTTGACCCTGGCCGAGGCCGCCAACGAGATCGGCCTGACCGGCGAGGCTGTCGGTTATGTCAATCAGGTGCTCGACCGCGCTGCCGACGCCGACGGCAACGGCGTTCGCGATGCGGGAGAGACACAACCCGTACAATGGCCGACCGGCATGAATCAGGTTGATTTCCGCAACGATGTCATGTTCGAGCGTATCTTTGAACTGCTGGGCGAGAACCACGAGATGTTCGACGTACGCCGCCGCGGAGCCGACTATCTGGAGCGCTGCATGGAGCGCAACAACTATTGGCGCGCCATGGCCAAAGAGACCGTCGCCAACGGGGGCTGGGGCAAGAACGCAGGCGCAAACTACCACAACACCGAGGTAGGTTACGACTACAGCAACCGGAGCTTCCTTGTACAGAACCTCTTCTTCCCCATCCCCAAGAACGAGATACAGCACAACAGCCTGATTCCCGAGTCGGACCAGAACCTCGGCTGGGAGAACCAGTAAAAACATAAGGAGTTATGAAAACAATACGTAAAACTCTGTATGCGGCAGCCCTCGTGCTGCTGACGGCCTGCACCGACATACGTGAGGCAGGGTTCACCGGCCTGTACAACAGCGAAACCACGCCGATGAGCGTATCGCTCACGGGCGACGGGGCCATCTTCGGCTCGGAAGAGCTGGATACCGAGGTGTCGTTCGACGCCAACTTCTGGTGGGATGTACAGGTAAGCTTTCCCGGCGCCCAGTGGGAAACGTCCTGGCTGATTCTGGGCGAGAGTTCGGCTTTCGGTACGCAACCCGTGCCGATGAAACTCTTGCGGAACGTCTCCAAAAGCGACCGCACGGCTACGCTGACCTTCACCTCGCAGGACGACCCATCGTTCCAGCAAACGGTCACCATCACCCAGAAAGCCTCGGAGCCGTTCATCGATCTGGACACTTCGCCCGTTTCCGCCAATTTGCTGGGCCAGCAGATCGATCTGACGCTGAGCACTTCGGAAAACTGGGAAGTGATCGTACCCCCGGCCGATCAGGGGTGGCTTTCGTCCGCACCGGCGCAGGGAACCCTGTGCCGCGACATGGCCTTCACGATAACTGCCGGATTGAACGACTCGGGCGACGACCGCAGCAGCACGATCACCGTGCGCAGCGTCGAGGACAACAGCCTGCAGAAGACCATCACCGTTGCGCAGGTGGGCACATACGAGGCCACCGAGTTGACGGTAACCAACGGCGAGACCTTCATTGCATCGTTCCCGCCCAAGGCAGGCATAGTGTATTATATGCTCAACGTGGTCAAGGATGGCGAAACGGATCCTTACGTGAGCGTGCGGATCGATGCGGACAACCGCACGGAGGATTACGCCTGCGACCTGACCGCCATCAATTATGGCGCCTATGTGGGTGCGGTAACCTTCAACGTGGCCGCGCACATGGCGTCCGCGACTTTCAAAAAGAGCAACGACGTGGCTTCAAACAGCCACTTCGACTCGGGTCTGGGCTCGACCTCTTCGCCGTTCGTGATAAAGGCCATGCGCCACTTCAACAACGTGAGTCGGGCGCTGGACAAGGCTTACCATCAGCAGGTCGATCTCGACTTCGAGCAGAAAACAGGATATGTGCCCATCGGCGCAACCTCCTCGACGCCGTTCACCGGGGTTTACGATGCGGGTATCTATAGCGGAGCAACGCTCACCGGAGTGAACTCGGTCCGCAACCTGCTCGTAGCGGCGGCCAACTCCGCCAATGCTTTCGGCATGTTCGGCTATGTGAACGGAGGAACTGTCAAAAATCTGAGCGTGATCACCTCCACTTTGACCGTGTCGGCCGCTCCGCCCACCAATCAGGCCGACGGGTTGCTCGTGGGGATGCTCTTGACCGGGGGCAGGGTCGACAGGTGCTCCCTGACCAATTGCAATGTTACGATCAACAACTCGACAGCCCTCAACTCGACGAATGGACTGGGAGGCATGATCGGTATGACCAACAGCACGGTGGCAGGCGACGTCAATAATGTCGTGGTGTCCAACTGCACCGTCGTTGGCGGCGAGGTTCACTATGGCAACAAGGCCTGCCAGGGCGTCGGCGGAATCGTCGGGTATAACGGCCTGCCGGGCCAGAACGGAACATGCGTGATCGAATACTGCGTCAACGAGAGCATGAACGTAACGATGGAGGGAACAGGCGCCGGGGACGTGGGCGGCATCTCGGGCCAAAACTGGGAGACGATACGCTATTGCCACAACAAGGCGGCGGTTACCGGTCGCACCTATGTAGGCGGCATCACCAGCGGTTGGCGCACTACCGCTCCTACTGCCAAATTCGTCATCGAATATTGCCGCAATTCGGGAACGGTTACCCTGACCGGCACCGGCACCGGCACCTCCAGCGCCGGCGGCATCTCCGGCCGCATCAACGCTGCGGGAGTTGTCGTACAGCAGTGCTATAACACGGGCAACGTAGTATGTACCGATCTCACCCAGACCCTCACCTTCGGCGGGATCACGGGCAACATGGGGGCGGCCTCCATCCTCAACTGCTACAACACGGGCACGATCACCGGCTCGAGCACCCTGTGTACTGCGGGCGGCATATCGCCGACGGTGGTAGCGGGCGGCACGGTCGCCAACTGCTACAGTACCGGGACCCTTACCGGGACGTTCAAAGCTAACGGAACGGGAGCCATCACCACCACCAATGCCGGGACCGTTACGGATTGCTACTATCTGACCGGCCTGCCTGCAGGCCCGGGCGGTGTGGGCACGGCTCTGTCGTCCACGGCGATCAACGAGCAGGCTTCCTATGCGAATTGGGACTTCACCACGCCCATCTGGCGGATCAGCGAGGGAGTGAGCCCACCGACACTCGTAAACAATCCCTATTGACAGACGATCGGCAAGGCTATATTCTGATTTTCAGACACAACGGGGCGGAGAAGAGAATCTCCGCCCCGTTTGTTCGCCTTTTGACACATATCGATCCCTGCCCGGGTCTGGCGCCATGTTGCTCTTCTCGTAAATTTTTATTATTATTGCGTGATTATTGCGTGAAATAAGACCGCTCCTCGAAGCCATGCAAAAAACCCACACTGCAATACTGTCCATGGCGGTCGCTCTTCTTCTGGCTGTGGCCGAAGGCGTTTTTGCTTCGGAACCGAAGGTATTTCGGACCATAGACGGCCCCTACGCCTCATCGCTGCGCCTGGCCAACACCATCACCCAGGACAATCAGGGTTTTATATGGATAGGCACTCTGGGCGCGCTGGTGCGTTTCGACGGAATGTATCTTGAGATCATTCGCAACGAAACCGGAAAAGAACAGACCCCGCCCGGCAATTTCATACGTGTGTTGTGCAACGACCCCAAAACGGGCATCATGTGGATAGGCACCGAGAACGGCCTTTGCAGCTACGACCCCGAAAGCAGAAAATTCACCCTGCACGACAATATACATCCCAACGAGCTTCATATCAACGCGCTGACCATAGATGCGCACGGATTTATATGGATAGGCACAAGCCTTAACGGGCTGATAATCTTCGACCCCGCAACCGGCCAAAGCATATCGCCGCAAAACTATTTCAAAAGCGATGCCGATCCGGGGACGACCATACGGGCGTTCTGTCATGCGGGAAAATCGGAAATACTGATCGCCTCGGGCCACAAGATTTTTCGTGCAGCCCCGGACGCAACCGGCTCCTATCGCATAAACAATTGCTATCCGAACGACAAAAACAAAAAGACCGACTATTCGATACGGGCGCTGGAAACGGACCACGACCGGAATGTGTATGCAGCTACATGGATGTCGGGAATATTCAAATTGAGATGGGAAGGCGACGAGTTGTCGCTGGTGGAAACATATCCGGTCAATGAGGTCAGCAAACTGCTTTTTGCACGAAATCATCTGTACATAGGATCAAAGAGCGGAATATCGGCCATAGACATGAGGGGCTCTCTGACCAGCATACCGACGGAAAGCCGCCTGCCGTTTACCAACGCCACAAGCAATGTCAACGACCTGTTCATGGATCGCTCGGGAATTGTCTGGGCGGCGACCAACACAGGAGTGGTGCAGCTTGTCCCAAACCTTAAACCGTTCGACAACCGTCGGTTAGAATACCGGGGATCCCGCCTGGATGTCAGCGCCCTCGATTTTACCGAGAAGGGAGAGTTGCTGCTCGGAACCACATCGGGCCTGTTCAGGGCAGAGAAGAACGGACCGGTTCTCATCATGCCTCAGCCCGTCGCGGCGCTCAAACGCGATGCGTCGACCCTTTGGATCGGCACCTCAGGCAGCGGAGTGATCAGGTACGACCTTTCGAGCGGGAAAAGCAAAAATTACCGCGGCAATCTCCTGGACGAAACATCGCTTTCAAACAATTATATCAGCGCGATAGAGACGGACCTCAAGGGAAACCTGTGGGTGGGATTATGGAGCACCGTCAACAGCGCCGGGCTCAACAGACTGGACGTCAGGCAGGAGGTGTTTTACAGATACACGAACGTCTCGAACAATCCCAACTCGCCGGGAAAGAACATCGTTACCTCGCTGCTGTGCGACAGCAGCGACGATCTGTGGATCGGCACGCGGGCCGGGGGGCTCGACCGGCTGGCAGACAAAGAGCGTCCGAACGCATGGTTCGAGCACTACAATTCACGCTCGAAGGGGGGACGACTGAAGGCCAACATGATAAATACCCTCTTTCAGGCGGCGGACTCGTCCATATGGATAGGCGCCCACAACGCACTGATACGATACGACAGAGGGGCGGACGACTTTACATATTACGACAAGCGCGACGGGCTGGAAGGGGATTTTATCTATTCGGTCAATCAGGATGCGTCGGGCAACATATGGGCCGCTACGGACAGAGGATTGAGCATGTTCGATCCGCATGAAGGGAAATTCTATAACTTCAACGAAAAGGACGGGGTCGACAACGGGTTCTTCAATCTCTCCTCATCGGTAAGGGACCGCTCGGGCAAATTGTATTTCGGCACCACGCACGGCATTCTGACCATCGATCCCGACAGCTTGACGCTGTCCGATTTTGTCCCCCCGCTGGTTCTGACCGGCATCATCGCCGGGGGCAAACCGATAAGCTCCCCGACGATCCGCCCGGATGAGTATGATGCGAAAAACAACCGCATCACCCTGCGGCACGACCAGAATTCCGTCTGCCTGAATTTTGCCGCGCTGGATTATCTGAACCCGCAAAAAGTATCCTACCAGTACCGTCTGGACCCGGTGGACGCACAGTGGAATTCGGCCGACGCCTACAACCGTTCGGTAAGTTATCTGAATCTGGGGCGGGGGAAGTATCTGTTCAGGCTGCGATCGACCAACAGCGACGGAATATGGAACGGCCGGGAGCTCAGCCTGCACATTGTGGTAAAACCCATATGGTATCTCTCCGTGTGGGCCCTCATATTATGGTTTGTACTGGTTGTCGGCATTTTGGCGTTCGTATCGGTCTTTTTCGTAACCCGCTCGCGCCTGGAGCATAAACTGCTTGCCGAAAAACACCTGAAAGAGTTTCACCGCACACAGCGCAGCAAGCAGGTGGAACATTTCTCCAAGCTGGTGAACGATCTGAAGACCTCGCTGATGCTCGTTACCGCCCCCGTGGAGCAGATCATCAGGGAGCGCCCCGACTCCTCGCGCCGCAAATATCTCGAGCAGCTCATCGACTACCATTCGGGATCGATAAACAGGGTCATAACCCGTCTGGAGCGCTTCAACGCCGTAGCCAACGACGAGGTGAAACTTTCGATCAGGGAGGGCAATCTGGACGAAACATTGACCGGAGTGGTGGACAGCCTCTCTGTCGAATACGGGGGAAAGATAAGCGTCAGGCTGGACAGATCGCATTTCCCGGTGGCGGGGTTCTTCGATGCCGCCGTTTTCGAGCAGATAGCCACGAATCTGCTGGAGTGCATTGCCGGGGAGAGCAGCGAGCGCTCTCAGATAAACATATCTCTCAGGGGTGGCCGTTGCGAGGGATTCGACACGGCGATACTGGAGACAGACACCAACATCTCCTTTCCCGAGGGGGGCGACACCGGGCGGGAAAGACAAAAGCCCGACTACCCCTGGGTGGCCTATACCTATGCGGAAAAACTCGTCCAACTGCACCGTGGACGCCTGATACGCAAACAGACAGAGGGGGGACAGACGGGTTACAGGATAGAGCTGGTGACAGACAGAAACTTCTATACGGAGGACGAACTCACCCGCTCCCGATCCTGTTTCTTTCAGGATACGGGCGATGCGGCCATCCCTCAACCCGTATATCATGCGAGCGACACCCATGCCGACGGCCCTGCGGTAGCCATTCTCGACGCCTCGGGCGCCCTTTCGGGATACATCATGACCATACTGCCCGAATACGACACGCATGTTTTCATCAATATCAAAGAGTGCCTGAAATTCTGTTTTGGCGGGGGGTGCTCTCTGCTGGTCATTCACGAAACGACGGGCGAAGCCGCCGACGTGAGCAGGATACTTAGAAACGATACGCGCACACTCGACCTTCCGATCATCGTGCTGTCGGGCGACCCTTCGGAAAAAGCACGGGCCCGGTATGTCGAATCGGGAGCCGACGCCATGCTGTCCATCCCCTTCGAGGCCCGGCATCTGCGTACGCGCATTGCCAAACTGACCGAACTGCGCTCGACGCTCAAAGACAAATACAGCAAGCCGTTCGCCACCCTGCCCGATGCGCAGGAGCGCAAACCCGCGCCCAGGGACATGTTCATGGAGCGGGTGGACAAGGTACTCGAGCAATCTTACAAGGAGAGCGCCTTCGGGATCGAAGACCTCGCGACCAGGCTCAAAACATCCAAGACCAGCCTGCACCGTATGCTCAAAAAAACGGTGGGATGCTCGGCCAACGAATACATCCGTGGATTTCGCCTGAAAAAAGCGGCCGAACTGCTCTCCAAAGGAAACTATTCCATCGAGGCGATCTGTTATGAAACGGGTTTCAACACCCCGTCCTATTTTGCAAAGTGCTTTAAACAGCAATTCGGCATGCTCCCGAACGAATATCTGTTGAGAAATGCGTCGAAAACGCACTGACGGGCGTTTTGAACCATTTGTTGCATCGTGAGTGTCAAATTTGCTGCATCGAGGAGTCCTTCACTTGCCATCGCGTCATGTATATTGCATCTTTTTTGGGGGCGGGTAAAGTATATTTGCTACGGTAAATAATTTATTTAGCATGAAAATACTCCGACAGTCAAACAACATTCATTATGTGGCAATAACGGCCCTTGCCACCCTCGGCACATCGTGCGTCTCGGGTGATCGTCTGTCGATCAAAAAACTTCCCGATGCGCAGCCTCGCAACGTGATATTCATCCTGAGCGACGATCACCGCTACGACTACATGGGTTTTCTAAATGCCATACCCTGGCTGCAAACCCCCAACATGGATCTTATGGCGGCAAACGGAGCGTATATCCAGAATGCCTTTGTTACCACGTCGCTGTCGTCCCCATCCCGCGCATCCATCCTCACAGGGCTGTTTTCGCACGAACACACCGTGGTGGACAATCAGGCCCCGGTGCCGGACGGGCTGATCTATTTTCCGCAGTACCTTCAAAAGGCCGGATACCGAACCGCCTTCTTCGGCAAGTGGCACATGGGCGACTCGGGCGATCAGCC
This sequence comes from Bacteroidia bacterium, assembly GCA_025999315.1. GTDB lineage: Bacteria > Bacteroidota > Bacteroidia > Bacteroidales > Rikenellaceae > JAIRQC01. Next base: position 15,544 of record BNXD01000015.1, on the reverse strand, counting down.
CCAACCCGGCTTCGACCACTGGGAGAGCTTCAAAGGGCAGGGGACCTACTATAACGTGAAGATGAACGTCAACGGCGAGCAGGTCGCCTATCCCGAAACGGCCTATATCACCGACCTTCTGACCGACCATGCCATAGAGTTTATCAAAAGCAACAGGGAGAACCCGTTCTTCGTCTATCTGTCGCACAAGGCGGTTCACGATCCGTTCGAGGCTTCGCAGAAGAACACGGGCATCTATTCGGACGAAAAAATGCCCAAACCCGCCAATTTTTATACCCCAACCTATGGACAGCACACCGTCCCGTCGAAAGACCGGAGCGGCGAACCCGCCAAGGGGGTTCAGTGGTACGGCGCCAACCGTTTCCCCGACTGGGTCAAGGCCCAGCGCGAGAGTTGGCACGGGGTGGATTACAGCTATTTCGGTCGCACCGACTGGGAGACCGAAGCCAAACGCTACTGTGAGACGCTGACCAGCCTGGACGAAAGCATCGGCCGCGTGCTGCAATGCCTGCGCGAGAACGGCATGGACCAAAACACCCTTGTGATCTACATGGGCGACAATGGTTTCTGCTGGGGCGAACACGGGTTGATCGACAAACGCACCTTCTACGAAGCCTCGGTGCGCGTACCCATGCTGGCCTACTGTCCCCAGATCATCGAACCGGGAACGGTGGTCAGGCAGATGGTCCAGAACATCGACATAGCTCCGACGGTCATGGAGGCATGCGGCATCGCCAAGGCGGAACAGATGCGGGGAGAGTCCATGTTGCCGTTGCTCAAAGGAGAACAGGCGCCCAACTGGCGGCAGAGGATCTACTACGAATATTACTGGGAGTACGATTTTCCCCAGACCCCCACCACTTTCGGCGTGAGGACAGACAAATACAAATATATCCGCTATCACGGCATCTGGGACACCAACGAGTTCTACGATCTGGAGGCCGATCCTTATGAAACGACCAACCTGATCGCCTCGCCCGAACACCAGCAGACGATCAAACAGCTCACCGAAGACCTCTACTCCTGGCTCGAAGGGACCGGCGGCATGAACATTCCCCTGAAGCGCACCGTCAAATTCCGCCACGGAGATCACAGAAACCTGGAAATTTACTAATAAAAACCGTTGCGCATTTAAACGTTGGTTAAAAAGCGTCATTTTATTTAAGGAATAGACCGTTTGTTTTTTGCATTGTTTCAGGTGAGTTCAGCCGCTTGCCGCTGAGGCCTCACTACTTGTTGGCTCGCAAAGAGACGCTCGCCTTTCTCCTTCGCACCTCGGCAGAGAGTTCGAGCGAGCTCGACTCTGCTCTCGGTTTGGCGTCGTTTGGCGGCAAAAAGTAGCACAAAAACCGCCCGGCGGTGAGCGACGGGCTAAATTGCCTTGGTCCTCGCTGCGACGCCAAAACTCCTCCTTTTAGTCCCCTTGGGGGGCCTAACGTCGTCAAACAGGTGGCGTCGCTCTTCGCTCGGTCCTGCGGCAATTTTTGAACCGCCCCTCGCTCAATGCCGGGGATGCTTCGCCCCTACGGGGCGATTGGGATGGATTTACTTTTTGACTATAAAAAACCAACCCTTAAATGCGCAACGGATTAAGAAACCGTTTAAAATTTATTCATCGAACAATCTTATGGCTTTTGGTTCGCGCCTTTTGCGCCTAAAATTTAAACAACCACTGAAAATGAAAAAAATATTGTTCCTGTCGCTTATGTTGGGCAGTTTGTGCGGTTACGGCCATGCACAGTCGACCCTGACGCGGTTCAACAACTATCCGGATGAGGCAAAGCCCAGAACATGGTGGCACTGGATGTACGGCAGCATATCCAGAGAAGGGATCACCCACGACCTCGAAAAGATGAAAGAGGCGGGCCTGGGAGGATGCTACATCTTCAACGTCAGCGACAAGATGCCTGCAGGCCCCGTCAAGATGCTCTCCAAGGAGTGGTACGATCTGACCCTGTTCGCGATCAAAGAGTCCGACAGGCTGGGGCTCAAATTCGGGATGCACAACTGTCCGGGATGGTCCTCGAGCGGAGGGCCGTGGAACGATCAGGCCAGCGCGATGCAGAAGCTGATCTTCTCTCAGGCGACCGCAGCGGGCGGCGTGGTCGACATAACGATCCCCAAGGGGACCAAACAGGACTATTACCGCGACGTATGCGTTCTGGCCTTCCCGACGCTCAAGGGCGACGAGAATGGCAAGGGCTACCGTTTTCACAACTGGGAGGAGAAATCGGGCGTGGTTCAGAAGGTGACCGGCGAGCATTTCACCGCCGCCCAACCCACCGACGCGGGCAATATCGTCAAAAAGGAGGCCATCATTGACGTAAGTTCCTTTATGGACGACAACGGACGCCTGCAATGGAAAGCCCCCGCAGGCAACTGGACCATTATCCGATTCGGACATACATACATAAACAAAGAGAACCATCCGGCGCCCCCTGAGGCCACAGGGCTCGAGGTGGACAAGTTCAACCCGGATGCCGTCAAGCACCACTTCGACTCGTATTGCGGCAAGATCATCAAAATGGCGCGTCAATACGCAGGCAAAACGTTTACCACGATCACCATCGACAGCTACGAAATGGGCATCCAAAACTGGACGGGCGCGTTCCCCAAAGAGTTTGCCAAACGCATGGGATACGACATAAAACCCTATCTGGTAGCGATGACCGGCCGGGTGGTCGGCTCGCCCGAGGAGACCGAGCGTTTTTTGTGGGATTTTCGCAAAACGATCAACGACCTTTTTGTGGATAACTATTACAAGCGGATGCGCGAACTGATCAATGCCGAAGGGATACAGCTTGCGGTCGAACCCTATGGAAATATCAATGTCAGCCATTTCGATATAGCCTCGGTTCCCGACGTCCCCATGTCGGAATTCTGGGCAAACGGCACACCCGGGGCCAACCTGGCCATGGTGTCGTCGATAGGTCGCATTTACGGAAAGAATATCATCGATTGCGAATCGTTCACCTCCTTCCCAAAGGACGGGGTGTGGTATCAGCATCCCCATTCGCTCAAACGGGGGGGCGATATAGCGTACATTCACGGCGTGAGCCGATATGTTTTCCATAGCTGGCCGCACCAGCCCCGCCCGGATATTACTCCGGGGGTTACGATGGGCCCGCACGGGGTCTTTTTCGCTTCGAGCAATACGTGGGTCTTGCCGGGCAAGGCATGGTTCGAGTACCATTCGCGCTGCCAGTCGCTCCTGCAGGCCGGCCTTTATTCGGCCGATGTGCTCTATTTCGTCGGCGAAGATGCGCCGCTGAACACGGGAACGGCCCTAAAAAGAATCTCGGCAACGCTCGGCAAGGGATATTTGTTCGACTACTGCAATACCGACGCATTTTTGAACCGGACAGCGGTTCGCGACGGGAAGATCACACTGCCCGACGGGCTGTCATACAACCTGCTGGTGCTGCCCGAAGATGTGGCGATGAGCCCTGCCGTGGCCAGGAAGATCAAGGAGCTGGTCGAGGCGGGAGCCAGGGTGCTCGGCCCGCGGCCCACCCTCGCCAAAGGGCTCAACGGCTATCCGACAAGCGACAAAACGGTCGAAGAGATCGGTCGGCAGGTATGGGGAGCGGCATCCGGGGCATCGGGAGAAAAGAGCTACGGCAAGGGTAAAGTATACTGGGGCGTGGATGCGAACGCTATTCTCGCCTCCATGGGCAAAGGGGCTGATTTTAGCTTCAGCCGCATCAGCGGCAAGCCCGATCTGAACTTCATTCATCGCCAAACGGACGATGCCCAATACTATTTCGTGGCCAACGCCGCTCAGGCGGGCAAGGTCATATGTACGTTCCGCGCAGGGAACAAATCGCCCGAGTTGTGGGACCCGACCAGCGGTACGGCCATAAAACCCGCGATATACTCACGCAATGGGGAGACGGTATCGGTGCCGCTGGAGTTCGATACTTACCAGTCGGTATTCGTAGTATTCCGCTCCGAGGACAGATCCGATCCCGTCAGGGATGTGGTGTCGAACGGGGTCTCGCTCGTCGATCAGGGGATCGCAGGGGTCGGCTTCCCGGACTTTCAGTTCGACGGGGAGAAACTCGTCGTCTGCTCGGCAGTAAAAGGAAAATTGGAGATAGAGAGGGCTTCCGGCAAAAAGAATGTGGTCGAGATGAGCTCTTCGGCCCCCATCGACATCTCCTCCAAATGGCAGGTGTGGTTCGATCCGACCATGGGCGGGCCGGGCCAAACGACGTTCCCTTCGACCGTCTCGTGGACGGACAATGCGGTGGACGGCATAAAGTACTATTCGGGCACGGCACGCTACCGCAAAGAGGTCGACATACCCGCTTCGGCGCCCGGCAACGGAAAGAGGATATTCCTCGAATTTGAAAAGATAGCCGATCTGGGGAAAATATCTGTCAACGGACAGAAGTGCGGCACTCTCTGGACGCCTCCCTATCGAATGGAGATAACCAAACATGTCAAGTCCGGTAAGAACGTGATCGAGATAGAGGCGACCAACACATGGAACAACCGCATGATAGGCGACGAACGCTATGCCCCGGATGCCGAGTACTACGACCCGGTGGGATCGAAATTCGCCGGAACCTTCGGACTCAAGCAATGGCCGGAATGGTTCTTTTCGGGTAAGCCGCGTCCGGCAAGTAAACGCATAGCCTTTGCCACGTGGAGGGTCTACAAGCCCGACTCCCCGCTGCACGACGCGGGTATCATCGGCAAGGTAAGTATCGTCCCCTATGGACAAAAAGAGCTGTAATCGAGAGACAGGGATATGAGAAATTTCATTTGCCTCCCCGCTGCCATGGCCCTGGCTTTGCCGGGGTTGAGTGCGCGGGAAAAGCAACCCAACATTCTGTTCATCCTGACCGACGACCAGCGCTGGGATGCGCTCGGCTATGCGGGCAATCCGTATATCCACACGCCAAACCTCGACAGGCTGGCACAGCAGGGCGTCTATTTCAAAAATTCATTCGTTACAACTCCGCTCAGCGGGGCCAGCCGAGCGTCCATCCTCACCGGACTGTATGAGCGCACCGGCGGATATACGTTCGGGGTGGGCGATATTCCCAAGGATTTGCTGGATCACTCATATCCGGTCCTGCTGCACGATGCGGGATACTACACCGGATTCTACGGCAAGTTCGGGGTCAACTACCCCGCCGCCGAGTTGAAAAAGTATTTTGACAAGATCGAAGTACTGGGCCGCAGCGGTCCTAAAGGCTATTTCTACAAAACCATCGACGGGGATACGGTCCACCTGACCGACTATATGGGCTGGAGCGCCGAGAAATTTCTGCGTTCGGCCCCTAAAGACAAACCGTTCTGCCTCTCGCTGAGCTTCAACGCACCACATGCCCACGACAAGGCCGTCGAGCAATATTTCTGGCCCAAAACCGAAGATCATCTCTACCGGGATGTGATCATGCCCGATGCACTTATCTCGGAAGAGAAATATTTTCTTGCACAACCCGAGTACGTGCGCGAGGGGATCAACCGCGAACGCTGGTTCTGGCGTTATGACACCCCCGAGAAGTATCAGCACAGCATCAAGGGCTACTACCGGATGATCTCGGGCGTGGACCGCGTGGTGGGTCAGATCAGGGAGGTGTTGCGGCAAACAGGCCAGGGGGACAACACGGTCATCATATTCATGGGGGACAACGGTTATTTTGAGGGCGAACGGCAGTTGGCAGGCAAATGGCTGATGTACGACAATTCGCTGCGCGTACCGCTTATCATATACGATCCGCGCGGAAAGGGGCACCGGGATGTCGAACAGATGGCGCTCAACATCGACATTGCCCCGACGATACTGAACTATTGCGGCGTGGCGGTTCCCCAGAGAGTTCAGGGGCTTGATCTGGGCGTCTACACCACCTCAGGCAAGGGGCGTATAGACCGGGACAAATTCCTGTGCGAACACCGCTGGGCGACCAAACTCGTAGCGGCCTCGGAGGGCATTCGCACCGAAGGATGGAAGTATTTTCGTTACTGCGATCACCCCGGCAGCGAGCATCTGTATGAGCTGACCGTCGATCCGCTGGAGGTGAACAACCTTGCGGGCGATCCCCGATATGCGAAAAAGCTCGAGGAGCTGCGCAGGCAGTGCGACGAACTTATCGCCGCAGGGCTCAGGGAAAGGACGGCGCTGGGTGTCGATTACAACGTGAAAAAGAAGAAAAAATAGCTGCGCCAACCGTGCGCTTAAAGGCTGCATGAGCCGAATCTCTCCCCTACGAAAAATATCCGGAGAATCGGGCATCCCACAAAAGAGGGCGGTGTGGTAAGGATCGCGGCAAGGATGCAAAAAAGACGGACAGACTCCTCTGAGGGTCTGTCCGTCTTTTTGTATCATGGCCCTATCGTTTGTGGTACAGATAGTTTCTTACTCGAATGGCGCTTGCGTCGAACGAGCCTTTCACGACGACCGTTACCGGCTGGCCGGGGAGCAGATCGAAATAGTTGTCGCTCACGAACGGCTCTGCCCCCGGGACGCTTACCTCAACATACTTTGCATAAACGGGCGAGGTGAGGGTCAATTCGACACCCCCGTCGATGGGTTTGAGTTCGGTTCGTATCTCGGCAGCGGGCAGATCGAGGTTCTTTACCTCGGTGAAAAACACATTGCCGGAAGACAATACCCTCCCCTTGCTGTCTGTGAGCGCCAGATGCAGGAATGCATCTTTTTTATCGTGCGGGCCGAGCGCCCCGGTTGCAGTACTCTCAAAGAGCATGGTGGAGGTATTGGCCCCAAGAACCACATTGCGGGAAAAGTCGGACAGCAGCTCTCCTCTGAACGACATCAGACGAGCGGACAAATGCAGCGTTTGCTGCTGCGGAAGATCGGTAACGCCATAAACGCGAACAGAGTCGTCCCATATGTCCGCAGCCGCCAGAACGGGTGCGAAAGCCCTCCGGGCCGCGTAGTGCGACGCCTTCCAGTTGCCGTGGTAATCCAGCGAGGACCACGACGAACCGGGCCAGCAGTCGTTCAGTTGCCAATACAATGAACCCATGCAGAAGGGCATACGCATACGGTGGTGTTCTATGGCGTACTTCATCGCTTCGGCCTGATAGATTTGGCTCATGAATACGCGCGAGGCGAAATCGTCCTTCCCGTCGTAATATGTGGCGATATAGTGGAGCGCCAGATCGGGCTCGAACTCGGCCTTGACGTGAGCGCGAAAAACCCCGGAATCGAAATCGCGATCTTCGGGCAGGGTATAGCGTTCGATCACAGACATGGTGGGCGTGGACTGGAATCCGTACTCGCTCATAAAACGTCCGATCTCTGTACGGAATACCTCCAGCGGCAGACGCTTTCCACGGTATTTCCAGTAATGTACATCGCCCGAGGCGTAGTTTTGCGGCTCGCAGAACGAACTGCCCGGGGAGGAGGGCCAGTAGAAACGCCCGGGATCGTTCTCGGAGACCACCCTGGGCAGCGTTTCAAAGAATATCCTTTTATACCCCTCCCACATGTCGTTGCGGTAGTGTTGAGGGACATCCTGACGATCTTTCCATCCCCAGTTGTACCACGCCTGGGTCATCTCGTTGTTGCCGCACCAGATGGCCAGCGAGGCGTGGTTGCGAAGACGGCGAACGTTGTCGATCGCCTCGGCCTCGACACTTTTAAGGAATCCCGAGTCGGTCGGATACATCGAGCAGGCGAACATGAAATCCTGCCAGACGAGCAGGCCCAGCGAGTCGCAGGCGTCGTAGAACCTGTCGTCTTCATAGGAGCCGCCGCCCCATACGCGGAGAAGGTTCATGTTGGCGTCCACGGCCGACTGCACCAGCCGGCGGTAATCCTCACCGGTGGTGCGCGGTAGAAAGTTGTCGGTCGGTATCATGTTGGCCCCCTTGGCGAACATGGGAATGCCGTTGACCTCGAAATAGAAACTCGTCCCCCACCGGTCGGGCTTTTGAACCACCCTTACGGTACGCAGGCCGATATTCAGGCTCTGCATATCCAGCACATTGCCGTCGTTGTCGGCAAGCGAGGCATCCATCCGGTAGAGATTCTGCCTGCCCATGCCCGAGGGCCACCACAGTTGCGGATTTCCGATCTCAAGCGGTATATCCACCGTGCTAAGGCCCCTGTCGAGCTGAATCCTGGCCGAGGCGACCCTCTTGCCGTTGACCTTGAGCTCCACTTCCGCACGTCCGGCCATATCCGACTCTATCTTCAGCCGGGCGGTAAGACGGGCTGATTTGCCCGATATGTCATGCCGGATGTAGTGCACATCCTTTATCCGGGCCCCCTCCCAGGCCCGGATATGGACGGGGCGCCATATCCCCGAGGTTACGAAGCGAGGCCCCCAATCCCAGCCGAAATGGCTGGGCGTCTTGCGGTTCCACATGCTTACCAGCTTGTCGCCCAGTCCACCCAACCGGGCCTGATCGTTGCCCGGCAGCCCGAACAGTTTGTAGGGGTTCGCGTCGTATTTGGCCAGGCTTACCCCGACCGGCGAACGGAAACAGACTTCCAAATCGTTGCGTCCCTGTTTGAGGTACGGTTTTACATCCGCCTCCCATGTGCGAAACATATTGTCGGCCGACAGAACCCTGTGGCCGTTCAATGTTACCTCCGCGTAGGTATCAAGCCCCTCAAATACGATCTCGATATTACTTTTTGCCGTTATGGCGTCGCCCGCCTCGAAACTCGTTCGGTAGATCCAGTCTGCCTTGTCGATCCACTGCTGACGATGTTCGTTGTCGCGCCAGAAGGGATCAGGGATCACACCCGCGGCAAACAGGTCGGTATGAACCGTTCCGGGAACTCTCGCCGGCATCCAGCACAGACTGTCCGCCCGGGCAAATTCCCATCCGGCGCATATGCTCTGTAAGACCACCCTGCCCGGTGCAGATGCATGATGGCCGCAGCACGACAGGGACAGCGCCGAAACGACCGGCAGGACAAAGAGTATTTTTTTTATGCCTCTCATTTGTCAGCCCACTCTTTCAGAAAAAGGGAATAGGGAGCGTTATAAAAATCTACAAAATCCTTGTAAGGGAGATCCCCCTTGAGGGGTACCCACCACGTCGAAGAGCGATTGGTCCAGGTTACGGCATAAGAAAGCTTGCAGGCGAGCGGGTTCTGTTCCAGAGGGGACAAAAATGCCTCGGTGAACCATTTGGAGTTAAGTGAGTTTTGCAAGCCCTTCTTATAGCCGAATTCTGTGGCGGCAGGCAGTTTTCCGTGTTTTTCGGCATAGGTCACCGTTTCTCTCGCGCTTTTGATGAATACCTCCGTGAAGTCGGCGGAGCGGTAGCAGTCAAAACCCGCTATATCGAAATAATCGGGGCCCGGATTGCGTGTTCCATAACCTCCGTAATCGGCCGGGCACGAAGGAGAGAAGGCGTACAGCAAGTTGTCCGCTCTCTTCTCTTTGCGAAGATAATCTACCGTAAACCGCCACAGGGCGATGAATTCCTCTTCGCTGCACGACTTGGCCCCCCACCAGAACCAGTCGCCGGTATGCTCGTGCCACGGACGGAAGATGATCGGGATTTTCCTGCCCTTTACCGTCGCCTTTTGTGCAAAATCGGCGATCTGGTCCAGTTTGTCCAGAAGAAAACCGTGGTGTATCCCCCCGGGCATTATGGCAGCTACCTCGTTGCGCCCCGGAACGACACAATAGCTGCTGTTGGAATCTCCAAAGGGGTTTTCCATATGGTAGCTTATTGTAATAACCGCCCCAAGTTCCCCCGCTTTTTTGACGGCAGGCAGTATCCGGTCCATACCCTGCCCGAAGTCGAAGCTGAAAATCGCCGGATAATCCCCTACGGCAGAGAGCACGTCGCTCCGGCTCATGGTCTGACCCCAATCGGTGAAATCACGGCCCGAGATGCTGGTAAAATGGTGTCCGAACAGTATACCCTTTCCGCTTATGTCGCAAAGCCTGCCGTAAAGCTTTTGCGCTTCGGGCGAAGGGTTTTCGGTGATGAGTTTTTTTGCATCCAGAGATTGCGTGCAGATCAATCCCGCACAACACAACAGTGAAGGGAGGAGGAATTTACGGAAGCTGCCGATCATAATCTAACCTCTTTTAGATTTTCGTATCGCGTCGGGCCTCCTTCATAAGGCTCTCGAAACCGGTTATGCCGACGTCGTTCCCCTGTTTTTTCCCGTTTTTCTTTTGCTGTTGCTGCTCTTTTTCCACCTTTTTGGATTCGGGGCCCCATCCGACGAAAGGAGGCGCAAGCGGATTGTTCGATTTGTTGACACCCCCCCGGGGAAGGGCTTTTCTCCATCCGTCGGCAAGAATCGTCGCCATTTTTTTCACCGTTTCGGGATTTTTCCCGGCAATATTAACCGCTTCGTAAGGGTCGCTGCGGTGGTCGTACAACTCGACAGCCACCGTCTTTTTTTGTACGGTGTCCCTCCATTCCGTATAGCGGTAGTCGTTCGTACGCACCGAAAATCCCTCTACGTTGGCGTAACGGGGGAACTGCGAGAATGCCGCGGGTTTCCACTCTTTCTGCGGATTATACATCAGGGGGACGAACGAGGTGCCTTCGACGAAACCGGGCACGGCAACACCTGCGGCTTGGCATATCGAAGGATATATGTCCACAAACTCCACCAAAGCGTTGCATTTCACCCCTTTGGCAGCGTTTTTATCGGGCAGGCGCACTATGAGCGGGGTGCGGGTGGCGCGTTCAAAGTTGGTCGATTTGCCGTACATCCCATTGTCGCCAAGATGCCAGCCGTGGTCGCCAATCATCACCACTATCGTATTGTCGTACAGACCCTGGGCTTTGAGCTCGCTGATGATGCGCCCCAATTGCGCGTCGACAAAACTTACACATGCAAAATAGGCATGGCGCAACTCTCTCTGGCGCGCATCGGATACGATATGCCCGTTCTTGTCCGCCTCCCCGGCCCATTTGGGCAGGCCGTGATGCGCTTCGGAATATTCGTTCGAGTCTGTGGTATGCTGGGGGTTGGGCGAAAGCGGCAGGGTGGCGGGATCGTACATGTCGTAATATTTCTTGGGCGCGGCGAAGGGAAGGTGTGGCTTCTGGAAACCCACTGCCAGAAAGAACGGCTTGCCTTTGGTGTTGTTTTTAAACCCCTTTATCGTCTCGATCGCCGCATCGCAGATCACCCCGTCCCTGTAGGCGTTGTCAGGCACATCGGCACATTCAAACGGCGGAGCGAGGGTGCGGTCGTTCTCTACGGCTATATTCTCGGGAAGGGCATAGTTGGAGCTCGCGGTCTTGGGGGTAAAGTGTTTTTCGGAAAGGTCCTCTTTGATCCCGTGGTGTACCTTGCCCAGGGTGCGCGAGTAATAACCGTTCTCGAACATCTGCACCGGAAGGCTGTTGTGCGAGGGCAGGAACGTCTCTACGAAATAGACGCTGTAGGGATAGTCCACCCCGGTGGTGTTGGGATAGCATCCGGTGAGGAAGCTCGCACGGGTCGCGGCGCTTACCGCCTGCTGCACGTAAGCCCGGCTGAAGACAACCCCTTCTTTGGCCACCGCGTCGATGTTGGGTGTTTTCATGTGTTTCTCGCCATAGCAGGCCAGCTCGGGACGCAGATCGTCGAAAATGACAAACAGTACGTTCGGTTGCTTGTCCGCCTTGGCGACTTTTTGCGCCGTAGCTCCGGTTACGGACCCCGCTGCGGCAAGGGTCAGTAGAGAAATTGCTCTTTTCATTTTTCGGGGTTATTTTTTTATAAGTATTATTTCCGTAAGAGCGAAAGGCTGCGGAGCATCCTGGGCCAGTTCGATGCGCAAAGTAGCCTTGCCCGAGGCAAGTTTTATGGATGGTTGTTCCGCCGCCCGAACCGTTGTCGAGCTGTTGCCGCAGGAGAGTGTGAACACTGCCGAAGCGGTGGTTTTGGCAACCTTGGGAGTGATCTCGATCGAATACTCCCCGGGGGTATGCACGTCGACCAGGTATTCGGCAAAATCGCCTTTTGCGCCCCATCCCGACAGTTCGTGCTGGCTGTTCGACAGAGAGGAGGATATTCTGAAGGGCGCATAGGCCAATACGGGATTGCGACGGTTCTTCTCAAGGCCTATCTGGAATGTGGGCATATTGAACGAGTCCTCATTTTTGTACACGTCATCGAACCACCGTTTCAGTTCGTTTTGCATCTCGGCGACCATCTTCGGATGCTGCGAGGCGATGTTCTCGGTTTCATGCGGATCGTTCTCGAGGTTGGTCAGCACCAACTGCTGTTCGCCGCGCTGGTTCATCAGCAGTTTGTAATATCCTCTGTGCAGACCTGTTACCTGCCTGTCGAATTCGATCAGGGGCCGGGTTTGGTCGTTGATCGGAGCGAAAGCCGTATCCTTGCCCTTCAGGATGCCGTCCCGGTCGGAAAACACGGGATGCCATTGGGCGATAACGATCGGGGCGAGGTTTCCCTGCGCAAGGGCTTGCTTTCCTTTCTCGGGCTCGATCCAGGGGGCGACGCTCCTCCCGTCGATCTTTTTGGCGAACTTTGCGGGAGTCGCTCCGCAGAGGTCCAGCAGCGTGGGCATCACATCGCAGATCGAAACAAAAAAAGTGTTCTCGCCTGCGGTATAGCGGTCGCCATAACGCACGAAGAACGGCGAGTGTATCCCATTCTGCCAGTTGCTGCCCTTTTGGCCTCGGGCGGCATTGGGATTGCGCAGGGCCCACTCCTGTTCGGTCAGGGAGATGTTCCCGACATTCGCGGTAGGGCCGTTGTCGCTCATGAACAGCACGATCGTATTTTTGGCGAGGCCGTTCTTTTCCAGCGCGTCCATCAGGCGTCCGACCTGATGGTCGAGATGCTCGATCTGCCCGCAAAGGGTGGAGAAGCTTTTAGAATAGCCCTGATCTGCATATCTCTTGCGATACTCTTCAGGCGCCGCCCAGATGCCGTGGGGAGAGAGAAAAGAGAGATAGGCGAAGAACGGCTTGCCGTGCTGTTGGGCGAGGAACTCTATGGCCATATCGGTGCATACGGCATCGGACCACTGCCCGGGGAAAGTAACGTTTTTCCCGTTAAGGCTCCCCTGGGGATTTTCGTGCTGGTAGAGCTTTCCCATATAGGCCTGTTCAAATCCTCTCTGCCACGGAAAGTAGCCGTCGGTCTTGCCCGAATGCCATTTGCCCCACATGGCGGTCGAGTAGCCGGCCTGCAGGAAATATTCCGCCATCGTCTTTTCGTCCAGGTTCATAAAGTCGCGGCCGCCGTGCACTCCCGTAACGCCCGTCCGCCAGAAATGCCTGCCCGTCAGCAGAGATGCGCGCGAGGGGGACGACACCGAATGCAGGTAATAATTGGTGAAACGTACCGATTCGCCGCCCAGCCGGTTGAGCGCGGGGGTTTGAATCACCTTCTGTCCGTGGATGCCCAGATCGTCGTAACCCAAATCGTCCGTCTGTATTATCAGCACGTTGGGCCTGGTTTGTTGAGCCGTCGCAACGAGCGGAAGCGCACAGACCGCTCCGATCGTCGCAAAAATTCTGTTCATGGCTATATTGGAGTCTTTCATAAACATTAATTGATCATGTCGGGGGAAGCGCCAAATCGATTCCGCAAGACAAATATAGTTTATCCTGAAATCAAGATGTACAACAGATGTTGCCGGACGATAAAAGTTGCATCAGCGCATGCAACAAATTCGACACGCCCGATGCAACAAAAAATCCAATAATGAGGAATCATGCGGTTCTATGCACCTGTATGCCACGATGACCTGCGCCGAACATGGGAGGTAGACAACGCCGGCTTAACGGTCAAAAGCGTTGATGAGACAGCCGGGGTTTTAACTGAATTGGTCTTTATTTTCGATGAACTTAAATTTGCCAACACGCCCTAACGGTCAAAATCTTCTATCGCCACTGTTGACTGTTAATGCGAATTAACAGTTGAAAGTTATGTTTGATTATCAATACTTTATTGCTTATCAATTTTTCTGTTATGTCACCCTGAGCTTGTCGAAGGGTCTCGGCAATGCTGTTAAAACAGTTATTCCGAGATGCTTCGACTTCGCTCAGCATGACATGGTAAATTTCAACCCTTAATTCGCATTATATATGAAAAAAATTTGGAGCGAATGAAAATTTTGATTACTTTCGCCTTCGTAAGATTTCTACATCTTATCACAATAAGGCTATATGCCGAAGGATTTTATCCTATACTCCCGCCTCGGTGGGAGTTTTTTTATGTTGAAAATTCGTTGTGCATTTTAAGGTTGGTTTAAAATAGTCATTCCTGAGTTTATCGCAATGTTTTGTATGAGCATAGCCCTTGAAGCACAAACTAAACTTAAAGGCAATGGCAAGCCGTTGCATGTCATTGCGGCTCGTAGAGCCGCGCAGCCCGCAGCCACCCGGCGCGAAGGGCTGCCGCTCGTCTGCGACTTCGGGACATCCCTTCGCCGGCTGCGGACCGCCTTGACTTTAGATATGACGCCTTTAAACCAACGTTTTATAAATGCACAGCGGGTTAAATCAATATTTAACCCGCTCTTTGCGAACTGCGAATTGTCATGAAAAAGTTTTTAGAGATATGCACCATCGGCGGCGCGATCCTTGCCGTCATAAGCATCGTGCTCACGGTTTATATTGCCGTGATTTCCAGCCGGTCGTCGCAACGCATTGAGAAGTTCACCTCCTACACGGCGCTCAATATCGCCAAAAGCAAACAGCCAGAGGAACTGACCCCGCTGGAGCGTGATATTATCCGCCTTGCCATCATCGGTGAGAAAAAGGCGAAGGCGGTCGACGCCTATTTTATGAGGGGCTACAACGCCGCCATGGACGGGCAATGGGATCGGGCCATACGCTTTTATGAACAGGCTGTCGCTATCGATCCGAATTTTTACGAGGCGTATTATAATCTGGGATTTGCTTATAACGAATCTGGCGACTATCCCAAGGCTATCGATATCTACCTGAAAGCCATCGAACTGAAACCCAATCTTGCCGAGGCGTATAATAATCTGGGATTTGCTTATTTTGGATCAGGCGACTATCCCAAGGCTATCGAGATCTACCTGAAGGCCATCGAACTGAAACCCGATTTTGCCGAGGTGTATGATAATCTGGGAAATGCCTGTAGAGAATCAGGCGACCACTCCAAAGCCATCGAAAGCTACCTGAAGGCTGTCGAGCTGAAGCCGGATTATGCCGAGGCGTATAATAATCTGGGATATGCTTATTACGAATCTGGCGACTATCCCAAAGCCATCAAAAGCTACCTGAGGGCTATTGAGTTGAAGCCCGATTATCTCGCGTATAATAATCTGGGAGGCGCCTACCACAACTCGGGCGACTATCCCAAAGCCATCAAGAACTACCTGTCGCTGTACTGCCCTCAGACGACTGGGGCGGCCTCCATGAGGCCGAAAAACAGGTGGCGTTTTGCCATAAACCTTAAGTTTGGTTCATGTTTCGAGGTCTTTTCAGCCGCTGCGCGCGGGGCGGGCGTCTCTTTGCCCGCCAACGGCGGCCGGGCTTCGCGCTTTTTGAACACTCTTTCGATCTTCATCGCCGCGTAGCGGCGAAACATCCCCGGCATTGAGCCGAGGCGTTGAGCGAGCGGAGGAAATTGAGCGCCCGG
>BNXD01000014.1 GCA_025999315.1 Bacteroidia bacterium | reverse complement strand
GCCCAGAGGATGGGCCTCCCGATGGGGATGGGGGGGCCGCACGCAGGTTTTCTGGCCACGCGCGAAGCTTTCAAGCGCCACATGCCGGGGCGTATCATAGGCGTATCGGTAGACCGGCTGGGCAACCGCGCCCTGCGCATGGCGCTGCAAACGCGCGAGCAACATATCCGCCGCGAAAAAGCCACCTCTAACATCTGCACCGCCCAGGCCCTGATGGCCTCGATGGCGGGAATGTTCGCCCTCTGGCACGGCCCCGAAGGGCTCAAGGCGATCGCCAGACATATCCATGCTGCGACGGCCGCCCTCGACGGGGCATTGCGCCGCATGGGGTGCCACGTGGCGCACGACACGTTCTTCGACACCCTCGAGATCGAGACCGACACCGCCGTGGTGCGTCAGGCCGCCCTCGAGAAGGGCATCAATCTGTTCTACCCCTCCGAGGGGCGTGTCCACCTGAGCCTCGACGAGCTGACCACCCAGGAGGAGATCATCGCTCTGGTCGACATCTTCGCCCAGGCGATGGGGGTTCACGCACCCAAAGGGGTGAAGATCGACGCGGCAGTGTCTCCGCCCGGAAAGTTCCTGCGCACGGGGTCGATCCTCGAGGGGGAGCTCTTCGCCAAATACCGCACCGAGACCGAACTGATGCGCTATATCAAACGTCTCGAGCATCGCGACCTGTCGCTGACCGACAGCATGATCCCTCTGGGCAGTTGCACGATGAAGCTCAATCGCGCCGCCACGATGCTGCCCCTCTCGCTGCCGGGTTTTGCCGACGTTCATCCATTCGTGCCCGCCGACCAAAGGGCCGGTTACGGCGAGTTGACAGCGGAGCTGGAGCGCTGTCTGGCCGTCATCACCGGCATGGAGGCCGTGTCGCTGCAGCCCAACTCGGGGGCGGCGGGCGAGTATGCCGGTCTGATGGTGGTCAGGGCCTGGCACCAAAGCCGTGGTCAGGGCCACCGCAACGTAGCGCTCATCCCCGCCTCGGCCCACGGCACCAACCCCGCCTCGGCAGCCATGGCGGGCATGAAATGTGTCGCCGTGCCGTGCGACGCAGAGGGTAATATCGATCTGCAGGAGCTGCAGCTCAAGGCTCGGGAACACGCCGCCGAGCTGGCCTGTCTGATGGTGACCTACCCCTCTACGCACGGCATCTTCGAGGAGAACATCCGCAGCGTGGTGGATATTGTCCACGACGCCGGGGGGCAGGTCTACATGGACGGGGCCAACATGAACGCTCAGGTGGGGCTAACCAGCCCCGGTTACATCGGCGCTGACCTGTGTCATCTCAACCTGCACAAGACGTTCGGGATGCCTCACGGCGGCGGCGGCCCCGGCGTAGGGCCCATCTGTGTGGCGGCTCATCTGGCCCCCTTTCTGCCCTCGCATCCGCTGGTCGAGACGGGCGGCGCGGAGGGCATCACGGCGGTGGCGGCGGCCCCCTGGGGCAGCGCGCTGCTGCTGCCGATAACCTACGGTTACATCCGCCTGCTGGGCGCCGAGGGGCTGCGCGGGGCGACCATCGGCGCCATCCTGAACGCCAATTACATGAGCCATGCCCTGTCGCCTCACTTTCGGACCCTCTACACGGGCCGTCTCGGGAGGGTAGGCCACGAGTTTGTCCTCGACATGCGGGGGCTGAAACGCGAGAGCGGCGTCGATGTGGCAGATGTGGCCCGCCGGTTGATGGATTATGGTTTTCACGCCCCCACGGTGTCGTTTCCCATTCACGATACCTTCATGATCGAACCCACCGAGAGCGAATCGAAGGCCGAGATGGACCGTTTTGTCGAGGCCATGGCTGCCATCGGGCGGGAGTGCGCAAAGGCTGCCGGTCAGGGGGACAATCTGCTGGCGAACGCCCCGCACACCGCCGCCGAGATCGCTTCCGACGCCTGGTCGCATCCCTACTCGCGCCGACAGGCCGCCTTTCCCCTCGAGTGGACGGCAGCTCGCAAGTTCTTCCCATCTGTCAGCCGCATCGACGCCGGCTATGGCGACCGCAACCTGGTCTGCACCTGCGACGGGTGGGAGGGCGAGTGAGATCCGGGTGCGGCCGCGATGCGACCTTTTTGCGAAAAAGTTGAGACAAACCTCCTGTCTCAGATTAATGTGATATGTGGATAAAAGCGTTCTTTCCGGGTTTGCGGTTTTATCGGCGGCCCGCAGACGGCGGTGGGCTGCCCGAGCCGACGGTGAATCGACGCTCGAAGCGAGAGCAGAGGCCGCTTGCGGGCTATGCCTCGCAAGGAGGAGAACCGAGCAGCGTTGCGAGGGCCGCAGACCGCTTGCGGGCTACGGCCGAGGTAGCGCGAGGAAGGCAAGCGTCCATCTGCTTGCCAACTTCGCGGGCGTCCATTTGCCCGCCAATGGCGGCCGGGCTTCGCGCTTTTTGAACACTCTTTCGACCTTCATCGCCTCGAAGAGGTGAAGTAATCCCCGGCATTGAGCCGAGGCGTTAAGCGAGCGGAGGAAGTTGAGCGTCAAGCGACGCCACTTGTTCGCCGACGTTAGGCTCTGAAAGAGACTAAAAGGAGGAGATTTGGCGTCGCAGCTCGATTTTCTCCAGGCGAGTAGCCGAGGTGAACCGCCGGGCGGTTTTTCGTTCTTTTTGGCGGCAAACGACGACAAGCCGAGCGCCATCGAGCTTGCTCGAACTCTCTGCCGAGGTACGAATCGACGACCGAAGCGAGAGCAGAGACCGCTCGCGGGCTACAGCCGAGGTAGCGCGAGGAAGGTAAGCGTCCCTCTGCTTGCTTTCCTTCGCGGGCGTCCATTTGCCCACCAATGGCGGCCGGGCTTCGCGCTTTCTGAACGCGAGACGCGACGATACTTCCCAATCGCCCCTGCGGGGCGAAACATCCCCGGCATTGAGCCGAGGCGTTAAGCGAGCGGAGAAAATTGAGCGCCCGGCGACGCCACTTGTTTGACGACGTTAGGCCCCTAATGGGGACTAAAAGGAGGAGGTTTGGCGTCGTAGCTCAATTTCCTCCATGCGAGTAGCCGAGGCGAACAGCCGGGCGGTTTTTCGTTCTTTTTGGCGGCAAACGACGATAAGCCGAGCGCCATCCGAGCTTGCTCGGAAATGGCCGAGGTGCGAATCGACGCTCGAAGCGAGAGCAGAGACCGCTCGCGGGCTATGCCTCGCAAGGAGGAGAACCGAGCAGCGTTGCGAGGGCCGCAGACCGCTTGCGGGCTACGGCCGAGGTAGCGCGAGGAAGGCAAGCGTCCATCTGCTTGCCAACTTCGCTGGCGTCCCTTTGCCCGCCAACTTCGGAGTAAGGCGAGCGTTTTTATGCGAGCCAAAAAGAACCGCCCCGCGCGCAGCGGCTTCAAAAGAGCTTTGACAACGGACAAACTTAAAGTCTATGGCGAAACGTTGCATGTCGTTCGGTCTTGCATGGCAAGACCGAACGACATGCAACGACTTGCCACTGTTTTTAAGTTCGGTTCATCTTCAAATGTCCATATAAACTCTACTCCCTCCCTAAAACCGGCATCGGCCGGGGCTCCAAAGGGCCCCGGCCGATGCCATAGTATGCCGTATCACTGCAGCGAGAACTCCACCAGCGAGATGCTGCGGGCGGGGATAGTGATGGTCGCCACATCGCCCGCCACCACTACGCTGCCAGCCACCTGGGTATAGGGTTTCCTGTTCCACACCGCATCGTTCCAGATCGAGTATGAGGCATCGCTGCCGAGTTTATGCCCCGCCACCTCGATGGTGTAGTCCTTGACCTGACTGTCGGTATTGGCGATCCACACCGCCACCGACCTGTCCCTGACAAAGGCGCGGATGTTGAACCCCCGGTCCACGGCGTCCTTGCCACTGTTGATGTCGATCGCGGCGTGGGTGGCGCCGACGGTGGTCTGCACCAGTTTACGGCTCAGTGAGCCTTTGGCGTTGCTCTCGTCGCGTTTGTAGGCCCAGAAGAACATGCCGTTGCACCCCTGATCGAACCCGTCGAAGGTCGCCACCATGAACAGGTTGGCACGATCCATCTCGTTCCACCCCTTGGCGATCTGAGCCTCGGAAAGCGCGTCGTAATGGGCCTCGGTGTTCCACAGCGGACGCCCCTGCCCCGCCTCGACGAGTTTTTTGAGCCGGCCGAGCAGGTTGGCATTACGGTAAAGGGGATAGTAGTGAGTGCCAAGGATGGTGATCAGATCGCCGCGGTCGGCAGAGATCACATTGGCAACCAGATCGATATATTCCTGTTTGGGTCCGTAGCACTCGGGCGCGACAAATTGCGTCGGCATGTCGACCCCCAGGCTCGCCGTCTTGCGCCTCACTCCGTCCAGAATGTCGATATACATCGAGTAGGTGCTGCCCTGGATGCCCGAAGCGGTATACTCGGGCTCGTTGTCGATGGCCAGGTAGTGCACCGGCACGCCGTTGTTTTTCATATAGAGGAGATACTCGGTCAGCATGTCGGCGTAGACGTCGGTTCTGACCCTCTTCAGCTGGGCGTTGTAGGCCCACTCGGGGAAGGTGGTCCGGCCATTGTCGTTGTCGAGCTTGAGGCTGGCGAAGACTTTGACCCCGGGGCGGACCTTCATGGCCTCTTTGGCGGCGGCCAGGGCGGTGGCCGTCCTGGTCTCGGTCGGGATGATCTTGTGGGTGGTCGGATCGAAGCTGTTCAGAAATATGGGCACGCGGACGATGGTCATGCCGTCATCGATCAACACGCTGCGGGCCATGGCATTGGTGAAGCCTTTGGCCGACTCGGGCTGTTTGAGGTCATAACCCCACACTATCGGACCGGCCTCGGCGGGCCATGCGATAGTGGCCGTAGCCCTTTTGGCGCCCGGGTTGCCGTTGCCGGCCTCTCTCCCTTCGTCGCCCGAGCCGGGTTGCTGGGTGTTGCCGCCTCCGCCGCCCGAAGGGGTGGAGAGTTTGCTTTTGGAGCCGCAGGCCGCCATGACGGGCAACGCCAAAAGACAGAGCGCACAACCGACTATTTTTTTCATCTTTTCCATTAGAAACTATTTAAATTCCATCCGCGAAAAAGATTATTTTATCGCGAGCCCCATCACCCACGAGTGGGCGTTGGTCGCCATATGTCTGTCGCCGCGTGGCGAATCCCATATACTTTTGCCTGCCACATCAAAAATATGATCGTCGCGACCGACAAAACTCACATTGCCTGCAATCAAAATATCATTTCCAAAAACAATATCACATTGTACGACGCAATTACGACCGAATTGTACCCTGTCGCCAAGCGAAACGTTTCGATGAGGCGAAAAAAACCTTGTAGAGAAAGGGATTCTCGCAAAACCGCCTGACCTGACCCACCTATATTTAACTTTCAACATCAGAAACGTCCTCACGGCATTGGCCATGCCCCTTATTTTGAACATCGTCAAACTCATGCCGGGAGTGATATTGGGCGGGAGATTATTTTTTGTCATAACCACAGAAATTATTTACAGCCCGATCATATATTTTCATCATTCACCGCGCCTTATTGTCCACGACAACTCCCCGGCGCAAGCCGTGGCGGTACACGACATCCTTTGCAAACGCTCCCTGTCGCTGTGCAACACCCTGATCGTTTCGGCAAAACGGCGCACCGAATCGTAAGGATCGGTCACGGGAATTTTCACCCCGATCCGTTCGTCGACTACATCGCCTTGACCGCAAATATCAAAACAAATTACCGGCAAACTATTGGCGATAGCCTCCAAAACAACAGCAGGCGTACCTCCCGACAGATTGGAGAAAAGAAAACAGTTGGGCCGAGCGCATCAGATGCTGCACCTCGCCGTGCTCAATTTGCCCATGCCAAAAGCAGACCTCCCCAATACCGGGGTCGGCTGCCAACCATTTGTATTCGGCAACCTGGCCCTCGCTGTCCGAGCCGGGTTGTTGCGTGTTGCACCTCCGCCGCCCGAAGGGGTGGAGAGTTTGCCTTTGGAGCCGCAGGCCGCCATGACAGGCAACGCCAAAAGACAGAGCGCACAACCGACTGTTCTTTTTATCTCTTCGCCGTATTGATATACGAAGGTAGTCGATTTTTTATTTCTTTACAAATATAGCTCCAGCAACCCTTCGGGAAGCGCAAAGCGCACCTCTCGCCGACGGGGGTCGATGTGTTCGACAAATTCGTCGACGGCCGGAACGTAGATCTGTTTGCCGTCCATGTCGATCTCCAGCAGCGGATTGGCGCCGTTCTCGACAAAAGCTGCCACCTCGCCCGCCAACCCCTCCGCGAGCAGGGCGCGATAGCCCGTCAGGGCCTCGAAATCTGTCCCCCGGACGCTGCGGGCGGCAGGTCGGGCAGCGTGGCGATCGGCCGGCCGGGGGACAAGGAGCTCGAGCCCCACCAGGGTCGAGGCTATGGCCACCGAGTCGACATCCTCAAAACGCACTACGGCCGTCGAAGTTCCCCGTCTGCGCAATGAGCCGATAAAGAGAGGGACCGCCAGTTTGTCGATCATGACAAACAGCGGTCCCTCAAAATTGTCCCCCATGGGGAAGTCGTCGTACATGGCGATGGTGAGCTCGCCGCCTGCGGCAAAAAGCCCCGATATGCGCCCGACTATGTGGAAATCACCCACCGCATGAGCGGGTTATGCCTCGGCAGGCGCCTCTTCTGCGACCGGAGCAGCCTGGTCGGCGACCTCTGCTGCGGTCTCTGCTACGCTCTCCTCAACGCTCTCCTCAACGGTCTCCTCTGCGTTCTGGGGAGCTTCTTCGGCCTGGGCAACCTGTGTGGCGGCCTCCTTCTTGGCACGGATAGCTTTGGCTTTCTCCTCCTTGGCTTTGGCCTCGGCCTCCAAGCGCGACTTCTCGGCAGCGCTTTTGGCGTCGGTGAGCTTGCGGGTGGCGGTGGAAGTCTTGTTCTCCTTCTCGCTCAGCCATTTGTCAAATTTGGCCACGGCCTGCTCTTCGGTCAGTGCGCCTTTGGAGACACCTCCCAGAAGGTGTTTCTTGTAAAGGACGCCCTTGCCCGATAGTATGGCACGGCATGTGTCTGTGGGTTGAGCGCCTTTCTGTAACCAATCGAGTGCTTTCTCGAAGCACAAATCAATTGTAGCAGGATTGGTGTTGGGGTTGTAGACGCCCAACTTTTCGATGAACCGGCCATCACGTGGCGCCCTGCTGTCTGCAACGACAATGTGATAGAAGGCATAACCCTTCTTGCCCTGTCGCGACAATCTGATCTTTACTGGCATTTTCTCTTTAAATTAAAAAGTTTACGCCCTTTCACGCGAAAAGACGGACCGCAAAGATAAGAAAATAAATTGGATCAGTGATCATCTGCGGGTGAAAAAATCGCTCCTCCGCCCCGCCGGCCGAAAACTCGAAGGCCCGTGGCGACAAAAACGAACAAAAAGAGGGCGAAAATATTATGATCGCATGAAAAACGACGACCATGGTCCGATTTGTGCGGCGACGAGGTTTTCCGTGGCTTGCGATCCGTTATTTTTCACTACCTTGCGCACTGTGGCAGGTATCTACATCCATATTCCTTTCTGCAAGCGCAAGTGCAACTACTGCGACTTCTACTCGTGCACCAGCCTCGAACTGGCGGAACCGTTCCTGTCGGCCCTCGAGCGCGAGATGGAGCTGCGGCGCGAAGAGCTGCCCGTCGGACCCATCGCCACCCTCTACATCGGCGGGGGGACCCCCTCGCTGCTCACTCCCGTGCAGGCGGACAGGCTGATAGGAGCTGTCGGGCGACACTGGGACTGCTCTGCCCTGCGCGAGACGACCATGGAGGTCAATCCCGACGATGTACGCGGCGATTACCTCGAGCAGATCGCCCGTCTGGGGGTCGACCGGCTGAGCATCGGCCTGCAATCGCTCGTCGACGGCGATCTGCAGCTGCTGGGGCGGCGACACGATACGGCCAAGGCTCTCGCGGCGGTCGCGGCGGCGCGGCGGGCAGGCTTCGACAATCTGTCGGTCGACCTGATCTACGGCATCCCCGGCATGAGCCTCGCCCGGTGGGGCGACAATCTTCGACGGGTCGTCGATCTGGACGCGCCCCACATCTCGGCCTACCACCTCTCCGTCGAAGAGGGCACGCCGCTGGCCTCGATGGTTAGACGGGGCGAGCTGACCGAGGTGGACGAGGATCAAAGCGGCGAGCAGTTCGATCTGCTGTGCCGGACGCTCGGTGAGGCGGGCTATGAACACTACGAAATCTCGTCATTTGCGCGGCCCGGTTTCCGCGCGGTGCACAACAGCGCCTACTGGAGCGGCGAGCCTTACCTCGGTCTGGGCCCCTCGGCACACTCATATGACGGTCGCCGCCGCAGCTGGAACGTCGCCTCGACAGAGGGTTACATCGAAGGCGGCGACATCCGCCAGGGCGAAGAGCTCGGAGAACGCGAACGCTACAACGAATACGTTATGACCGCCCTGCGTCGCATCGAAGGGGTCGACATGGCCACCCTGCGCAGGTTGTTCGGCCCCCGGCAGGCCTCATATTTCGAGCGGTGCGCCACAGAGCAGGTGCAGAAGGGCCGCCTTCTGCGCGGCGGCGACAATTACAGGATAGACGAACCAAATATGTTGGTGTCTAACGAAATAATAGCCTCCTTGTTTTCCATCTGACAAAATTTATAGCTACATTTGCCGGCGGAGAACCTGAAAATCGCAAATCAACAGAGTTTATATAGATATAAGATGATATGTGGATTTTGTTTCTTCGGATGAATTTTGCGCCTCCGGCCAGGCGCATGGTGGGGCCCATGTAACGAGGAGCAGGCGCAAAAGACGCCGGAAAGAGATATGATGAAAGAGACGTGTCATTTAAATCTATAAAATAACCTCTAATACACAAACAAGAATACAAGAATATGACAAGAGCTGAAAATGCGCCGCTGTGTCCCAGCCACCTGTTCGAGGTGAGCTGGGAGGTGTGCAACAAGGTGGGCGGCATACATACGGTCGTGGCGACCAAAGCGCTGACGATGACCGGCAAACTGGGCGACAAATATATCCTGATCGGGCCCGACATTCACCGCGAGGGGAGCAATCCCGAGTTCGACGAGGATCAGACGATGATGCGCAGCTGGAAGCAGCAGGTCTACAACGACGCCGGGGTGCGCATAAAGATCGGCCGCTGGAAGGTGAAGGGGAACCCGGTGGTCATCCTGATCGACTTCAGCTCGTTCTTCGCCTACAAGGACGACGTGCTGAAGTTCCTGTGGGAGAGCTACCAGGTCGATTCGATCAGTGGTCAATGGGACTACATCGAACCGGTGCTGTTCGGCTATGCGGCGGGCAAGGTGATCGAGAGCTATATCGAGAATTTCTGCTCGGTGAACGACATCATTGCGGCCCATTTTCACGAGTGGATGACCAGTAGCGGCGGGTTGTACCTTCGCAAGAACTCGCCCTATGTGGCGACCGCCTTCACCACCCATGCCACGGTGATGGGCCGCTCGCTGGCGGGCAACGGGCTGAGGCTCTACGGCGATCTGACACACCTGAACGCCGACGAGTATGCACGCATGTTCAACGTGGTGGCCAAACACTCGCTCGAGAAGACGGCGGCGAACAACTATGACTGCTTCGCCACGGTGAGCGACATCACCGCCCGGGAGTGTCAGTGTCTGCTGGGGCGTCAGGTCGACGTGGTGACCCCCAACGGTTTCGAGGACGACATGGTCTGGCGGGGCGAGGAGCTCGAGCTCAAACGCAAACAGGCCCGCAGCCTGATGATAGGCGTGGCGGAGGCGTGTCTGGGGGTGAAGTTCGACAAGGAGCCCCTGATCGTGGGCATCGGCGGACGTTATGAGTTCAAAAACAAAGGTATCGACATCTTTGTCGAAGCGTTGAATAAGGTCGCCTCGCAGCCCGCGGCCAAGGGGCGTCAGGTGCTGGCCTATATCACCGTCCCGGCGGGCAACAACGGCCCGCGCCACGATCTGGCGGCTCACATGGCCGACCCGAACTCGCCCGTCGACCCGACGCAGTATCCACACACCACCCACTACCTCTCCCAGCCCGACTGGGACCCGGTGGTCGGCGCCATGAAGGGTAGCGTGCTGCTGCAAAAGGAGTCCCGTGTGAAGGTGATCTTCGCGCCTTCCTACCTGCAGGGCGACGACGGTATCTTCAACAAAACCTACTATGAGTTGCTGGCAGGGATGGACGTAACGGTCTTTCCCTCCTATTACGAACCGTGGGGCTACACGCCGCTGGAGAGCATCGCCTTCAGCGTGCCGACGGTTACCACCACCCTGGCCGGGTTCGGCCTGTGGGTGGACGAACATCTCGACGAGCACAAGGGTGTGGAGGTGCTCGCACGCACCGACGCCAACGACGAGGAGATGGTCGAGCAGATCGCCGCATCGATCGCCCGGTTCGCGGCGATGAGCGCCAAAGAGCTCTCTTCTTTCCGCGCCTCGGCCCTCGAAATATCGAAGATCGCCCTGTGGCGGAATCTGATAGAGTATTACGACGAGGCCTATCGCCGGGCCATAGAGTCGATGATGACGCGCTCGCACAAACTCATATATGAGACCGAGAGCAGCGCCGCACCTCAACCTGCGGATTTTGTGCCCCATCAAAAGCCGAGCAACACCCCACGCTGGGCGTGTTTCATGGTCGAAAGACGAATACCCGAGCGGCTGGTGGCGCTCGACGCGCTGAGCAAGAACCTCTGGTGGAGCTGGACGCTCGGGGCTCACGAGCTGTTCGAGTCGATCGACCCGGCGCAGTGGGTCGCCAGCAACAAAAACCCCATCGATTTTCTCGACCGTCTGAGCTACGAGCGCGTGCAGGAGCTGGAGAAGGACGCGGAGTTCCTCAAAAAGATGGATGCGGTGATGGCTCTGTTCGACGACTACATGGCCGGCAAGCGCGACGCCCGCGGGGTGCGGATCGCCTACTTCAGCATGGAGTACGGCCTGCACTACTCGCTGAAGATCTACTCGGGGGGGCTGGGCATCCTGGCGGGCGACTACCTGAAGGAGGCCAGCGACATGAACGTGCCCATGGTGGCTGTGGGATTGCTCTACAAATATGGCTACTTCACCCAGCGTATCTCGGCCCAGGGGACGCAGGAGGCCAGCTACGAGACTCAGAACTTCTCCAGACTGCCCGTCTCGCCTGTGCGCGACGCCGAGGGCAACTGGAGCAGCATCCGCATCGCCTTTCCGGGACGAACGGTTACCGCCCGCATATGGCGGTGCGACGTGGGGCGCACCGAGCTCTACCTTCTGGACACCGACCACGAACTGAACCTCGAAGAGGATCGCTCGATCACCCACTACCTCTACGGCGGCGACTGGGAGAACCGCCTCAAACAGGAGATAGTGCTGGGCGTGGGTGGCATACGCGCCCTGAAGGAGCTGGGCATAACGCAGGATGTCTACCACTGCAACGAGGGCCACGCCGCGTTCATCGGGCTGGAGCGCATCTACAACCTTATGTCGGTCAAGAAGCTCAGCTTCAGCGAGGCGCTGGAGGTGGTCCGCTCGTCGACCCTCTTTACGACCCATACGCCCGTTCCGGCGGGCCACGACGCTTTCCCCGAGTCGATGATCCGCCAGTACATGTCGCACTATCCCGACCGGCTGGGCATAACGTGGGAGCAGTTCATCGGGCTGGGACGCACCGCACAGTCGGGCTCCGACGACAAATTCTCGATGAGCTATCTGGCCTGCAACCTTTCGCAGGAGATCAACGGCGTGAGCTGGCTCCACGGCGAGGTGAGCAAGGATATACTGGGGGGCATGTGGCCCGGCTACTTCAAGGACGAGCTCCACATCGGTTACGTTACCAACGGGGTGCACTACCCCACCTGGGCGGCCGGGAGGTTGCGCAGGCTCTACGCCAAATATTTCGACGAGGGTTTCTCGCTGCCCGGCTACAACATCGGCGCGTGGCAGAAGGTGCACAACATCCCTTCGGGCGAGTTGTGGGCCGAGCGGATGGCTTTGAAGGCGAAGCTGGTGCAGTTTGTCCACAAACGCGCCACCGACCCGCGTCAGACCACCCTCGCCGCGCCGGGGCAGATGGTGAGGATCGTCGAACGGTTCCAGCCCGAGACGCTCACCATAGGGTTTGCCCGTCGCTTTGCCACCTACAAAAGGGCTCACCTGCTCTTTAGCGACCTGGGACGGCTCGATGCGCTGGTCAACAACCCGCTGCGGCCGGTGCAGTTCGTCTTTGCCGGCAAGGCTCACCCCAACGACAAACCGGGGCAGGATCTGATCAAACGCATAGTCGAAGTGTCGGCCATGCCGCAGTTCGTGGGGCGGATCATCTTTCTGCAGAACTACGACATCGACCTGGCGCGCAAACTGGTGCAGGGGGTCGACGTATGGCTCAATACCCCCACCCGACCGCTCGAGGCATCGGGCACCAGCGGCGAGAAGGCGGTCATGAACGGCGTGCTGCAGTTCAGCGTACTGGACGGCTGGTGGGTGGAGGGCTACCGCGAAGGGGCGGGATGGATGTTGCCCATGGAGGCGACATTCGACGACCCGGCAAGTCAGGATCAGATGGATGCCGAGATGATCTACGACACCATCGAGCACCAGATCGCGCCGCTCTACTATGACCGCGACACGGCCAACATACCCACCGGCTGGGTCGAGGCCATCAAGCGCTGCATAGCCGACATCGCCCCTCACTTCACCACCAACCGTATGCTGAGCGACTACCGCGAGCGTTTCTACGACAAGCTACACTTGCGCAAGCAGGGGCTGCAGAAGTCCGATTATCGTCTGGCGCGCGAGCTCGCCGCATGGAAAGCGCGCGTGGCCGCCGGGTGGGACAAGGTGGCAGTGGTCGACGTCAAACGGTTCGACGTCGACAGGGAGGCGCTGACCGTCGGGGAGTCCTACCGTTTCGAGGTAGCGATCGATACGGGCGGGCTCGACGCCGAAGAGATCGGCGTCGAGCTGATACTGGCCACCCTGTCCAACAGCGGCCGGGATGTGAGTATCGTCTCCAAGAGAGAGTTCGCGCTGCAGAGCGTCGAGGCGGGAGTGGCGCATTACAGCGTCGAGTTCTGCCCGGGGAGGACGGGCTACTACGATCTGGCCACGAGGATCTTCCCCAAAAATCCCGATCTGCCCCACCGCATGGATTTCGCGCTGGTGAAGTGGGCCTGACGCAAAGGCCGGGGCCGTCGAAGAGGCTGCAGAGAGGTCGCAGAGAGCAGGTGGGGAGAGAGGAGGCCGCAGAGAGGTCGCAGAGAGCAGGTGGGGAGAGAGGGAGTCGCAGAGAGAAGACCGAACAGGGGGCGGCATGAAAGGGCTGCGCAGGGGGGTGTGTGCGACAAAAATGCGCCGAAATTTGCAAATGTGAGATTTTTTGATTAAACTTCGTTATCGAAAAGCCTCATTCGAGTATGAAAGTTGCATGAAAGTTCGTCTGGAATATCATCCCAATGCTAAGAAACTGTTTAAAATTTAAACAGTTTCTTAGCGCAGATAAATATTTGGGATGGTAACCAAATATTAAAGTTTACCCGTTGTGTATTTAAAATGTGTATTTAAAAAAGGTTAATTAAAGCGTCATTCCGTGCGAAAGTTGGCGAAAGCAAGGCGGCCCGCAGACGGCGGGGGCTGCATTGTGAGCGTTGGTCCCGATGCCGTAAGGCGAGGGCGCACCGGACAAAGGTGATGTTGGCGGACAAAGGGATGCCCGCGAAGGAAAGCAAGCAGAGGGACGCTTGCCTTCCTCTCGCTACCTCGGCCGTAGCCCGCAAGCGGTCTGCGGCCCTCGCAACGCCGCCCGGTTCTCCTCGTTGGCTTCGCCTTTCTCCTGCTGTTGGCGGGCAGAAAGACGCCCGCCCTTCTCCTCGTCGCTCGGCAGAGTTGCGAGTAAGTTCGCCTCTGCGCTCACTCCTTCGTCGAGAAGCACCTCGGCAGAGTTTTCGGGCGAGTTCGACTCTGCGCTCGGTTCGTCGATTGCAGCCCTCCGCCCCAAAAGCGCAGAGTGCGGCTGCGGGCTGCCGGTCTTGCACAGCAAGACCGAACGACATGCAACGCCTTGTCTATTTTTAAGTTTGGGCTATCTTCAAGTGTTCACTCCAAAAATAATTTAACAACAGTTTATGTCAGTATTGAACTTCGACAAAAACAGCCTGGGCAATCTGGAATATTCGCTCCAGCGGGAGATGCTGGCCACCAACCGCGCAGGCGGCTACATGAGTACGACCATCGTCTGTTGCAACACCCGCAAGTATCACGGTCTGGTGGTGTGTCCCATCGACGAGGGCGAGACCAACTACGTGCTGCTCTCTTCGCTCGACGAGACCGTCATCCAGCACGATCAGTCGTTCAACCTGGCCATACACCGTTTTCCGGGCACCTACGAACCCCGCGGCCATAAATACATCACCGACTTCGTCTACAACCCATGTCCGACGTGGACCTATCGCGTCGGCGGGGTGATCCTGCGCAAGGAGATGCTGTGGATACACTCGCGCACCCAGCTGCTGATCAAATACACGCTGGTCGACGCCCACTCGCCCACGCGGCTGAGGCTGCGTCCGTTCATGGCCTTCAGGGATGTCCATTCGGTCAGCCGGGCCAACATGGCCGCCGACTGCCACTCGCAGATCGTTCCGGGAGGCGTCCGCGGCAGGATGTACGACCATTTCCCGTGGCTCTACGTGCAGTCGAGCAACCGGTGCGAGTTCGTCCCGGCGCCGGACTGGTACTACAACTTCGAGTATCTCGAGGAGCAGAAACGCGGCTATCCCTACCAGGAGGACCTGATGACCCCCGGCTACCTCGAGATGGCGATCGAGAAGGGCCAGAGTCTG
Source organism: Bacteroidia bacterium (assembly GCA_025999315.1). Classification (GTDB taxonomy): domain Bacteria; phylum Bacteroidota; class Bacteroidia; order Bacteroidales; family Rikenellaceae; genus JAIRQC01. Next base: position 18,437 of record BNXD01000014.1, on the reverse strand, counting down.
ATCTTCTCGTGCGGAACGTCGGAGGCCGACCCCGAAAAACTCGACGAGACATTCGACGCCGAGGTGGCCCGCCGCAGCAACAAGATCGATTTTCTGTCGTGTCTGCGCCACTCGGCGCGTCAGTTCATAGTGCGCCACGGCGAGCGCACCGAGGTGGTGGCCGGCTATCCGTGGTTCGGCAGGTGGGGTCGCGACACGTTCATATCCCTGCCCGGCATCGCCCTCTCACAGGGCAACGCCGGGGTGTGCAGCGATGTGATCGACACGATGGTCGGGCAGATGCAGGACGGACTGTTCCCCAATATGGGCGAGGCGTTCAACTCGGTCGACGCTCCGCTGTGGTTCTTCTGGACGCTGCAGCAGTTGCAGCGCCACCTTCCGCCGAAAGATATTTGGAGCAAATACGGCAAGGTCATGGAGGGCATCCTCGACGCCTACTGCGGCGGCATCGGAGGGATCATCGCCGTGCACGACAACGGCCTGGTATGGGCCGGCGGCCATGGCAAGGCGCTCACGTGGATGGATGCGGTGGTCGACGGGGTGCCCGTTACCCCTCGCAGCGGCTATCAGGTCGAGATCAATGCGCTGTGGTACAACGCTGTATGTTATACGCTGGAGCTGGCCGCCAATTTCAGGGACAAGAAGTTCGTCGACCGCTACAAAGCCCTGCCCGAGAAGATCAAAAAATCATTCATCGAGGCGTTCTGGTTGTCGGACGGCTATCTGGCCGATTATGTGGACCAGATCGGAGCAAACCATTTCATTCGCCCCAACCAGGTGATCGCCTGTGCGCTGGACCATTGCATGCTCTCGGGCGAGGAGATCGCCTCCGTGCTGGGCGTCGTCTCGCGCCATCTGCTCACACCCAAGGGGTTGCGTACGCTCTCGCCCCGCAATCCCCTCTACGAAGGGCGTTACGGGGGCGATCAGCCCACCCGCGACAAACAGTATCACCAGGGGACGGTGTGGCCCTGGCTGCTCGAGTTTTACGTACGCGCCAGCTTCAATATCTACGGCAAGAGCTATCTTGCCCAAGGGGAGGAGATACTCTCTGCTTTTGAGGAGGAGATCAACGGCGCGGGGTGCATAGGCAGCATCGCCGAGATCTACGACGGCGACCCTCCCCACACCCCTCGCGGCGCCATCTCACAGGCCTGGAGTGTCGGCGCCGTGCTGGCCATCAACCGGATGGTCGAAGAGGTGAAAGGCAACAACGGCAAATGATCCCCAATAGACGGGGAGTGGCTATTTGAGAGAGGAAACAAATGGTAAAATATTTAAGATAAAGAGTTATGCGCGTTCTGATGTTCGGATGGGAGTTTCCGCCGCATATTGCGGGGGGGCTCGGCACGGCCTGTTACGGGTTGACCAAAGGGTTGGCCAACCAGGGTGTTGAGGTGATCTTCGTTGTGCCTCACGCCTATGGGGACGAGGACCAGCGTTACGTCAGGGTGATGAATGCCAGCGACGTGGAAGCCACCTTCGGCGAGGAGATACATGGCCAGATGTGGGAGAAGCTCACCTTCATTCACATCGACTCGAACATGGTGCCGTATATCTCCCCCGAGGAGTTTGCCTCGGAGAGCGTGAGTTACCAAAAGACCGGAGAGTTTCTCTATCGCCGCGACACGTGGAAGGAGCGTTACGATTTTTCGGGCAAGTACGGCGCCAACCTGATGGAGGAGGTGGCGCGGTATGCCATCGTTGCGGCGCAGGTGGCCCGCGATCTCGAGGGACGGTTCGATGTCATACACGCCCACGACTGGCTGACCTACTACGCCGGCATCGCCGCCAAACAGGTGTCGGGCAAGCCTTTGGTGGTGCACATGCACGCCACGGAGTTCGACCGCAGCGGCGAGAGTGTCAACCAGAGCGTCTACAACATCGAACGTGCGGGCATGGAGGCTGCCGACCGGGTCATCGCGGTGAGCAACCTCACCCGCAGCATCGTCATCGACAAGTATGGCATCACCCCGCAGAAGGTGGTAACGGTGCACAACGCCGTGCAGTTTGCCCCAAGTGGGGAGGGCGTCGAGGTCGAGCGTGGCGTCAAGGACAAGATCGTTACGTTCCTGGGGCGCATAACCTATCAAAAAGGGCCCGACTATTTTGTCGAAGCGGCGGCCAAGGTGCTCAAACGGACGCCGGGCGTGCGTTTTGTCATGGCCGGCAGCGGCGACATGATGAACCACGTGATCCGCCGGGTGGCCAGCCTGGGCATCGCCGACCGCTTCCACTTCACGGGCTTCCTCAAGGGGGACGACGTGCAGCGCATGTTCGCCATGTCGGACGTCTATGTCATGCCCTCGGTATCGGAACCCTTCGGCATATCGCCCCTGGAGGCGATGCGCTCGAACGTGCCGGTGATCATCTCCAAACAGTCGGGCGTGGCCGAGGTGCTCGACTACGCCGTGAAGGTCGACTACTGGGATGTGGACGCCCTCGCCGATGCCATATACGCCCTGATCAACTATCCCGCCCTGTCGCAGATGTTCGCCAGCAAAGGGCTCGAGGAGGTTACCGCCCTGCGCTGGGACGATGCCGCCGCCGAAGTCAAAGACGTCTACCAATCGTGTCTGTAAATAGATAGAACCCCTCACAAATGAAGACGATCTGTTTTTACTTTCAGGTGCATCAGCCGCTAAGGCTGAAGCGATACCGATTCTTCAACATGGGCAAGGACCACAACTATCTGGACGATGTGACCAACCGGAGCATCATGCAGAAGGTGGCCACGCTGTGCTATCTGCCGATGAACGAGTTGTTGCTCAGGTTGATCGATGAAAATCGTGGCGCCTTCAGAGTAACATTCTCGATCACCGGGCTGGCCATACACCAGTTCAGAGAGTATGCGCCTCAGGTGCTGGAGAGCTTCCGCAAACTGGCCGCCACGGGGTGCGTCGAATTTCTGGGCGAGACCTACTCTCATTCGCTGGCCTCGCTGGTGGACGAGGAGGAGTTTCGTGACCAGGTTATTTCGCATTGCGATCTGATAGAGAAAGAGTTCGGGGTGCGTCCAAAGGCTTTTCGCAACACGGAGCTCATCTACTCGGACCACATCGGCGAGATGGTGGCCCAAATGGGTTTTCGGACCATGCTGGCCGAAGGAGCCAAACACGTGCTGGGCTGGAAAAGCCCCAACTTCGTCTATGCCAACGCTCTGGACCAGAAGCTGCGACTGCTGCTGCGCAACTACAAGCTCAGCGACGACATCGCCTTCCGTTTTTCGGCGCAGGGGTGGGATCAATGGCCGCTGACGGTCGACAAGTATGTGTCGTGGCTGCTCTCGGACGACATGTCGGGCGAGGTGATCGATCTTTTTATGGATTACGAGACCTTCGGCGAGCACCAGAGCGCCTCGTCGGGCATATTCGACTTTATGCGTTTTCTGCCGCAGGGTATACTGAAGACCAAACAGTTGGAGTTTGCCACGGTGAGCGAGGCGGCGGCCAAATACCAGCCCGTGGCGGTGCTCCACTCGCCCCATGCCATGTCGTGGGCCGACGAGGAGCGCGATGTTACGGCCTGGATCGGCAACGAACTGCAGGACGAGGCGTTCCACAAGCTGTATGCTCTGCGCCAGAGGATCAAGCAGTTGAACGATCCCGATTTCGACTATGTGTGGGAATTCATGCAGTCGTCCGACCATTTCTACTATATGGCCACCAAGTGGTTCTCGGACGGCGATGTGCACAACTATTTCAACCCCTACGACTCGGCCTACGAGGCGTTCATCAACTATATGAACGTGCTGAGCGACTTTGAGATAGAGGTCGACAAACGCATCTCGCAAAGCACCGCACAAAGCGCCTGACGCCTCGAACGTCTCGAACACCCTGTCGCTTATGTCGTCCAAGATGCCCCGGACGTGGAAGATTGCGTGAAGCGGCTTTTGCCGAGCGGCGATCGCTGGCCGACTTTTGGTGAGTGTGCCCGTACATGCATTTCCGACCGCCTCACCTGAGCCTTATCTTCTGGCCGATGCGCAGGGTGGCGTTTGGAGTGATGCTGTTCAGGCGGCACAAACGGTCGACGTCAACCCCATAACGGCGCGAGATTGCGTAGAGGGTATCGCCCTTGATTACAATGTGATAGCCCGCCCCGGATTTGGCAGATGTTTTTGTTTTGGCCTTGCCGGAAGGGGAAGCAGTTTGTGTATTGGCCCGGCCCGAGGCTGACGGCGCGCTCGCAACGGTTGCCGGGGTCTTTTTGTTGTCTCCGCGGACGGTGGCCACCGCCTTGCCTTCGGACAATCGTACGAAAATGGTCTGATCCTTGAGTCTTCTCGACTGATAATCAAGCGCTAATCCCGGATCAAAATATTCTCCGCCCGCCCTCAGCTCGAAATGGCAGTGCTCGGTGGTGGCCCGGCCCGTACGTCCCGCCAGCGCGATGGCCTGCCCTCCGTGCACCCACTGATTGGGCTCCACAAGGTTGCGCGTGTTGTGTCCGTAGAGGCTCTCAAGTCCGTTGGAATGGCTCACAACCACCATGTTGCCATAGCCGTAATACTCCTTCGACATGCGCACCACCCCATCGGCGATCGCCCTGATCGTATCGCCCGGCCGGGCCTTGATGTCCACCCCCGAGTGCATCCTTCCGTTGCGAATGCCATAGTCCGAGATCTTGTCGCCCTGACAGGGGTAGTGCGGGTTGCTCCAGCTCTGCGGAGTTACGGTCAGCCCCTCAGAGGGGACCGCTCGCAACCCCTGGCAACGTATATTCTGCGTCTGGGCATAGATAAAATCGCCTCTTGCAGCCTGTTGTCGCGCAGTGGGCGCCTCCGCTTTGCTCACAGCCGCATGTCGCGTCGAGGAACACCCTCCCCAAAGCACAATGCAAACAGATATTAAGATGATCCTTTTCATGAAGGTGAAGAGCAAAATGTCGAATTTAGGAATCTTTGACAAAAATAGGTACTTTTGTCGAACTAAAAGCAAACATCCATGGAAAACGAACATATCCGTTGTCTGATCATCGGCAGTGGGCCGGCGGGGCTCACCGCGGCGATCTATGCCTCGCGCGCCAACCTCGGCCCGGTGCTCTACGAGGGGATCACACCAGGGGGACAGCTCACCCAAACGGGTGATGTTGAGAACTTTCCGGGTTACCCCGATGGGGTGAGCGGGATCGACATGATGAACGATCTGCGCCGTCAGGCCGAACGCTTCGGCGCCGAGATACGTTTCGGGGTCGCGACGGCGGTCGATTTCTCGCGACGGCCGTTCCGCATCACGATCGACGACAGCAAGACAATTGAGGCCGAGAGCGTTATCATCGCCACCGGAGCCACGGCCAAATACCTCGGGCTGGAGTCGGAGCAGCATTTTCGCGGCAGCGGGGTCTCGGCCTGCGCCACATGCGACGGATTTTTCTACCGCGGGCAGGATGTGGCGGTGGTCGGCGGGGGCGACACGGCGTGCGAGGATGCCGCCTACCTGGCCTCGATATGCCGCAAGGTCTATATGGTGGTGCGCAAACCCCACCTGAGGGCCTCCAAGGCGATGCAGAGCAAGGTCGCCGCGACGCCCAACATCGAGATACTTTTCGAGCACGTTACCGCCGAGGTGCTGGGCGACCAGAACGGCGTCAATGGCCTGATGCTCATCGACAAAGATGGTCAGCGCCTGCAGATCGGGGTTACGGGCCTTTTCGTGGCTGTCGGCCACACGCCCAACACCGAACTTTTCCGCAACTACCTCGATCGCGACCCTCAGGGCTACCTGCGCACCCATCCCGACTCGACACGCACCAACATCGAGGGCGTCTTTGCCGCCGGGGACGTGCGCGACCCCCACTTCCGGCAGGCAGTGGTGGCCGCCGCCAGCGGCTGCATGGCCGCCCTCGAGTGCGAACGCTATCTGCTTCTGCAGCAGTAGGGGTTGCGCGCAAACGGCATTGCGGCTCGCAGCCGCCACACGCAGAGGGCCGAAACACAAGAGAACCGGGAACAGATGCTTTCCATCGAAGAGATACTGTCGGTCGGCTGCGAGGAGGATTTTGCCCGCGCGGCTCTCGAGTTGTTCGCTTTTCAGGCCCGCGAGTGCGCGCCCTACCGCGAATACCTGTCGCTCATGGGTCTGGACCCCTCCCGTGTGGAGCGCGTGGAGCAGATACCTTTCCTGCCCATCGCGCTGTTTCGCAGCCACAAAGTCTACTGCGGCCCGCACGAACCCGAGATCGTCTTCACCAGCAGCTCCACCGGCGGGGACGAACCCTCGCGCCACCACATGGCCTTCGAGCAGGATTACCGCGAGACGTTCCGGCGCGCCTTCTCCCTTTTTTACCCCGGGCGGTGGAGCATCTACGCCCTGTTGCCCAACTATTTGCAGCGGGAGGGATCGTCGCTGGTCTATATGGTCGACTGCCTCGTGCGCACGGGCGGCGGGGGTTTCTGGCTCGACGATGTGGCGCAGATGATAGAACAGATCGGGCGCGACCCGCGGCCCAAGATCGTGCTGGGGGTCAGTTACGCCCTGTGGGAGATGGCCGAGCGGCATCAGGTGCGGATGGGTCCCGGGGTCGTCGTCATGGAGACCGGGGGCATGAAGGGGCGACGCGAGGAGTTGCCGCGCGAGGAGTTTCACCGCCTGTTGTGCAAGGCCTTCGGCGTCGACAGGATCGCATCGGAGTATGGCATGGCCGAGCTCTCGTCGCAGGCCTATTCGTCAGGCGACGGCATCTTCCGTGCGCCGCCCTGGATGCGGGTCTTAATCCGCGACGCGGCCGATCCGCTGTCCATGCTCGGGGTCGGACGCAGCGGCGGGGTCAACATCATCGATCTGGCCAACCGCTATTCGTGCGCCTTCATCCAGACCGACGACCTGGGCCGCGCTCACCCCGACGGAAGTTTTGAGATCCTCGGCCGCGCCGACAAAAGCGTCATCCGCGGATGCAACCTGCTTGTAGAGCGGTGATCGTCGCACGCAGCCAAAAACGCAAATAAACAATGCGATGGAGATAGATTTTGTGATCCCCTGGGTGGACGGGGCCGATGAGCGGTGGCGCAGGGAGATGGAGAGCTACCGGCCGGGGGGCGAGATGAGCGACGGGGCGGAGTCGCGCTACAGGGATTGGGACAATCTGAGGTACTGGTTCCGGGGAGTGGAGGCCTTTGCGCCATGGGTGCGCCGGGTGCACTTCGTTACGTGGGGCCACCTGCCCGAGTGGCTGAATGTCAACCATCCGGGGCTGCACATCGTACGGCACGAGGATTTCATCCCGCGGGAGTATCTGCCCGTCTTCAGCAGCCACCCTATCGAGCTGGCGATGCACCGCATCGAGGGGCTGGCCGACCGTTTTGTCTATTTCAACGACGACACGTTCCTGCTGCGACCGACCTCGTCCGGGAGGTTTTTCCGCCGGGGATTGCCGTGCGACACGGCCCGACTGGGCATCATCGCCCCGAGCACCATCGCCCACATTATCCTCAACGATGTGGCCCTGATCAACAGCCGCCACGACAAACGCCGCGCCATGCGCAGCCATCTCTGTGGATGGTTCAACCTCCGCTATGCTCCCTCCGACATGCTCAAGACCTTGACGCTCATGCCGTGGAGCCGTTTCAGCGGCTTCCGCGACAGCCACATGCCCCAACCGTTCCTGCGTTCGACATTCGAGAGGTTGTGGGAGCAGGAGCGCGCGACGCTGGAGGCCACCATGCGCCGCAGGTTTCGTAACGTGCTCGACTGCAACCAATACCTGATGCGCTACGAGCAGCTGGCGACTGGTTGTTTTGCCCCCGTCCCGGGCCGCGACTGCCGCCTGGAGACCCTCTCCGAACAGAGCGTGGAGCGCATCGCAAGCCACATCGCCACGCAACGATACGCCATGATCGCGATGAACGACAGCGACGCCATAGAGGATTTCGACGGCGTCAAACGACAGTTGAACAACGCTTTCGAGCATATCTTACCCCACAGGAGCCGCTATGAGCTATAAATTTTCGGTCATCATACCCCTCTACAACAAGCGGGCCGAGATAGCCGACACGCTGCGTTCGGCGCTGATGCAGAGCTATCCGCCCCACGAGATCGTGGTGGTCGACGACGGATCGACGGATGGTGGCGGCGATGTTGTGCGGCAGGTGATCGGCGAGCTGAAGGCCGCGCAACAGGCAGATGAAGAGGCGGTTGCCGAAACCACTGCCGAAAGCGGCGTACGGCCCGCGGTGAGGCTCATCGTTCAGTCCAACGCCGGCGAGTGCGCCGCCCGCAACCGCGGCATGGCCGAGGCGACGGGCCAATGGTTCGCCCTGCTGGACGCCGACGATCGGTGGGAACCCGGCTATCTGACCACAATAGCCTCGCTCATCGATCGTTATCCCGGCTGTGGGGCCTACTGCACCTCGTTTGTCATCGCCTCCCGCCATGGGCTCACCCCAGGCAACACGCCTGCCGGAGAGGGCATCGTGGAGGACTATTTTCGTGTGGCGATCAGACACTTCATCCTCACCGCCTCCACCGCCACCATTGCACGCGAGGCGGTCGCGACCGTCGGAGGCTTTCCCGAAGGGATGCGTCTGGGCGGCGATCAGTACATGTGGACCAAACTGGTGACCTCGGGCTGCAGGGTGGCTTGCTCGCCGCAGCGGATGTGCCGCATAAACATTGCTGCCTCAAACCGTTCGGTGGCCATCTACGTCGCCGAGAAGAGCAGTTGCTCGTTTCGCGACTTCTGGCGCGAAGGCGACTTCTGGCGCAACGAGTATCTGGCCAAATGCGAGATCAACAAAGCCATAACCATCTCCTCCAAAGGCGGCGACGACTATGCCCGCAGTGTCGAGCGTTTCTACCGCTACACCAGTCTCTCACGCCGCGCCTGGCGTAAACTGTGGACGCTCAATCGCTTGCCCATTCGCCTGCGCCGCCTGACGCTCTCGCTCTACAATCGCGCCGCCTGGCTGCTCGCCTCCAAAGGGCTTTAGGGCTTTTGAAGCAGCCCGCAGGTAACCTGCCAGCGCATACGCAACAGGTAGAGGCCGCGGACGGGGGTTGCACGCAGCAGGTAGCCGAGGGCGTAAACCGCCGCGCCGCCCCATTTGACCACTTCGAGGGCCAGTCGACCGAGATAGCGCCATCGCGAGAGGGAGAGGGTGCGGATGCGTTCGCTCACCCCGAGCATACGGCTGACCCGCCGGAAATATTCGTCCGTTACCTTGGCGTCGGGGATCAGATGCTCGATGATGGCCCCCGGAAGGTAGTAGAGCCTCTCGCCCCCCTCGGTCAGACGGCCGAGCAGGTCCTTCTCCTCGCCGCTGAGCGCTTTGCCGCCCTGACGCCCCAGATCGGTGTTGAACAGCCCGTAACGATCTATCATCGAACGACGTATGCAGAAGTTGCCTCCGCGCGGATAGCGTCCGCGTCCGAACCGGCGCACCTTGTCGCCAAGATAGAAACTGCCCGAGATCAGCTCTTCGATCCATGGGGAGAACCAGCGCGGACGCTCCACCCCGTAACGCGGCACAACCACGCCTCCCGCCGCCGCCGCCTCGGGACGGGCGTCGAAAAAGTCGAGGTAGACCTGCGCCAGAGCCGGATCGATCAGTTCGTCATCGTCGACCACCACCAGCAGCTCGCCCCGACTGTGGGCGATGGCCGCATTGCGGGCGTAGGAGAGCCCCTGGCGCGGCTCGAAGGTGTAGACGATCTGCATCGAGGGATTCCCGGCGGCAAAATCGCGCACCCGGGCCGCCGTATCGTCCGTCGAATTGTTGTCGGCCACCACCACCTCGAACATCTCGCGCCCGAGGCTCTGCTCCAGCAGCGAGGTGAGCGTGGCGACGATGCCCCCGGCACGGTTGAACGTGGCTATGATGAATGAAACTCTGATCATCTTGATTTTCAACTAAATATTAGAGTTTAGCCGTTGCGCGATTAAAGGTTGGGGTTTCTCATGCAGAATAAATCTGCTTTGTCGTGCCATCTCCCTCGCGTAACAGTCTTTCGGCAGTGGTCAAACTTAAGGCCAATGCTCCTGCAAACCACAGCGTTCAGTCAATAGACCGCATGTTTGATTCAAACTTCAAGGTCTTTTCAGCCGCTACGCGCGGGGCGGCTCTTTTTGCCGCCAAAAAGAGCGAAAAACCGCCCGGCGGTGAGCGACGGGCTAAATTGCCTTGGTCCTCGCTGCGACGCCAAAACTCCGACTTTTAGTCCCCGCTTGGGGCCTAACGTCGTCAAACAGGTGGCGTCGCTGTTCGCTCGGACCTGCGACAATTTTTGAACCGCCCGTCGCTCAATGCCGGGGTTGCTTCGCCCCTGCGGGGCGATTGGGGAGTATTGTTGCGTCTCGCGTTCAGAAAGCGCGCAGCCCCGCGTGCTGCGACCTCAAAAGTCCTTTGCAACAGACAAACTTAAGATCAAAGCAAGAACGCTGACTGTTTTTCCACTCCCCTCTTTTTTACAGCAACAGCGGGTCGCAGTGGCAGAATGTGCGGCGGTGCCATGGGGTCAGGCCATGGCGGGCGATGGCCTCGCGGTGGAAGCGCGTGGGGTAGCCCTTGTTGCGCTCCCAGCCGTAGTGGGGCCACCGGGCGGCCAGCAGGCGCATCTTCTCGTCGCGCCACGTCTTGGCCAGCACCGACGCGGCGGCGATATTGGCGTAGAGACCGTCGCCCCCCACAACGCACACCGCCCGAATGGCAAGCGAGCTGCGAAAACGGTTGCCGTCCACCAGCAACAGCTCCGGCGCCGGGTCGAGACGCGCAGCGGCCAGGCTCATCCCCTCGAACGAGGCGTTGAGGATGTTGATGCGGTCGATCCTCTCGGGCGAGACCTCCTCCACGGCCCACGCCACGGCCTCGCGCTGGATGATCTCGCGCAGCAGGTCGCGGTTCTTCTCGCTCATGCGTTTGGAGTCGTCGAGCAGCGGGTGAAAAAAGTCGGGCGGCAGGATCACCGCGGCAGCAAAAAGAGGCCCCGCCAAAGGGCCCCGTCCCGCCTCGTCGCATCCCGCTTCGAGAACCTCGCTCTGATAGCTGTTTTTGAGCATGTCGTAACGCGACTTTTTTGAAGTAAAAGCCGTAAAAACCGTCTATGGCCGGCAGGCCCTACTCCACCCCGGCCGAATGGAAGAAAGCGTCGAGCTCCCCGGCTTTTTCGTCGCGACCGTATATCTGGGCGACCTGATAGAGCGCCCCGAGCAGCGAGAGCTTCTCCTGCAGCGCCCCGGTCGCCTGTTCGCGCGAGCGGCCCGTGAAACGCTGATAGTAGACCACATACTCTTTCAATATGCGGCTGTAGTCGTCGAGTATGGCGTCGCCCTTTTGTATCGCCCCGGCGCGGTAGTAGGCCTCGATCAGGGGGATGGTCAGGATGTAGGTGTGGCGTATCTGGCTGAAGGGTATCTGCTCGATGCAGTAGTCGAGCGCCTCGACGGCGCGGGTGGTGTCGCCCCGCTCGATGAGGGCCATGGCCAGACGGGCATAGGCGTTGCGCGACTGGGCGGCGTTGTGGTTGGTCTGAATGAAGTAGTCGGCATAGACCCGCTCATCGGCGATGTTGCCGAAACGGAACGTGTTCATCAGCCTGTCCCACAGATAGTCGGCATCGACGCGCCCCACGGCCAAGGGACTCTCGTAGGGGGTGCGGATGGGCACCAGCCGGTAGGCGTAGCCGTCGAACTGCAGATAGTCTCTCAACCCGAGCGAAGATATGGAGTAGGTCTGGGTGAAGTAGAGAGGCCGCTTCCAGTCGAAATTGGCCAGAAGGTCCAGCAGCAGCAGTTCGCTCTTGTCGATGCTGCTCTTTTTGATGGTCAGAAAGATAGTGTCGGCCACCAGCGAAGCGTCCTGCTCGCGGACGATGCCGCTGGCTATGGCGTTGGCCCGGTTGACGGGCAGGGCGAGGGTTTTGGCAGGCAGATAATCGACCGTCATGCCGCTGGTCATGGTCACCTTGGTGCGCGGGTCCTCCCTGGCGATGAAGTTGATGGCCGATTTGATGTTGAGCGGTTTGCCGTCAACCATGTCGTTGATGTAGAGGTAGTCGTTGCAGTTGACATACTTGCTGCGCGGCAGCGAGAAGGGCACGGGGTCCGAGTCGCGGTAACGGCGTTTCATCTCGTCGATATACCAGTCGGCCCCAAGATAGCTCATGTTCATCACCCTGATGTCGGTGCGCACCTCTTCGACCTCCTGATTGTACCACAGGGGGAAAGTGTCGTTGTCGCCGAAGTTCATCACGATCGAGCCGGGAATGGCCGACTGGAGGTAGTTCCACCCCAGATCGCGCGTGGTGTAGCGGTGCGAGCGGTCGTGATCGTCCCAGTTCTGAGCCCCCAGCAGTATGGGCACACAACTGCAGATGGCCGTGGCGGCGAGGGCCAGCGTACGGCTCTCGCGTTTGAACATTTTGACCAGCTTCTCATGGAGCCACATCACCCCGAACCCGATCCAGATACAGAAGGCGTAGAACGATCCGGCATAGACATAGTCTCTCTCGCGCGGTTCGCCCGGGGTAACGTTGAAGTAGAGCACCAGCGCGATACCCATCGTGAAAAAGAGCCACAGCACCACCGCGAAGTTGCGTTTGTCGCGGTTGAGCTGGTAGAGCAGCCCGATGATCCCCAGTATGAACGGCAGGAAGTAGTAGCGGTTGTGGCCCTTGTTGGCGGCCATCTCCGAGGGGAGGCGGTCCTGCGGCCCGAGGTAGAGCTCGTCGATGAAGTTGATGCCCGACAGCCAGTTGCCGTCGGTGATCTCCCCGGTCGACTGCACGTCGCTCTGCCTGCCGGCAAAGTTCCACAAAAAGTAGCGCCAGTACATGAAGTTGAGCTGGTAGGAGAAGAAATATGTCAGGTTCTCGCCGAAGGTGGGCACCGGGATCAGTTCGTCGCGGTAGGGTATCTTTTTGTCGCCCCTGACCCGCCCCCACGACTCGTAGGCCTTGGGATGGTCGCCGCGGCTGGAGTACATCCTCGGGAAGAAGAAAGTGAACTCGGGAGGATAGACCACCCCCGACATGATCGACCCCTCCCGGTATTTGCCATCGTCGCCCAGATACCAGAGGCTCTTCTCCTTGACGCTCTCGGCCGGCGAGTTGTAGCAGGGCCCCGTGAGCAGGGGCCGGTCGCCATACTGGTCGCGGCTCAGCAGCGAGAGCAGCGCATAGGGGTTGCTCGGGTCGTTGCTGTTCATGGGCGGGTTGGCGGCGGCGCGGATGATCTCGCTGGCATAGGAACCATAGCCGAGCAGGATCATCGTCGTGCAGAGGATAATGGTGTTGGCCACCACTTTACGCCTCTGATAAGTATACCATATCCCCCAGGCGCACAGCCCGAAGACCAGCAGGGCGTAGGTGGTGATGCCGCTGTTGACCGGAGCCCCCAGCGTGTTGACGAACAGTTTGTCGAACCACGCTCCGATGCTCACCGAGAACGGAATGACGATGTAGTTGACCGCCACCAGGATGCCGCCGCCGGCCAGGGTAGCCTTCACAACGCCCCAGCGGGTTACCCGCTCGGTCTTGCGGAAGTAGTAGATGAACGCCAGAGCCGGGATACAGAGCAGGTTGAGGATATGCACGCCGGTCGACAGCCCCATCATATAGGCGATGAGCACCAGCCAGCGGTTGGCATGAGGCTCGTCGGCCACCTCCTCCCACTTGAGCATCGCCCACACCACGACGGCCGTGAAGAGCGACGACATGGCATAGACCTCGCCCTCGATGGCCGAGAACCAGAACGTGTCGGTGAACGTGTAGGCGATCGACCCGATCATGCCCGCCCCCATGACGGCCAACACGCGCGAGGGGGTGAGCTCCAGCCCCTGTTTCTCGAGGACGCGACGCCCAAGGTGGGTGATGGTCCAGAACAGGAACAGGATGCAGAAGGCGCTGCACAGCGACGACATCAGGTTGATCATCATGGCGGCGTACTGCGGCGCGGGCGCCAGCATCGAGAAGAGCCGCCCGATCATCATGAACAGCGGCGCTCCGGGCGGATGGCCCACCTCGAGGCGGTAGCTGGTGGCGATGAACTCGGCGCAGTCCCACAAACTGGTGGTGGGCTCCATCGAGAGTATGTAAACCAGGGCCGAGATGGCAAAAGCGCACCAGCCCCAAAGCAGGTTCTGTTTTTTGAAATAGTTCATCGAATGTCGACAGATTATTATGATTGGCAAATTTATGAAAATTAGTTAAAAGTTGATTACTTTTGCATTCGTCATGAGTACAAATCACAAAATAATCTGCGGCGATGGCCGTAATATGGCAGACGTGGCAGACGGATCGGTACATCTTGTGGTCACTTCGCCACCATACTGGCAGTTGAAAGATTACGGCGCCCAGGAGCAGATAGGTTTTCATTCCGACTATGCGGGTTATATCAACAACCTCAATCTGGTGTGGAGCGAGTGCCGTCGCGTGTTGCATGACGGATGCCGCCTGTGTATCAACATCGGCGATCAGTTTGCCCGCTCTGTCTATTATGGTCGTTATAAGGTTATCCCGATCAGAGAAGAGATAATAAAATTCTGCGAGATCATCGGGTTCGATTATATGGGGGCAATTATCTGGCAGAAAGTTACCACGTCGAACTCCTCCGGCGGCGGCGTGCAGATGGGTTCATACCCATACCCCCGCAACGGCATATTGAAACTGGATTATGAATTTATACTCATATTCAAGAAGCCTGGCAATGCCCCAAAGCCGACTGCCGGACAGAAAGAGCTGTCGAAGATGAGTCCCCAGGAGTGGAATACGTTTTTTGCCGGCCATTGGAACTTCCCCGGAGCGCGGCAGAGCGACCATATCGCCATGTTTCCCGAAACACTGCCGCACAGACTGATAAAGATGTTCTCCTTTGTGGGAGAAACTGTCCTCGATCCGTTTCTCGGCAGCGGAACAACCTCTCTGGCGGCCAAAAAACTCGACAGAAATTCGATCGGCTATGAGATAAATCCCGAATTTATTCCGGTGATAAGAGATAAACTGGAAGCCGGTCAGCGCGACATGCTCGGCACGACTTACGAGTTTGTCGCGTCAGGGCAGGGTGAGATCGACTACGCTGCAGAGATTTGCAAGCAACCGTATACATTTGAAGACCCGCACGCCCTCGACAAAAAGGGGGATGTCAAAAAGATGAAGTTTGGCTCGCGGATGGACAGGCAGACCCCGTCCGAGCGCGAGGAGTTCTACTCGGTCAGAGAGGTGCTGGCGGTGGACAGGGTGCGTCTCAACAATGGACTTGTAGTGAGGCTGATCGGCATAAAAAAGCGCCAGGATGTGAACGGAGCGGCCGAGAAGTTCATAACAGACAAAACACGGGGCAAGCGGGTTTTTATGCGGTTCGACCAGGTGAAGTACGATGGCGACAACAATCTGCTGTGCTATCTCTATCTTGAAAACCGAACGTTCATAAACGCCCACCTGCTGAAGGCAGGGCTTGCGGAGGTGGACCGGAGCGTGGAGTTCAAACATAAACAACGATTTCTAAAATACGATGCCGATGGCAAAAGAGTGGATATTGAATAGCGCCATGAATCGTTTCCAGCTGAATTTCAAGCGGAATGTCGGCGCCACATCGGAATCTATTCGTCGATGTTCACCCGAAAGTCTGGAGCAGTGGCGAGAGTATTACTTCAGCCACGTCCGGCCAAAAGAGCATATCGAAGAGCTCGGCAAACGGTTGTATGTCAAGATAACCGAAGTGATACGGTCTGAAGTAGAACAGGTGACCGAGCAGGATTGCGTGGAGTACATGATGCAGATGGTCATCGATCGAACTTATGAAGGATATGTTACCGAAATTCAGACTATTTACGGTCAGCTCGAAAAAGAATTGGGCGTAAAGATCCTCTCCGCACCCGACGAGTGGGACAGACTGTTCAATGTCGATTTTTATATTCAGATAGATGGAAAATATATCGGATTGCAGATCAAGCCGGTAAACACCGGCATCCAGCTGCCCGAAATATTCAAGGAGTACGGCTTGCAGGCCGATACACACCGTAAATTCACGGAGGTGTTCGGGGGTAAGGTGTTTTATCTCTTCTCGGAAAAAGTCGGCGAAAGGAAAGAGATAAAAAACAGAGAAGCAATAGAAGAGATCAGAAAAGAAATAGAAAGATTGCAGAGATAATGGAGTCCCGATTGCATGTCTACAACACCCTTTCGCGCACGAAGGAGCTCTTCGAGCCGATCGATCCGCCGTTTGTGGGGGTCTATGTGTGCGGACCGACGGTCTATGGCGATCCCCATCTGGGTCATGCGCGGCCGGCCGTAACCTTCGACATACTGCTGCGCTACCTGCGCTCGCTGGGCTACAGAGTGCGTTATGTGCGCAACATCACCGATGTGGGCCATCTGGAGAACGACGCCGACCACGGCGAGGACAAGCTGGCCAAAAGGGCGCGGCTCGAGCAGCTCGAACCGATGGAGGTGGCTCACTACTACACCGAGCGTTATCATCAGGCCATGGAGCGGCTGGGGGTGCTCTCGCCCTCGATCGAACCCATGGCCTCGGGCCACATAATCGAGCAGATCGAGCTCATCAAACTCATTCTCTCTCATGGTTTTGCCTACGAGAGCAACGGCTCGGTCTACTTCGACGTCGAGGCGTACGACAAAAAACACCGGTATGGCATCCTCTCGGGGCGCGTGATCGAGCAGATGCAGGGCGGCGGCCGCTCGCTCGACGGACAGGACGACAAGCGCAGCCCCCACGACTTCGCGCTGTGGAAGAGGGCCTCGCCCGAGCACATCATGCGCTGGCCTTCGCCGTGGAGCGACGGTTTTCCGGGGTGGCATCTGGAGTGTTCGGCCATGAGCGTCAAGTATCTGGGCCAGCGGTTCGACATTCACGGCGGGGGGATGGACCTGATGTTTCCCCACCACGAATGCGAGATAGCCCAGAGCGTGGCCGCCACGGGTCACCAGGCCGCCAAATACTGGATGCACAACAATATGATCACCATCAGCGGCCAGAAGATGGGCAAGTCGCTGGGCAACTTCATCACCCTCGAGGAGTTCTTCACCGGACGGCACAAGTTGCTGGGGCAGGCTTTCTCGCCCATGACCATACGGTTTTTCATCCTTCAGGCCCACTACCGCAGCACCCTCGACTTCTCGGCCGAGGCGTTGCATGGGGCCGAGAAGGGGCTCGTCCGGCTGATGAAGGCTGTGGCGACCCTCGACAGGCTCACCCCGGGCGGCGAGTCGACCATCGATGTGGAGGCTCTGGAGCGCGACTGTCGTCAGGCGATGGACGACGATCTGAACACGCCGATCGTCATCTCGACCCTTTTCGAGTGGGTGCGCACCATCAACCAGCTACACGACGGCGCACAGAGCATCTCGGCGACCGATCTGCAGCGTCTGCGCGAGGTTGTCCGCACCTGGACGTTCGACATCCTGGGGCTGAGGGACGAGAACGGAGCGGGGGCCGACGATCTGGTCCCGCCGCTGGTGGAGATGGTGCTCGAGATACGCGGCCAGGCCAAGGCGCAGAAGGACTGGGCCACCTCCGATCTGATCCGCGACCGCCTCGCCTCCATCGGCATCCGCCTGAAGGACGGCAAGGAGGGCACCGAGTGGGAGCGGGAGTGAGAGAGATGGTGATCTTCAGTGATTTCGGGCCGCAGGCGACGGAGAGTCGTCGCGCGTACGGCAAGTGAGAACCGATGCCAGACCGATCTTTAGTTTGTGCGGGCAGGAGCCGGCGGTGGGTCGCTCTCCGGGTCGTTCTGCAAGGCTGCAAATCTCGGGGCCGCAGGCTCCGGGTGTATTGCGGTCAGGTGGCGAGCATCCGCCCAAAAAGCGAAACGCAAAGTGTGGTTCGGAACCGCCGGTCTCTTCGAGACCGGGAAACGTTCTGCGACATGCCATTATTCTTAGAAACTGTTTAAAGATATGGACGTACGTATTGCCGGGGATTGGAAAGAGCTCCTGAGCGGAGAGTTCGTCAAGGAGTATTTTGTCGACCTGACGGGATTCGTGCGTCAGGAGTACGCCGGGGGGGTGGTCTATCCCCGCGCCAAAAACATCTTCCGCGCTCTCGACGAGTGCCGGGTGAGCGACGTGCGGGTGGTGATACTCGGTCAGGACCCCTATCACGGCCCGGGACAGGCCAACGGGTTGTGTTTCTCGGTGGGCGACGGGGTGCCTTTCCCCCCATCGTTGCAGAACATCTTCAAGGAGGTACGCGACGATCTGAACCGTCCGATCCCCGCCAGCGGCAACCTCGACCGTTGGGCCGCACAGGGAGTGCTGTTGCTCAACGCCGTGCTGACGGTGCGCGCCGGAGCGGCCGCCTCTCACGCCGGTCACGGCTGGGAGCAGTTCACCGACCAGATCATCCGGGCCATATCGCAGACCAAACAGCACGTGGTCTACATGCTCTGGGGATCGTACGCCCAGAACAAGGGGGCGATGATCGACCCCGGGCGCAACTGCATCCTCAAAACAGTGCATCCCTCGCCACTGTCGGCCCACCGGGGT